>JBBCJM010000027.1:0-67505 GCA_037190175.1 Paracoccaceae bacterium | reverse complement strand
CCTCGCAGCGAAGAGCGCCCGTGAGGCGAGCGATGAGCGGCCCTCAGCGCAGCTGCATCCGGTCCAGCCGCAGTTGCGCCGCGCGGCGGTGGCCCTCCAGCCCCTCGGACGCGCTCTGCCGCGCCGCGGGCGGGGCCACGGCCTGCACGCCCCGCTCGTCCAGCCACTGGTGGGTGGCGATCTTCACATAGGCCCCGACCCAGAGCCCGCCGGTATAGCGCCCCGCCGCCATGGTCGGCAGCGTATGGTTGGTGCCGGAACACTTGTCGGAATAGACCACGCTGGCCAGTTCCCCGATGAACAGCGAGCCATAGTTGCGCAGCCGCGCCGCGAGGCCATGCGGATCGGCGGTATGCACCTGCAAGTGTTCCGCGGCGATCAGGTCGGAACAGGCGATCATCGCCGCCTCGTCCCGGCACAGGATGATCTCGCCATAGTCGCGCCAGGCCGGGCCGGCCACCGCGGCGGTGGTGAGCGTGGCCAGTTGCGCCTCCACCTCGGCCAGCACCGCCTGGGCCAGGGCGCGGTGGGTGGTGATCAGCCCCACCCGGGTGCGCACGTCATGCTCGGCCTGCGCCAGCAGGTCGGTCGCGATCATCGCCGCGTCGCCGGTGGCGTCGGCCAGGATGTAGATCTCGGACGGGCCGGCCAGTTGGTCGATCCCCACCGGGCCGAACACCTGCCGCTTGGCCTCGTTGACGAAGGCATTGCCGGGGCCGACGATCTTGTCCACCCGCGGCACGGTCTCGGTGCCGTAGGCCATGGCGGCGATGGCCTGCGCGCCCCCGATGCGGAAGATGCGGTCGGCGCCCGACAGGTGGCAGCCGGCGATCATCGCCAGGTGGGCGTTGGGCGGCAGGCAGGCCACCACCCGGTCCACCCCCGCCACCCGGGCCGGCACGATGGTCATCACCGGGGCCGAGAGCAGCGGGAACCGCCCGCCGGGCACGTAACATCCCACGGTTTCGATGGGAATCACCCGGTGCCCCATGAAGACGCCGGGGCGGATTTCCACCTCCAGCGGCCGGATGGTGGCCAGCTGCGCCTCGGCGAAGGCGCGGACATTGGCGATGGCGAATTCGGTGTCGGCCCGGGTCTGGGGGTCGAGCGCCGCCACCGCCGCCTGCCGGTCGGCCTGCCCCACCTCGAACGCCGCCAGATCCGCCCCGTCGAACCGGGCCGAGAACTCGCGCACCGCCGCGTCGCCGCGGGACTGCACGGCGGCCAGGATCCCGGCCACCGGCCCTTCGACCGAGGCGCTGTCCTGCGCGGAACTGCGGGCCGGGGCCTTGATCCATTCGGTCCCCGGCAGCGGGGCGGTGCGGGCGGTCATCGGGGTCTCCTCGGGGTGTCGATGATGCGGACGGCCACACGCATTTCGCCCCGCCGCGAGCGGCGGGGCCAGGGGGCCGGAAGCCGGTGGAAGATATCTAGTCCGCCTCGTCCATCGGCGCGGCGTTCAGCAGGGCATAGCGTTCCGCCCCCAGCCGCTCGAAAAGGTCGATCTGGGTCTCGAGGAAGTCGATATGCCCCTCCTCGTCCTCCAGCAGGTCCTGGAAGAGTTGCATCGACACATAGTCGTTGACCGACTGGCAATAGGCCCGCGCCTCGCGATAGAGCGCCGCCGCCTCGCGCTCGGCGGCCAGGTCGGCGTCCAGCGTCTCGCGCGGGGTCTCGCCGATCCGCAGAGGGTCGAGCTTCTGCAGGTTCGGGTGGCCTTCCAGAAAGATGATGCGGGTGATCAGCTTGTCCGCGTGGTGCATCTCCTCGATGCTTTCCTCGCGGCTCTTCTTGGCCATCCGTTTCAGCCCCCAGTCGTCCTGAAGCCGGTAGTGCAGCCAGTACTGGCTGACCGCCGTCAGTTCGCTGCGCAGGGCGCGGTTGAGATATTCGATGACCTTGTCGTCACCCTTCATGCCCGGTCCTCCTGTGTGGCTGCGCGTCTCAGGTTGCGCAACTGCATGGGAACCTCAGTATTGCCGTTCCTGCGCATCGTGGCTACGAAAAGCGACATGCAGCCGCCACAATCGGCGGCGCGGCCCAAGGCACGATAGACCTTGCCGGGGGTGATGATGGTTTCCGGGTCGGCGGCGCGCATCCAGTCGATGGCGGCGTCGATCTCGCGGTCGGTGATCCCGGTGCAGTGGCAGACGATCATGCGGGGGCGCCCCCGCGGATCCCTGCGCGACGATGGCGGCTGGCCAAGATGCCCGGTCCTTTTCCTGCGCATCGGAGGCGCCTTGCCGGCACGCCCCGGATTCGTCGGTTTCGGGCGGCAGGGCGCCACCCGGCTCGGACGGAATGTCCTCTCGCCGCGGCCGGATGTCAATCCTGAGTTTTTCAGTCGGTTGTCACTTGGCCGTGGGGTTGCGCCGAAGCCGCGACGACCTATCCCGCCTTCACCTGCTGGCGGCGGGCGTGCAGCACCGGCTCGGTATAGCCCGAGGGCTGTTCGCGCCCCTTGAACACCAGGTCGCAGGCCGCGGCGAAGGCCGGGCCGTCGAAGCCGGGCGCCATCGGGCGATAGGTGGGGTCGCCGGCGTTCTGCCGGTCCACCACCGCGGCCATCCGCCGCATCGCCTCCATCACCTCGGCCTCGGTGACCACCCCGTGGTGCAGCCAGTTGGCCAGCGCCTGCGAGGAGATCCGGCAGGTCGCCCGGTCCTCCATCAGGCCCACGTCGTGGATGTCGGGCACCTTGGAGCAGCCCACCCCCTGATCGACCCAGCGCACCACATAGCCGAGGATGCCCTGGGCGTTGTTGTCGATCTCGGCCCGGATGACCTCGGGGGTCCAGTTGCCCTTGGCCAGCGGGATGGTCAGCAGGTCGTCCAGCGAGCCCCGCGGGCCGCCCGCCGCCAGCTCCGCCTGCCGCGCGGCCACGTCCACCCGGTGGTAGTGGGTGGCATGCAGCGTGGCCGCGGTGGGCGAGGGGACCCAGGCGGTATTGGCCCCGGCCTCCGGATGGCCGATCTTGTCGCGCAGCATCGCGGCCATCAGGTCGGGCGCCGCCCACATCCCCTTGCCGATCTGCGCCCGGCCCCGCAGCCCGCAGGCCAGGCCGATGTCGACGTTGCGGTCCTCGTAGGCCCTGATCCAGGGCTGCGACTTCATCTCGCCCTTGGGCACCATCGGCCCGGCTTCCATCGCGGTGTGGATCTCGTCGCCGGTGCGGTCCAGGAAGCCGGTGTTGATGAAGGCCACCCGGTGGCGCGCGGCGCGGATGCATTCGCGCAGGTTGACCGAGGTGCGCCGCTCCTCGTCCATGATCCCCAGCTTCACCGTGTGGCGCGGCAGGCCCAGGGTGTCCTCGACCAGATCGAAGGTCCGGCAGGCGAAGTCCACCTCGGCCGGCCCGTGCAGCTTGGGCTTGACCACGTAGACCGACCCATGGGCGGAGTTCCTTGGCCCCTCCTGCTTGCCCAGGTCGTGCATCGCGCAGAGCGTGGTGACGAAGGCGTCGAGCAGCCCCTCGGGCAATTCCCGGCCCTCGGCGTCCAGCACCGCCGGGGTGGTCATCAGCAGGCCCACGTTCCTCACCAGCATCAGCGCCCGGCCCTTGACCGTGAGGCTGCCGCCATCCGGGGCCGTCCAGGCGAAGTCCGGGTTCAGGCGGCGGGTCAGCTCCCGCCCGCCCTTCTGGAAGGTATCGGCCAGGTCGCCCTTCATCAGCCCCAGCCAGTTGGCATAGGCCAGCACCTTGTCCTCGGCATCGACGGCCGCGACGGAATCCTCGCAGTCCATGATGGCAGAGACGGCCGATTCCAGCCGGATGTCGGCGACATGGGCGAGGTCGGCGCGGCCGATCGGGCCGGCGGGGTCGATCGCGATCTCGATATGCAGCCCGTGGTGGCGCAGCAGCACATGGGTGGGCGCCCCGGGCTCGCCCCGGTAGCCGGCGAACTGCACCGGCTCGATCAGGCTGCGGTCGCCGGCCGCGGTCGCCACCACCAGCACCCCGCTTGCCACCCGGAAGCCGCGCGCCTGCGCCCAGGACGCGCCGGCCAGCGGCACCACGTCATCCAGGAACGCCCGCCCCCAGCCGATCACCCTTTCGCCGCGGGCGGGATCGTAGCCCCCGCCCTGCGGCGGGTCGCCCAGCGCGTCGGTGCCGTGGAGCGCGTCGTAGAGCGAGCCCCAGCGGGCGTTGGCGGCGTTCAGCGCATAACGGGCGTTCAGCACCGGCACCACCAGCTGCGGCCCGGCGATCTCGGCGATCTCGGGGTCGGCGCCCTCGGTCTCGATGGTGAAATCCGGGCCCTCGGCGACCAGATAGCCGATCTCGCCCAGGAAGGCGCGATAGGCGGCAGGGTCGGGCTGGCCGGGATGCGCGCGGTGCCAGCCGTCCAGCGCCGCCTGCATCCGCTCGCGCACCGCCAGCAGGTCGCGGTTCTCGGGCGCCAGCCGGTCGGCGGCCTCGGCCAGCCCGGCCCAGAACCGCGCCGGCTCCACCCCGGTGCCGGGCAGCGCCTGCCCCTCGACAAAGGCCGCCAGCCGGGCATCGACCCTCAAGCCCGCGCGATCCAGACGTTCGGCCATTCCCGTCTCCCGAGTTCAGTATGCCGCGGCATACCTCGCCCCCGGCCCTGCATCAAGCCGCGCGGGTCAGGCTTTCGCGGAAGATCGCGCCGCCGGGACCACGCCGAGGGCGTCCAGCGCCGCCTCCAGCGCCGAGGCCCGCCCGGCGTCCGAACCGCGCACCTCGGCGCAGAGCGCGTCGAAGCGGCGGCGCAGGGCAGCCTTCTCCTCGCCCTTGCAGTCGTTCCACGGCCGGCCCTGCAGGCCCATGACCAGCACGTAATAGCCGATGAAATGGGGGGCGCAGCCGGTTTCCAGCAGCCGGCGATAGGCCGCGTCGGGGCCCATGGCCCGCACTTCCTCGGCCGAAGCGATCCCGGCGCGGGCGAAGGCGGCCTCGCTGGCCGGCCCGAGGTTGGGGATGGAGGAGACGGGGCTGGGCATGGCACGGACCGCTGGGGCTTCACGCCCAGCCTAGCCGCGCAAGCCACCCCCGGCCAAGGGGCTCAGATCGAGGCCCAGTCCTTGAAGATGGGCTGGCCCTGCTGGGGGGCGGGCTTTCCGCTCTGGCCCTGCTGCTGGCCGGACGTGGGGGTGCCGCCCTGCTGCTGGGCGGTTTGGGGGGTAGGCATGGCAATGGTTCCCGTGTACTGCTGCTCGGTGATCCTGTTCCCTGCCGCCTTGAGCCGACGGCCCTGATCCTTCACGCTGCGCCGGCTTCGGGGCAGGATTTTGTTGTGTCTGTGGCAATTAGGCGCATTGCGAGAGTCGCGCAAGGGCTGCGGGGCTCCGGTTCGGTCACTGACGTTCACACTGTGTTTCACGTATTGCGATAGTCTCGCGAACCCCGTGATTCGCGGGGCATGACGGCGGGTCATGGCGCATCGCGGACCGCGCCCCTTGCACCCCCGCCCTGCCCTGCCGGCAGCCAGGCGCCTATGCCCGGTGGCGCTTTTTCGGGCAGCGGGGAAAGCGGGCGAAAGAGCCGCGGCCGCCGGCGGCGGGCAGCCAAAGCGGTTTGAGATTGCCAAGCCCTTGAGCCCCAATCACAACATTCCCGTGCCAAACCGCCATGATTGCGGTAACGATAGAAGGATGCGGGAGGCCGGGGCGGGAACGGGCGCTGCGGCCCGGCGGCTTGACCCCGGCGGGGGCGGGACTAGCCTTCGGGGCCAAGGCCAACTGCGAACCGCGGGAGTGCGAGTTTTGAACGACCTGAGCCTGATGCCCGGCACCCTCAAGGCCGACGTGCTGCGCCATCTGACCTATTCGCTGGGCAAGGACACCGACCACGCCAGCACCTATGACTGGCGGGTGGCGCTGAGCCTCGCCCTGCGCGACCGCATCGTGGAGCCGTGGTTCGCCTCCACCCGCCGCACCTGGGCCGAAGGCCGCAAGCGCGTCTACTACCTGTCGATGGAGTTCCTGATCGGCCGGCTGCTGGAGGACGCTACCATCAACCTCGGCCTCTACGACGAGGCGGCGGAGGTCATGGCCTTCTACGGCCAGGACATCCGCGCGGTGATCGAGAACGAGCCCGACGCGGCGCTGGGCAACGGCGGGCTGGGGCGGCTGGCCGCCTGTTTCATGGAAAGCATGGCGACGCTGGGCTGCCCGGCCTACGGCTACGGCATCCGCTACGAACACGGCCTGTTCCGCCAGCGGTTCGAGGGCGGGCGGCAGGTCGAGACGCCGGAGGACTGGCTGAGCCAGGAGCATCCCTGGGAGTTCCCGCGCCCGGAAAGCGCCTATACCATCGGCTTCAAGGGCCACGTCTACCACGACGGCCCGCGCGAGGTGTGGGAGCCGGGCGAGACCGTGCTGGCCGCGGCCTTCGACACGCCGGCGGTGGGCTGGCAGGGGCGCTGGGCCAATACGCTGCGCCTCTGGGGCGCCAAGCCCACCACGCTGTTCGACCTGGAACGCTTCAACCGCGGCGACTATTCGGCCGCCGCCGAGCCCGAGACGCTGGCGCGGACCCTCAGCCGCGTGCTCTATCCCGACGATACCACCTATCAGGGCAAGGAACTGCGGCTGAAGCAGGAGTTCTTCCTGACCTCGGCCGCGTTGCAGGACATCCTGCGCCGGCATCTGGCCGCGGGGCTGGAGCTCAAGGCCCTGCCCGCCCATGTGGCGATCCAGATGAACGACACCCATCCGGCGATCGCGGGGCCGGAGCTGATCCGGCTGCTGACCGACCAGCACGGGATGGACTTCGCCGATGCGCTGGAGATCGCCCGCGCCTGCCTGGGCTATACCAACCACACGCTGCTGCCCGAGGCGCTGGAACGCTGGGCCACCTTCACCTTCGGCAACGTGCTGCCGCGGCACATGCAGATCGTGGAGCGGATCGACCTGTGGCACCGCGAGACCTTCCACCCGCCGCATTACGTGGGGATCGTGAAGCACCACGAGGTGCGGATGGGGGAACTGGCCTTCGTGATGAGCCACAAGGTGAACGGCGTCTCGGCGCTGCATTCCGAACTGGTGAAGAAGAACCTGTTCCCCGAGCTGCACGCCCTGCATCCCGACCGGATCGTGAACCAGACCAACGGCGTCACCCCGCGGCGCTGGCTGCGGATGGCGAACCGCCCGCTGGCGCGGCTGATCACCGACACCATCGGCCCGGGGTGGGAGGACGACCTCGACCGCCTGCGGGGGCTGGAGCCGCATGTGCGGGACGCGGGCTTCGAGACCGCCTTCGCCGCGGCGAAAAGGCGGAACAAGGCGGCGCTGTCGGACTGGATCGGGCGGGAACTGGGCGTCCCGGTCAGCCCCGATGCGCTTTATGACGTGCAGATCAAGCGGATCCACGAATACAAGCGGCAACTCTTGAACGTGCTGGAGACCATCGCCCGCTGGGATGCGATCCGCAAGGATCCCTCGGGGCCCTGGGTGCCGCGGGTGAAGATCTTCGGCGGCAAGGCCGCGCCCGGCTATGCGGTGGCCAAGGAGATCGTCCACCTGATCAACGACGTGGCCGCAGTGGTGAACGCCGACCCGGTGACGGGCGATCTGCTGAAGGTGGTCTATCCCCCCAACTACAACGTCTCGATGGCCGAGCGGCTGGTGCCGGCCGCGGACCTGTCGGAACAGATCTCGACCGCGGGCAAGGAGGCCAGCGGGACGGGCAACATGAAGTTCATGATGAACGGGGCGCCGACCATCGGCACGCTGGACGGCGCCAACGTGGAGATCCTGCAGGAGGCCGGGCGCGAGAACTTCTTCCTCTTCGGCCTCACCGCCGAGGAGGTGCCGCTGCGCCGGCAGGACCCCGACCATTCCCGCAAGGCCATCGAGGCGTCGAAGCCCCTGCAGGACGTGCTGCAGATGATCGCCGAGGGGGTGTTCAGCCCCGACCAGAAGGACCGCTATCACGGGCTGGTGCATAGGGTCTGGCACCACGACTATTTCCTGGTGGCCTCCGATTTCGCCGACTATCTGCGGGCGCAGGCCGCGGTGGATGCCGCCTATGCCGACCCCGGCCGCTGGTGGCCCATGGCGGCGCTGAACACCGCGCGCTCGGGCTTCTTTTCCTCGGACCGCACGATCCGGGGTTACATGAGCGACATATGGGGGATCGAACCGGCGCTTTGATGCCAGCGGGGAGGCGGGCATGACCGAGCAGATGATCGACGCGGGCGCCGCCCGGGCGCTGGCCGAGGGCCGGCACGGCGATCCCTTCGCGGTGCTGGGCCCGCACCGGCGCGGGGGCAAGTGGACGGTGACCGCGCTGGTCCCCGGCGCCGACCGGGTGGAGGTGCTGGCGGGGAAAAAGGCCCTGCCCATGCAGCGCCATCCCGAGGCGGCCGAGGTCTGGTGCGCCGCCCTGCCCCGCAAGGGCGCCTACCGGCTGCGGGCCGAGGGCGGCGGGTCGGCCTGGGAATGGGACGACCCCTTCGCCCATGGCCCGGTGCTGGGCGAGATGGACGAATACCTGCTGGGCGAGGGCACCCACAAGCGGCTGTGGCAGGTGCTGGGCGCGCATGTGATCACGCACGAGGGCGTGGCGGGGGTGCATTTCGCGGTCTGGGCGCCGAACGCCGAACGGGTCTCGGTGGTGGGCAGTTTCAACATCTGGGACGGCCGCCGCCACCCGATGCGCCGCCGCGGGCCGACCGGGGTGTGGGAGACCTTCATTCCGGGACTGGGCGAGGGCGAGACCTACAAATACGAGATCCGCGGCCCGGGCGGGCAGCTGATGCCGCTCAAGGCCGACCCGGTGGGCTTCGGCTCCGAACATCCGCCCGCCAATGCCTCGGTGGTGCGCCCGATCCGCGGCGCGTGGCACGACGCCGAGTGGATGGAGACCCGCCACGCCCGGCAGAACATCGAGGCGCCGGTCTCGATCTACGAGGTGCATCTGGGGTCGTGGAGGCGCGCGCCGGGGGACCGGATGCTGAGCTACCTGGAACTGGCCGAACAGCTGGTGGACTATGCCGCCGACATGGGCTTCACCCATATTGAATGCCTGCCGGTCAGCGAATATCCCTTCGACGGAAGCTGGGGCTATCAGCCCATCGGCCTCTTCGCCCCCACCATACGCCACGGTACGCCATCCGAGTTCCGCGCCTTCGTCGATGCCGCCCACCGCAGGGGCCTGGGGGTGATCCTCGACTGGGTGCCCGGCCATTTCCCCACCGACGCCCATGGCCTGGGCCGCTTCGACGGTACCGCGCTTTACGAGCACCAGGATCCGCGCGAGGGGTTTCATCAGGACTGGAACACCCTGATCTACAACTACGGCCGGGCGGAGGTGCAGAACTATCTGGTCTCCAACGCCTTGTACTGGCTGGAGGAATACCACGTCGACGGGCTGCGGGTGGATGCCGTGGCCTCGATGCTCTATCGCGACTATTCGCGGAAGGATGGCGAATGGGTGCCCAACGTCCACGGCGGGCGCGAGAACTACGAGGCCATCGCCATGCTGCAGCGGATGAACACGATCACCTATGGCGAATGCCCGGGGATCGTGACGGTGGCCGAGGAATCCACCGCCTTCCCCGGCGTCTCGCGCCCCGCGGACCATGGCGGCCTGGGCTTCGGCTTCAAGTGGAACATGGGCTGGATGAACGACACGCTCGGCTACATGCAGAAGGACCCGATCCACCGGCAGTACCACCACCACCAGATGACCTTCGGCCTGCACTACGCCTGGTCCGAGAACTACATCCTGCCGATCAGCCATGACGAGGTGGTGCACGGCAAGGGCTCGATGCTGGCCCGGATGCCGGGCGACGGGCCGCAGAAATTCGCCAACCTGCGGGCCTATTACGGGTTCATGTGGGCGCATCCGGGCAAGAAGCTGCTGTTCATGGGTCAGGAATTCGCGCAAGGCCGGGAGTGGAACCACAACCAGAGCCTCGACTGGCACCAGCTCGACATCGCCGAGCACAGGGGCGTGCAGAACCTGGTCCGCGACCTGAACCGCCTCTACCGCGACACGCCCGCGCTGCACGTCAACGACTGCCGGGCCGAGGGCTTCGAATGGCTGGAGGTCAACGACGCGGCGAATTCGGTCTATGCCTGGATCCGCAAGGGGCACGCGGGCGACCCGATGGTGGTGGCCGCGGTCAACATGACGCCGGTGGAACGCCGCTACCGGCTGGGCCTGCCCGCCACGGGGCGGTGGGACGAGATCCTGAACACCGACGCCGCGCATTACGGCGGGGGCGACCGCGGCAACCTGGGCGGCGTCAGCGCCGAGGCCACGCCCTGGCACGGGCAGCGGCAGTCGGCGGTGGTCACGCTGCCGCCGCTGGCGGCGGTCTGGTTCCGGCAAGCATAGGCGCGGGGGCACCCGCAGGGGAGGGACGGAGATGAAGGCAAGACCCAATGCCCGGCTGTCGTCGCAGGCGATGGCCTTCGTGCTGGCCGGCGGGCGCGGCTCGCGCCTGAAGGAACTGACCGACCGGCGCGCCAAGCCCGCGGTCTATTTCGGCGGCAAGACCCGGATCATCGACTTCGCGCTGTCGAACGCGCTGAACTCCGGCATCCGCAAGATGGCGATCGCCACCCAGTACAAGGCGCATTCCCTCATCCGCCACATGCAGCGCGGCTGGAACTTCTTCCGCGCCGAACGCAACGAATACCTCGACATATTGCCCGCCAGCCAGCGGATGGACGAGGTGAACTGGTATCGCGGCACCGCCGACGCCGTGGCGCAGAACATCGACATCATCGACAGCTATGGCGTGAAATACGTGGTGGTCCTGGCCGGGGACCACATCTACAAGATGGATTACGAGGTCATGCTGCAACAGCACGTGGCCACCGGGGCCGACGTGACCATCGGCTGCCTGACCGTGCCGCGGATGGAGGCGACCGCCTTCGGCGTGATGCACGTGGACCGCGACATGCGGATCACCGACTTCCTGGAAAAGCCCAGGGACCCGCCCTCGATCCCCGGCGACCCCGACCATGCGCTGGCCTCGATGGGGATCTATGTCTTCGACTGGGCCTTCCTGCGCGACCTGCTGATGCGCGACATGGTGGACGACAACTCCAGCCACGACTTCGGCAACGACCTGATCCCCGCCATCGTGAAGCACGGCAAGGCCATGGCGCACCAGTTCGCCGACAGCTGCGTGACCTCGGGGCTGGAGGACGAGCCCTACTGGCGCGACGTGGGCACCATCGACGCCTTCTGGCAGGCCAACATCGACCTGACCGACTTCGTGCCGAAGCTGGACATCTACGACAATTCCTGGCCGATCTGGACCTATTCCGAGATCGTCCCGCCCGCCAAGTTCATCCATGACGAGGACGGGCGGCGGGGCACCGCGGTCTCCTCGCTGATCTCGGGCGACTGCATCGTCTCGGGGTCGGAGGTGCGCAATTCGCTGCTCTTCACCGGGGTCAGGACGCATAGCTGGTCCAGCCTCGAATACGTCGTCGCCCTGCCCCGGGTGACGGTGAACCGCAAGGCGGACCTGCGCAACTGCGTGATCGACAGCGGGGTGACCATCCCCGAGGGGCTGGTGGTGGGGCAGGACCCCGAGGCCGACGCCCGCTGGTTCCGCCGCACCGATACCGGCATCGTGCTGATCACCCAGGAGATGCTGAACGCGCGGGCGGCGAAGCTGGGCTGAGGTTCCGCGGGTGGCCGGCGCCGGGGGGCCGTCTGCCCCCCGGACCCCCCGAGGATATTTTCGGACAGAAGAAGGCAGGGCGGGCTTGCGCGGGCGCGGCGGGGGCGGGAGACAGGGGCCGAAGGGCAGCGGAAAGGGCGTGGGCATGGGCGGGCGGGTGTTGTCGGTGGCCTCGGAATGCGTGCCGCTGGTCAAGACCGGCGGGCTGGCCGATGTGGTGGGGGCGCTGCCCGCCGCGCTGGCGGCCGAGGACTGGGCGATGCGGGTGCTGATCCCCTGCTATCGCAGCCTGCGCGGGCGGGTGCAGGGCTGGCCCGAGGTCTGGGCCGAGGACGACCTGTTCGGCGGCCGCGGCCGGGTGCTGGCCGGCACCGTGGAGGGGATCGACCTGCTGCTGCTCGATGCCCCGCACCTTTTCGACCGCGACGGCGGGCCCTATGGCCAGGGCGGGCAGGACTGGCACGACAACCCGCAGCGCTTCGCGGGCTTGAGCTGGGCCGCGGCGCAGATCGCCCGCCACGGCACCACCGAGGGCTGGAAACCGGATGTGCTGCACGCGCATGACTGGCAGGCGGGCTTCGCGCCGGCCTATCTGGCCTTCGGCGGGCCGCGCGACGTGGGCACCGTCATCACCATCCACAACATCGCCTTCCAGGGCTGGGCGCCGGCCGCCCTGCTGGGCGCGCTGCGCCTGCCGGGGCACGAGTTCCACCCGGCGAGCCTGGAATACTACGGCGGCCTCAGCAGCCTGAAGGCCGCGCTGGTCACCGCCGACGCCATCACCACGGTGAGCCCCCGCTATGCCGACGAGCTGATGCGGCAGGAGTTCGGGATGGGCCTGCAGGGGGTGATCGCGGCGCGGGCGGGCGTGGTCTCGGGCATCCTGAACGGGGCGGATACCGACCTCTGGTCGCCGCCCTATTCCGCGCAGGACCTGCGGCCCAAGGCGGCGGCCCGGCTGGCGCTCTGCGACGAGTTCGGGCTGGAGGTGCCGGGGCCGCTTGCCATCCTCGTCTCCCGGCTGACCGACCAGAAGGGGATCGACCTGCTGCCGGCCGTGCTGCCCGGGCTCATTGAGGCCGGGGGCGGGATCGTGATCCTGGGCTCGGGCGATCCGGGGCTGGAGGGGGCGGTGCGCGAGCTGGCCCGCCGCTTTCCCGGCCGGGTCGGGCTGCGGATCGGCTATGACGAGGGGCTGAGCCGGCGGATGTTCGCGGGCGGCGACGCGGTGCTGGTGCCGAGCCGCTTCGAGCCCTGCGGGCTGACCCAGATGTACGGGCTGCGCTTCGGCACCATCCCGGTGGTGGCCGCGGTGGGGGGGCTGGCCGACAGCGTGATCGACGCCTCGCCCGCCGCCCTGGCCGCGGGGGTGGCGACGGGGATCGTGTTCCACCCGGTGGATGCGCTGGCCTTCGGGCAGGCGCTGCGCCGGCTGGTGGCGCTGCACGCCGACATCCTGGCCTGGCGGCGGATGCAGGAGAACGCGATGGCGGCAGAGGTCGGCTGGGCGAAATCCGCCGCCGCCTATGCCGCGCTTTACGAAAGGCTGCAGCGTTGAGTCCTGCGGGCAGCCCCCCGGCCACCCTGCCCGGCCATGCCATCGGCCCCGGCCGGCCCTGGCCGCTGGGCGCCACCCCGGACGGCGAGGGGGTGAACTTCGCCGTCGCCTCGGCCCATGCCACCGGGATGGAGCTGTGCCTGTTCTCCGACGACGGGCGGCGGGAACTGGCCCGCCTGCCGGTGGCCGAACGCGAGGGCTATGTCTGGCACATCCATGTCGCGGGGCTGATGCCCGGCGCCCGCTATGGCTGGCGCGCGCAGGGCCCCTACCGGCCCGAGGAGGGGCATCGCTTCAACCCCCACAAGCTGCTGATCGACCCCTATGCCCGGGCGCTGGACGGCCGGCTGCGCTGGTCGGACGCGCTGATGGGCTATCGCATCGGCTCGGCGCGGGGGGACCTGTCCTTCGACACCCGCGACAGCGCCTTCGCGGTGCCGAAGTCGGTGGTGGTGGACACCGCCTTCACCTGGGGCGACGACATGCCGCCCCGCCGGCCGTGGTCCGATACGGTGATCTACGAGGCGCATGTGAAGGGGATGACCGCCCTGCACGGCGGGGTGCAGCGGGGCCTGCGCGGCAGCTATCTGGGGCTGTCGTCCGAGCCGGTCATCGAGCACCTGACCCGGCTGGGCGTCACCGCCATCGAGCTGCTGCCGGTGCAGGGCTTCATGGACGACCGCTTTCTGGTCGGCCGCGGCCTGCGCAACTACTGGGGCTATCAGACCATCGCCTTCTTCGCCCCCGACAGCCGCTACATGAGCCGCGACGCGCTGTGGGAGTTCCGCGCCATGGTGCGGCGGTTCCATGCCGTGGGGATCGAGGTGATCCTGGACGTGGTCTACAACCACACGGGCGAGGGCGACGAATGGGGCCCGACGCTGAGCTTCCGGGGGCTGGACAACCGCAGCTACTATCGCCTGCGCGACGGCGGGCGGCATTACGTGGACGACACCGGCACCGGCAACACGCTGGACGCGACCAACCCGATCGCCCTGCGGCTGGTGATGGACTCGCTTCGTTATTGGGTCGAGGTGATGCATGTTGACGGCTTCCGCTTCGACCTGGCCACCGTGCTGGGGCGCGAGGGGCACGGCTTCGACCCCGGCGGCGGGTTCTTCGACGCCATCCGGCAGGACCCGGTGCTGGCGCAGGTGAAGCTGATCGCCGAGCCCTGGGACCTCGGCCCCGGCGGCTATCAGCTGGGCGCCTATCCGCATCCCTTCGCCGAATGGAACGACCGTTTCCGCGACGGGGTGCGGCGGCTGTGGCGCGGCGATGCCGGGATGGCGCCGGATCTGGCCAAGCGCCTGCTGGGCTCGGCCGAGCGGTTCGACCATGGCGGGCGGGCGGCGTGGAGCAGCATCAACCTGGTCACCGCGCATGACGGCTTCACGCTGGAGGATGTGGTGAGTTTTGCGGTGAAGCGGAACCTGGCGAACGGCGAGGACAACCGCGACGGCCATCACGAGAACCATTCCGACAATGCGGGGGTGGAGGGGCCGACCGACGACCCCGCGGTGCTGGCCCGGCGCGCCATGCGCAAGCGCAACATGCTGGCCACGGTATTCCTGGCCCAGGGCACGCCGATGCTGCTGGCGGGCGACGAGATCGGCAACAGCCAGGGCGGCAACAACAACGCCTATTGCCAGGACAACGCCACCTCCTGGCTGGACTGGGCGGCGGCGGATGTGGAGCTGATGGCCTTCGTGGCCCGGCTGGCGGCCTTGCGGCGCGACCACCCGGTGCTGCGCCAGCGGCGGTTCCTGCACGCCCGCCCCCGCCCCGCGGACGGGCTGCCGGACGTGATCTGGCGGCGGGCCGACGGCACCACCCCCTCGCCCGAGGACTGGCACGACGCCGGGTTCCGCTGCCTGGGGGTGGAGCTGCGCATGGCAGCCGAGGGGGGCGGGGCCGACCCCCGCGCGATCTTCGCGGTCTTCAACGCCGGCGGGGGGGAGAGCCTGACCCTGCCTGACACCGCCCCCGGCTGGCGGCTGCTGCTCGATACCACCCGCCCGGCGCTGGAGCCGCAGGTGACGCAAAGCCCGCTCGAGATCCCGGGGCCGGCGGTCCTGGTGTTCGAGAGCCTGTAGACGAGGAGGACCGCATGACCATCCACACCGTCGCCACCACGCCCATCCCCGGCCAGAAGCCCGGCACCTCGGGCCTGCGCAAGAAGACCCGGGTCTTCATGGGGCCGCATTACCTGGAAAACTTCGTGCAGGCGATCTTCGACGCCGTGGGGGCGGCGGGGAAGACCTTCGTGCTGGGCGGCGACGGGCGGTACTTCAACGACCGCGCGGCGCAGGTGATCCTGCGGATGGCGGCGGCGAACGGCGCGGCGCGGGTGATCGTGGGGCGGGATGCGATCCTCTCCACCCCCGCGGCCAGCCACCTGATCCGGCTGAACAGCACCGATGGCGGCATCGTCATGTCGGCCAGCCACAACCCGGGCGGGCCGGAGGAGGACTTCGGGGTGAAGTTCAACATGCCCAACGGCGGCCCCGCGCCCGAGGCGGTGACCGAGGCGATCTTCGCCCGCACCCAGGGGCTGGCGGAGTACCGGATCTGGGAGGGGCAGGACCTCGACCTCTCCACCCCCGGCCGGCGGATGCTGGGGCCGATGGCGGTGGAGGTGGTCGATCCGGTGGCCGACTACGCCGACCTGTTGGAGACGCTGTTCGACTTCCCCGCCTTGCGGCGGCTCTTCGCCGGCGGGTTCCGGATGCGGATGGATGCGATGTGCGCGGTGACCGGGCCCTATGCGGTGGAGATCCTGGAGAACCGGCTGGGCGCCGCCCCGGGCACGGTGGTGAACGCCACCCCCCTGCCCGACTTCGGCGGGATGCACCCCGACCCCAACCCCACCTGGGCCAAGGCGCTGATGGAGGAGATGTTCGGGCCCGACGCCCCGGATTTCGGCGCCGCCTCGGACGGCGACGGCGACCGCAACATGGTGGTGGGGCGGGGGATCTACGTCTCGCCCTCGGATTCGCTCGCCGTTCTGGCGGCCAACGCGCATCTGGCCCCGGGTTACAAGGCGGGCCTGAAGGGGGTGGCGCGCTCCATGCCCACCTCGGCCGCCGCCGACCGGGTGGCCGAGGCTTTGGGCATCCCCGCATACGAGACGCCCACGGGCTGGAAGTTCTTCGGCAACCTCTTGGACGCCGGCCGCGCCACCCTCTGCGGCGAGGAGAGCTTCGGCACCGGCTCGGACCATGTGCGGGAGAAGGACGGGCTCTGGGCGGTGCTGCTGTGGCTGAACATCCTCGCGTCGCGGGGTCAGAGCGTGGCCGAGATCCTGGCCGAGCACTGGGCAAGGTTCGGCCGCAACTACTACAGCCGCCACGATTTCGAGGCGATCCCGGCGGAGCGGGCCGAGGCGATGATGGCCGGCCTGCGCGGGGCGCTGGCGACCCTGCCGGGGCAGGAGGTCGAGGGGCTGCGCATCGAGGCCGCCGACGACTTCGCCTATACCGACCCGGTGGACGGCTCGGTGTCGAAGGGCCAGGGCGTGCGGGTGCTGTTCGCCGGCGGCGCGCGCTTCGTCATGCGGCTCTCGGGCACCGGGACCGAGGGCGCCACCCTGCGGCTCTACCTCGAACGCTACACCCCCGGCCCCGAGGGGCTGGACCGCGACCCGCAGGAGGCGCTGGCCCCGGTGATCCGCGCCGCCCACCGGCTGGCCGACATCGCCGGCCACACGGGGCGGACGGCGCCGGACGTGGTGACCTGAGGGCCTCGGATCCGCCTTTCCGTCGCGCAGATCGCCGGCACGTTGCGGCAGCCGGCAAGAAAAACCGGGCGCGCCTGTTGACCTTGCCCCCCGCCTGCCGCAGCTAGTGCCGGAAGTCGGCGCGCGCGCGGGCTGCGGCGCGCCAGACCCCTCTTGCAGGAGCTTCCGGATGTTCAAGCGGCTGTTCATCGCCATCATCCTCCTGGGCCTGGTGGTCGGCGGGATCGTCTGGTTCAAGTTCTTCCGCGACGACATGATCGCGCAGTTCCTGGGCGGCATGGTTCCGCCCCCGGTGCCGGTGACGGTCGAGACGGTCGAGACGGTCACCTGGGTGCCCGGGATCGACGCGGTGGGCACGGCGCTCGCCGCCCGCGGGGTCGACCTGGCCATCGAGTCGGGCGGGCTGGTGCGCGAACTGCGCTTCGCCGCCAACGACAGCGTGGCCGAGGGCCAGCCGCTGCTCGTCATCGACGACGACAGCGAGCGCGCCGCGCTGGCGGCGGCCGAGGCCGCGCTGGCCGTGGCGCTGGCCGAGCAGCGCCGGGCGCAGACGCTGACCGACCGCGGGGTTGGTGCGGCCAACACGCTGGAGGCCGCCGCGGCCCAGGCGGAAAGCGCCCGCGCGCAGGTGGCGCAGGTGCAGACCGCGCTGGACGCGAAGATGCTGACCGCCCCCTTCGCCGGGATGATCGGCATCCCGCGGGTCGAGGTCGGGCAATGGGTCTCGCCCGGCACGATCTATGCCACGCTTCAGGATCTGGGGCAGATGCGGGTCGATTTCGCCCTGCCCGAACAGCAGATCGGCGCGCTGGAGCTGGGCCGGCCCGTGACCGTCACCACCGAGGTGGGCGACTTCAGCGCGCCGGGCCGGATCATCGCCATCGAGCCGCGGGTCGATCCCAATTCCCGCATGGCCAGCGCCCGGGCCGAGGTCGACAACCCCGCGGGCCGGCTGTTCCCCGGCCAGTTCCTGCGCGTGCGCATCGAACAGCCCGCCGAGGAAGGGGTGATCGCCGTGCCGCAGACCGCGGTCAGCTCCACCCTCTACGGCGATTCCATCTATGTCCTGCGCCCGGGCGGGGCGGAGGACGAGTTCACCGTCGAGCAGGTCTTCGTCACCCTCGGGCGCCGCTACGGCGGAAAGATCGAGGTGGTCTCGGGGCTCGAGGCCGGGGCCCAGATCGTGACCTCGGGGCAGAACCGGCTGACCAACGGCGCGCGCGTCAGGATCGACGACTCGGTGGCGCTCGACCCGCCGGCGGGCAACTAGGGGCGCGGGCATATGCATTTCTCCGAGATCTTCATCCGCCGCCCGGTGCTGTCCAGCGTGCTGGCCGCGCTGATCCTGTTCCTGGGCCTGGCCGCGGTGGCGAACCTGCCGGTGCGGCAGTACCCCGAGGTCGAGGAGACGGTGATCACCGTCACCACCATCTATCCCGGCGCCGCGCCCGACCTGATCCAGGGCTTCGTCACCTCGCCCATCGCCGCCGCGGTCTCGACCACCGAGAACGTCGACTACGTGACCACGCAGTCGTCGCCCTCGGCCTCGATCGTCACGGTGCAGATGCAGCTGGGCGCGGACCCCGACATCGCGCTGACCGAGGTCATGTCCAAGGTCCAGCAGGTGCGCGGCCAGCTGCCGCCGGACAGCGAGGACCCGGTGATCGTCAAGGGCACCGGCATGACCTTTGCGCTCATGTACCTGGCGGTGCAGAACCCTAACATGACGCCCGAGCAGACGACCGAGTATCTGGAGCGCGTGGTCCGCCCCCGGGTGACCAACATCGACGGCGTGGCGCAGATGGAGATCATGGGCGCGGCCAACTATGCCATGCGCATCTGGATCGACCCGCTGCAACTCTCCGCCCGGGGGGTCACGGCCTCGGAGGTGCTGGCGGCCATCCGCACCTCGAACTTCCTCTCCGCCCCCGGCAAGACCGAGAACGAATATTTCGTCTACAACCTGACGCTGGAATCCACCGTGCAGACGCCCGAGGCCTTCGGGGCGCTGCCGCTGATGCAGGGCGCGACCGGCGTGGTGCGGCTGCGCGACGTGGCGCGGGTGGAGCTGGCCTCGGGCTCCACCGACGCCATCGTGACCTTCGCCGGAAGGCCCGGCACCTTCATCGGCATCGTGCCGGCCCCGGGCGAGAACCAGCTGGACGTGGCCGCCAACGTGCTGGCCGAGCTGCCGCGGCTGAACGAGACGCTGCCGCAGGGCATGACCATCACCCTGGTCTACGATTCGACCGAGACCATCTCGGCCTCGATCGAGGAGGTGTTCAAGACCATCGCCGAGGCCGTGGCCATCGTGGTGGTGGTGATCCTGCTGTTCCTGGGCTCGTTCCGGTCGGTGATCATGCCCATCGTCACCATTCCCCTGTCGCTGATCGGGGTCTGCGCGGTGATGCTGGTGCTGGGCTATTCGATCAACCTGCTGACGCTCTTGGCCATGGTGCTGGCCATCGGGCTGGTGGTGGACGACGCCATCGTGGTGGTCGAGAACATCCACCGCCACATCGACGAGGGGATGACCCCCGCCCGCGCCGCCATCCAGGGCATGAAGGAGATCACCGGCCCGGTGATCGCCATGACCATCACGCTGGCCGCGGTGCTGTCGCCGCTGGCCTTCACCGGGGGGCTCACCGGCTCGCTCTTCACCGAATTCGCGCTGACGCTGGCGGGGTCGGTGGTGATCTCGGGGATCGTCGCGCTGACCATCACCCCGGCGATGTCGGCGCGGCTGCTCAGCCACGACGATCCCGGCCGGTTCCAGCGCATCGTGGACCGCACGCTGACGGGCGTGTCGAACTGGTACGAACGGCGGGTGTCCTCATCCCTCGACTACCGGCCGGTGACGCTCTTGATGGTGGTCTCGCTGCTGGGCGCGGTGGGGTTCATGTTCGTCAACACCTCCTCCGAACTCGCGCCCGAGGAGGACCAGGGCGCGCTCTTCGCCATCCTGAACGGCCCCCGCTACGCGACGCTGGAATATACCGACGCCTTCATCGCCGAGATCGGCAGGCGGACGGCGGATATCGAGGAGGTGCAGACCTCGTTCTCGGTCGCCGGCATGGGCGCCTCCAACGTGGGCTTCTACATCTGGGCGCTGAAGGACTGGGCCGAGCGCAGCCGCAGCCAGGCCGAGATCCAGGCGCAGATCCAGGGCGTGCTGGACGGCGCGCCGGGGTTGCAGGGCTATGCCTTCGCGCCCCCCTCGCTGCCCGGCGCCGGCGGCGGGCTGCCGATCTCGATGGTGATCCAGTCGATCCATTCCCCCGACCGGGTGGTGGAGATCGCCGAGGAGATCCGCGGCCGCGCCATGGCCTCGGGCATGTTCATCGTGGTGCAGAACAGCCTTTCGTTCGACGCCCCGCAGGTGCGGGTGACCATCGACCGCGACCGCGCCGCGCTCTTGGGCGTGCCGGTGGCCGAGATCGGCAACACGCTGGGCCTCTTGGTCGGCGGCGGTGCGGTGGCGCAGTTCGACCGCGATTCCAACAGCTACGACGTGATCATGCAGGTGCCGCGCGACTGGCGCGACAACCCCGAGCGGCTGGGCGAGTTCTTCGTGCGGTCGAGCTCGGGGGCGATGGTGCCGCTGTCCTCGGTCGTCTCGCTGAACCCCGGGGTGTCCGCCGCCTCGATCGAGCAGTTCAACCAGCTCAATTCCTCCACCCTCTCGGGGATGCCGATGCCGGGCCTCTCCACCGGCGTGGCGCTGGCCGAGCTGGAGCGGATCGCGGCCGAGGTGCTGCCCGACGGGTTCTTCATCGACTATTCCGGCCAGTCGCGGCTGGAAAAGACCGAAGGCAACACCATCCTGCTGGCCTTCGGGGCGGCGCTGATCGTGATCTACCTGGTGCTGGCCGCGCAGTTCGAGAGCTTCCGCGACCCCTTCATCATCATGATGTCGGTGCCGCTGTCGATCTTCGGCGCCATGCTGCCGCTCTATCTGGGCGTCTCGACGCTCAACATCTACACGCAGGTGGGGCTGATCACCCTGATCGGGCTGATCACCAAGCACGGCATCCTGATGGTGGAATTCGCCAACCAGCAGCGCGAGGCGCGCGGCCTGTCGCGCCGCGCCGCCATCGTGGCCGCCGCCCGCACCCGCCTGCGGCCGATCCTGATGACCACCGCCGCCATGGCGCTGGCCGTGGTGCCGCTGATCATCGCCGAGGGCGCGGGGGCGGCGGCGCGGCAGGCGATGGGGCTGGTGATCTTCACCGGGCTGATCGTGGGGACGGCCTTCACCCTCTTCGTGGTGCCGATGTTCTACACCCTGATCTCGCGCAGCGACGCCTCCTTCGCCCTGCACCGCCGGGACGTGGAGATGAAGTTCGGAACCTCCTGAGGGCGGGGCCGGCAGGTCGTCCAAGCAGACCCTGCCCGGGTGTGAGGACGCGGACTTCGATGGACCAAAAGCGCCGGGGCGCCGTCTCCACCGGCTCGGGCGTCACATCCTCCGGCCTGGTCAGCCGCAGCGGCGCGTCGAGCCCAGTCGCGATACCGGCCGTACCCCCGGCGTCCGAGGCAGGAAGTGGGGTTTACCTTTGCCCCGTCCTCGGCAAGCTTGGGGCATGTACGCATCGCACGGCTTCCTGCGCTCCGACATCGGCGACGTGGACGTGGTCTTCCACGACGGGGTTTACCACCTGTTCCACCTCGTCCTGCCGAACCACGACTTCATCGCCCATGCGGTCAGCACCGACGGCCTGTCCTGGCGCCGGGTGAAGAACGCCTTCTTCGTCGGCGACCCGGGCGAATGGGACGACGACATGCTCTGGACCATGCATGTCACCCCCGACCCCGACCGGCCGGGACGGTGGCGGATGTTCTACACCGGCCTCACCCGGTCGGAATTCGGCCGCATCCAGCGGGTGGGCATGGCGCGGTCGGCGGACCTCTACACCTGGACGCGCTGCGGGGCGCCCTATCCGCTGGAGATCGGCGGCCCGCATTACGAATCCGGGGTGGACGAGGGGCGCCACTGGGTCAGCTTCCGCGATCCGTTCTTCTTCCACGACCCCGAGACGGACACCCGCCTGCTGCTGGCCGCGGCGCGGGTCAAGGACGGGCCGGTGATCCGCCGCGGCTGCGTGAGCCTGGCCCGCGAGACCGCGCCCGACCGTTTCGAGTTCGGGCCGCCCCTGCACCGGCCCGGGCTCTACGACGACATCGAGGTGCCGGGCCTGTTCCGCTTCGACGGGCGCTGCTACCTGATCGGCTCGATCCGCGAGGACACCCGGATCCACTACTGGCACGCCGACCGGCTGGAAGGGCCCTACGAGAACTTCAGCGACGACGTGCTGCTGCCGCATGGCAACTATGCCGGCCGCATCTGCCGGGCCGGCGGGCGGGTGCTGCTGTTCAGCTTCTTCAGCAAGACCGAATTCCTGGTCAACGGCCGCGAGTTCATCAAGCGCCTGCTGCCGCCGCCGAAGGAGATCGTCGCTGGCCCCGGCGGCCGGCTGCGGCTGAAGTCCTTCCACGGGTTCGACGGGCTGGTGACCGGGACCTTCGCCCTGGGCGGCGCGGCCGAGTGCCGGCTGCTGTCCGGCAACCCCTCGGCCCGGGCCGAGATGCGCGGCGAGACGCTGTTCATCGGCAGCCGGAGCGGGTTCGAGGCCTTCCTGCTGCCCGGCCGGCACGAGGAATTCCGCCTGCGCGCCGAGATGGTGCTGGAGGGCGCCGGCAAGACCGGCCTGGTGCTGCGGGTGAGCGAGGAGGGCGACGGCTATTACCTCTCGCTCGACCTGGTGAACGGCATCGCCCGGATGCGCGCCTGGGGCGCCAATCCCTCGCCCGAGTTCGAGCACGCCTTCCGCCACGTCGTGTTGCAGGAGTCGCATTTCCGCGGCTCCGACCGGGGACCGTGGCGGATCGAGGTGGTGGCGCATGGCACCTATCTGGAAGTGTCCATCGACAGCTATGTGGTCCTCTGCCTGGTCGACGACAGCTTCATCGCCGGCGCCGTGGGCTTCTGGGTGGAATCCGCGACGCTGGGGCTCAGGGGCGTCACGCTGGAGACGCTGAGCCGGCCGGTCAGCGAACATGCGGCCGAGATGGTCTATACCACCACCCATGCACCCGAGCTGCTGGCCGGCGGCGGGGCGGGGGAATGAGCGGCGGGGCCGCAGGCGGGCCCTGGCTTCTGGTCAGCGACATCGACGGCACGCTGACCGGCGACAGGGCGGCGCTGGACCGGCTGTGGTCGGCCCTCGCGCGCCACCCCGACCGGATCCGGCTGGCGCTGAATTCCTCGCGCCCCTCCGCCAGCGTCGATGCCACGCTGGCGCAGGAATTTCCCGCGGATTTCGCGCCGGCCGCGGTGATCACCGCCATGGGCACCGAGATCCGCATCGGCGGCGCCTGGGCGGCGGACTGGTCCGCCCGCTTCGACACCTGGCCGCGCGATGCCGTCTTCGCCCTGGTCGCCGGGATGGGCTTCACCCCCCATGCCGCCGAGTTCCAGTCCGCCGCCAAGGCCAGCTTCGCCGTGCCCGGCCCCGCGGCCCGCGCCCGGGTGCTGGCCGCGCTGGCCGCCGCCGGCCTGCCGGTGCGGGCGGTGTTTTCGGGCGAAAGCGACCTCGACCTGCTGGCCCCGGGTGCCGGCAAGGACACCGCGACGCGGTTTCTTGCCGAAAAACTGGGCATTCCGGCAGATCGGGTGGTGGCTGCGGGTGACTCGGGCAACGATCTCGCTATGTTCAAGGTGGGGGCCCGCGCCATCGCCGTCGGCAATGCCCGGCCGGAACTGACCCAGGCCATGCCCCCCGCCACGAGCTATCACGCGCGGGCGCCCTATGCGGCAGGCGTCCTGGAAGGGCTCATTGCGCTGGGCATCCTGCCCGGCTGACAGCGCCGCGAAAAGGAGAGAGGAGAGGGGATGCCCCAGCCCATCGGTTCGCTGTTGATGATTTCGCTGCACGGCTATGTCGCGGGCTCGCCCGAGCTGGGCAAGCCCGACACCGGCGGCCAGGTGGTCTTCGTGCTGGAACTGGCCAAGCGGTTCGCCCGGCTGGGCTACCGGGTCGACGTGATGACCCGCCGCTTCGAGGACCAGCCGGCCGAGGACATCATCAACGACAACCTGCGCATCCGGCGCATCCCCTTCGGCGGCCGCGGCTTCATCCGCAAGGAGGACATGCACGACTGGTACGGCGATTTCATCACCAACGCGCTGGCCGCCATCCGCCGCCGCAAGCTGCGCTACGACGTGGTGAACAGCCACTACTGGGACGCCGGCGTCTGCGGCCAGAAGATCGCCGAGGAACTGCAGATCCCCCATATCCACACCCCCCATTCGCTGGGCTGGTGGAAGAAGCACGACATGGCGGGCGCCGACCCCGAGGAGATGGCAGGCTATCGGTTCGACGAGCGCATCCAGCGGGAATTCGTCCTCTACCGCAACTGCGACCACATCATCGCCACCTCGGAACAGCAGGTGGACCTGATCGCCGAGGAATACGCGCTGCCGCGCGAGCACATCACCATGATCCCGCCCGGGATCGACGAGAACCGCTTCACCCCGGCCACGCCCCAGAAGGTGGCCGCGGCGCGCGAGCGGCTGAACATGGGGCCGTCGGATGTCTATGTCGTCGGCCGCGCGGCCGAGAACAAGGGATACGACCTGATCATCCAGGCGCTGCCGGCCCTGCGCGAATTGCAGCCCGAGGCGCGGCTGGTGCTGGCGGCGGGGGCGAATTCCGAGGCCGACCTGGCGCTGCTCGCCCAGTGGAAGGCGGTGGCCGCCGAGGCGGGCGTGGCCGGGGCGGTCGACTGGCGCGGCTATGTGCCCGACGAGGATCTGGCCGACCATTACCGCGCCCCCGGCGTCTTCGCGCTGCCCTCGCGCTATGAGCCCTTCGGCATGACGGCGGTCGAGGCGATGGCCTGCGGCACGCCCACGGTGATGACGGTCCACGGCGGGCTGCACGAACAGGTCGAATTCGGCCGGCACGCGCTGGTCGCCGACCCCAAGCGGCCGGCGGAATTCGCCGCCATGGTCAACATGCCGCTGCAATATCCCCGCCTGCGCGAGGCGCTGGCGGTCGAGGGCGCCCGCTTCGCCCGCCGCGCCTTCGGCTGGACCGGCATCGCCCGCCGGACGCTGGCCGTCTTCGAGCATTTCCGCGGCCGCTACGACGCCTATCAGGCCGACCCGGTGCCATAGGCCGCGGGGGCTGCCCCCTCGCCTGCGCCGCGATGCGCGTCCCGGATGGCGGCCAGCCCCTTCGCGGAAGGTGGTGACCCGGAACTCCGGGAACTTGAACCTGTCCGAGACGAAGATGTTGTCCGCCGACCGGCCAGAACCCGTTCTCGGCCCGGGCCACGGCCAGGAAGGTGGCGGCGCTGCTGTGACCCGGGGGACAATTCAGCCGGGGTGCTTCTTCCCCGCGCCGCCGCGCAGCTGGAACCGCTGGATCTTGCCGGTGGGGGTCTTTGGCAGCGCCGGGGCGAAGACCACGCTGCGCGGGTACTTGAAGGGCGCGATCACCTTTTTCACATGGTCCTGCAATGCCTTGGCCATCGCCGCATCGCCCCTGTGCCCCGGCGCCAGCACCACATGGGCCTGCACGATCTGGCCGCGTTCCTCGTCCGGGGCGCCGACCACCGCGCATTCCTGCACCGCCGGATGCGACAGCAGCGCCGCCTCGACCTCGGGCCCGGCGATGTTGTAGCCGGCCGACAGGATCATGTCGTCGGTGCGGGCGGCGAAGTGGAAATAGCCGGCCTCGTCCTGCCAGAAGGCATCGCCGGTCAGGTTCCAGCCGTCGCGCACATAGGCCCGCTGCCGGGCGTCGGCCAGATAGCGGCAGCCGGTCGGGCCGCGCACCGCCAGGCGCCCGACCTCGCCGCGCGGCAGTTCCTGCATGTCGTCGCCCACGATCCGCGCCTCGTAACCCGAGACCGGCCTGCCGGTGCAGCCGGGCCGGTGGTCGTCGAAGCGGTTGGTGATGAAGATGTGCAGCATCTCGGTGGCGCCGATCCCGTCCAGCATCGGCTTGCCGGTCTTCTGCTGCCATTCCTCATAGACCGGGGCCGGCAGGGTCTCGCCAGCCGAGACGGCGGCGCGCAGGCTGGAGAGATCCGCCCCCTCGTCCATCGCCTTCAGCATCACCCGATAGGCGGTCGGCGCGGTGAAGCAGACGGTGGCGCGGTGGGTCTGGATCATCTCGACCATGTTCGGCGGGCTGGCCTGTTCCAAGAGCGCCGCCGTGGCCCCGAAGCGCAGCGGAAAGACCGCGAGGCCCCCCAGCCCGAAGGTGAAGGCCAGGGGCGGGCTGCCGATGAACACGTCCTCGGGCGTCACCTGCAGGATCTCGCGGGCATAGCCATCGGCGATGATCAGCAGGTCGCGGTGGAAATGCATGGTCGCCTTGGCCTCGCCCGTGGTGCCCGAGGTGAAGCCCAGAAGCGCCACATCGTCGCGCCCCGTGCGCACGGCCTCGAACCGCACCGGCTTTCTCAGCGCCGCGCGGTCCAGGTCGGCGTCGTGGTTGGCGCTGCCGTCGAAGCCCACCACGGTGTTCAGGAAGGCGCTGTCCCTCCGGCACAGCGCCAGTTCCTCCATCAGCCGGGTGTCGCAGAGCGCATGGGTGATCTGGGCCTTGTCCACCATCTTGGCCAGTTCGCCCGCGCGCAGCATCGGCATGGTGTTGACCACGACCGCGCCGGCCTTGGTCGCCGCCAGCCAGCAGGCCACCATCGCCGGATTGTTGGCCGAGCGGATCAGCACCCGGTTGCCCGGCCGCACGCCATAGTCCTCGACCATGGCATGGGCGATGCGGTTGGTCCAGTCGGTCAGTTCCTTGTAGGTGCGCACCCGCCCGTTGCCGATCAGCGCGGTATGGTCGCCGAAGCCCTTCTCCACCATGCGGTCGGTCAGTTCGACGCCGATGTTCAGCCATTCGGGATAGTCGAACCCGGCAAGGGTCAGCGCAGGCCATTCCGCGAAGGGCGGCAGCCGGTCGCGGGTGAAGCCGTCGGTATGGCCGGTCGGTCCAAGCATGGGCCTAGTCTCCCTCTGCGATGCATCTGTCATTCGGGGACGACGGCGGTGGCCTCGATCTCGACCTTGGCGCGGTCCTCGACCAGCGCCACCACCTGCACCAGCGCCATCGCCGGATAGTGGCGGCCGATCACCTCCTTGTAGGCGCGGCCGATCTCCTTGAGGCTGGCGAGGTATTCGCGCTTGTCGGTGACGTACCAGGTCAGGCGCACCAGATGCTCGGGGCGCGCACCCGCCTCGGCCAGCACCGCGACGATGGCCGCCAGCGCGGCGCGCACCTGGCCGGCGAAATCGTCGGTCTCGAATTCCTGCTGGCCGTTCCAGCCGATCATCCCGCCGGTGAAGACCATGCGCCCGCGGGCGGCGATGCCGTTGGAATAGCCCGGCGTCGCCTTCCAGGTCCGGGGATGCAGGATCTCATGCGCCATCGTCCGTCTCCATGAACGCGATCATCTTCTGGCGGATCGCCTCGGGCCAGGGCGCGGCCCGCCCGCCGGGCGCGACCCAGACCAGGGTCAGCGCCGCCCGCAGCTTCTGCTGCCCCCCGGCGCTGGCGGTCTGGACGAAGCGGACGCTGGAGCGGCCGACATGCTCCACCACCAGCGCGAACTCCAGCACCTCGCCCAGCCGCGAGGGGGCCGTGAAGCCGGTCTCGATCTGCACGGTGGGGACGCTGCAATGTTCTTCCAGGTGGATGCGGGTGAAGGGATAGCCCAGCACCTCGGCGAAGAAGTTCTCGACCACCGAATTGGTCATCTCGAAATAGCGGGGGTAGAAGACGATCCCCGCCGGGTCGCAGTGGTTGAACTCGACCTGGATGCGGCGGCGGTAGGTCATCCCAGCAGGCTCCGCGCGATCACCACCCGCTGCACGTCGCTGGCCCCTTCGTAGATGCGCAGGGCGCGGATGTCGCGATAGAGGCTTTCGACCGCGAAGCCCCTGCGCACCCCGTCGCCGCCGTGCAGCTGCAGCGCCGCATCGATGACCTCCTGCGCGGCCTCGGTGGCGTAGAGCTTGGCCATCGCCGCCTCGCGGCTGACCCGGGGGGCGCCCATGTCCTTGACCCAGGCGGCGCGATAGACCAGCAGCGCCGCGGCATCCACCTTCAGCGCCATGTCGGCCAGGTGGCCCTGCACCATCTGGTGGTCGGCCAGGGTGCCGCCGCCGGCACGGGGCCGGCGCACCCGCGCCAGCGCCTCGTCCAGCGCCCGGCGCGCCATGCCCAGCGCCGCCGCCCCCACGGTGGAGCGGAACACGTCCAGCACCGACATGGCGATCCTGAACCCCTCGCCCGCCCGGCCGATCAGCGCGGTATCCGGCAGCATCACGCCGTCCAGCCGCAGCCGGGCCAGCGGATGCGGGGCGGTGACCTCGATCCGCTCGGCCACCGACAGGCCCGGCGCGTCGCCCGGCATCAGGAAGGCCGAGAGGCCCCGCGCGCCCGGCGCCTCGCCGGTGCGGGCGAAGATCACATAGATGTCCGCGATGCCGCCGTTGGAGATATAGGTCTTTTCCCCGGTCAGCCGGAACCCGCCCGGCACCCGCTCGGCCAGCGTGGCGGTGTTGGCCACGTCCGAGCCCGATCCCGGCTCGGTCAGCGCGAAGGCCGCGATCGCCCGGCCCGCCCGGGTGCGGTCCAGCCATTGCCGCTGCCCGGCCGTGCCGAACAGGCTGACGGCCCCCATCCCCAGCCCCTGCATGGCAAAGGCGAAATCGGCCAGCGCGTCGTGGCGGGCCAGCGTCTCGCGGATCAGGCACAGGGTCCGCACGTCCAGACTTTCGCCCTCGCCGGCGCCGGAATGGGCCAGCCAGCCGCCTTCGCCCAGGGCGGCGACCAGCCCGCGGCAGGCGCCGTCCACATCGCCATGGTCCACCGGCAGATGCGCCGCGCACCACGCCTCCAGCGCCGCCGCCAGGTCGCGGTGGCGGGGCTCGAGGAACGGCCAGTCGAGAAAGCTGCGGTCCGCCATGCTAGTCCCCCTGGAACACGGGCTTTTCCCTGGCCACGAAGGCGCGGTAGGCGCGTTCGAAGTCGCGGGTCTGCATGCAGATCGCCTGCGCCTGCGCCTCGGCCTCGATGGCCTGCTCCAGCCCCATGTTCCATTCCTGGTTCAGCTGGGTCTTGGTGATGCCATGGGCGAAGACCGGGCCGTCGGCCAGCCGTCCGGCCAGGTTCAGCGCCTCCGCCTCCAGCGCCTCGGCCGCGTGCAGCGCGTTCCAGAAGCCCCAGGCCAGCCCCTCGTCCGCCGCCAGGGTCCGCCCGGTGTAGAGCAGTTCGGCCGCCCTGCCCTGCCCCACGATCCGCGGCAGCATGGCGCAGGCGCCCATGTCGCAGCCCGCCAGCCCGACGCGGGTGAAGAGGAACGCGCATTTCGCCTGCGGCGTGGCCAGCCGCAGGTCCGAGGCCATGGCGATGATCGCCCCGGCGCCCACGCAGATGCCGTCCACCGCCGCGATCACCGGCTTCTGGCACCCGATCATCGCCTTGACCAGATCGCCGGTCATCCGGGTGAAGGCCAGAAGCCCCTTCATGTCCATCCCGACCAGCGGGCCGATGATGTCGTGCACGTCCCCGCCCGAACAGAAATTGCCGCCGTTCGAGGCGAAGACCACCACGTCCACGTCGGTCGCATGGGCCAGCGCGCGGAAGGTGTCGCGCAGTTCGGCGTAGCTTTCGAAGGTCAGCGGGTTCTTCCGCTCGGGGCGGTCCAGGCGCACGACCGCCACGCGGCCCTGCATCTGCCAGATGAAATGCTGCGGCTTCAGCCCGGCCAGCTCGGTCATTTCGCGCCCCCCATGCGTTTCAGGATATCGGCCAGCAGGTCGATCTCCTGCTCGGTCAGCTCGGCGAAGATGCGGCTCACCTCGGCCTCGTGGTCGGCGGCCTGCCGCTCGAAGGCGGCCAGCCCCTCGGGCGTCAGCGCCACCAGCACCGTGCGCCGGTCGGTCTCGGAGGGCGTGCGCCGCGCCAGCCCGTCCCTTTCCAGCCGGTCCACCACCGCGGTCGCGTTGCCGTTCGACACCAGCAGCATCCGCGACAGTTCGGTCATGGTGATGCCCTCGCGCCGGCGCCACAGCGCGGCCATCACGTCGAAGCGCGGCAGGGTGGTGTCGTGGTTCACCCGCAGGAACTCGCGCAGCCGCCCCTCGGCCGCGCGGGTCACGCCCAGCAGGCGGATCCACATCTTCAGCCGGCGCTTGGACAGCGGGTCGGTCATATCTCGCCCCCGGCGATGGCGATGGCTTGGCCGTTGATCGCCTCGGCCCCCGGGCGGCAGAGCCAGAGCGCGGCCGCCGTCACCTCGGCGGGCTGCACCAGCCGGCCTTGCGGATTGGCGGCGGTCAGCGCCGCCAGCGCCTGGTCCCGGCTGCGGCCGGTCTTCTCCACGATGTTGGCGACGGAACGTTCGGTCATCCCGGTGTCCAGGAACCCCGGGCACAGCGCATTCACCGTCACCTGGCTGCGCGCCACCTCCTGCGCCAGCGCGCGCACCAGCCCCACCGCCCCGTGCTTGGCCGCCGCATAGGGCGCGACATAGCCATAGCCCTTCAGCCCGGCGGTGGAGGCGATGCAGATCAGCCGCCCCCAGCCGGGCATCTGCCGCAGCCCCTCGCGGAAGGTCAGGAACACCCCGGTCAGGTTCACCGCCAGCATCGCGTTCCACTCGGCCAGCGAGGTGCGGAGGAAGGGCCGGCTCTCCGCCGCGCCGGCATTGGCGATCACGATGTCCACCGGGCCGACTGCCGCGAACAGCGCCGCCACGCCGGCCTCGTCGGTCACGTCCGCCGCCACGGCCTGCGCGCCGATGGGCCCGGCCACCGCGTGCAAGGGCTCGATCCGCCGGCCCGCCACCACGACCTGCGCCCCCGCGGCCGCGAAGCCGCGGGCGAGGTCGGCCCCCACGCCGGTGCCGCCCCCGGTGACCAGAACGCGCCTGCCCGCCAGCGTCATGCCCGGATCGCCTCCTGCTGGCGTTCGGCCAGGCGTTGCAGCAGCCCCCTGCCGCCCAGGTAGGGGTCCGGCCATTCGGTGGCGCTGTCGCCCTGCTGGACCGCCGCGTGCAGCGTCCAGTAGGGATCGGCCAGGTGCATCCGCGCCAGCAGCACCAGGTCGGCCCGGCCCGCCATCAGGATGCCGTTCACCTGGTCGAAGTCGCTGATGTTGCCCACCGCCATGGTGGGGATGCCCGCCTCGTTGCGGATGCGGTCCGAGAACGGGGTCTGGAACATGCGCCCGTAGACGGGGCGTTCCGCAGGGTCGGTCTGGCCCGAGGAGACGTCGATGATGTCCGCCCCCGCGGCGTGGAACCGGCGGGCGATCTCCACCGCCTCGCCGGGCGTCACGCCGCCGTCGATCCAGTCGTTGGCCGAGATCCTGACCGACATCGGCTTGTCCTGCGGCCAGGCGGCGCGCATGGCGGCGAAGACCTCCAGCGGATAGCGCATCCGGTTTTCCAGGCTGCCGCCGTAGCCGTCGGTGCGCCGGTTGGTCACCGGGCTGATGAAGCTGGCCAGCAGATAGCCGTGGGCGGCGTGCATCTCCACCATGTCGGCGCCGGCGCGGTCGGCCATCCGGGTGGCGGCCACGAAGGCGGCCTTGACCTCGGCCATCTCGGCCCCGGTCATCTCCTTCGGCACCTGGTTCCCGGGCCTGTAGGGGATGGGGCTCGGCGCCAGGATGGGCCAGTTGCCCGAGGGCAGCGGCCGGTCGATCCCCCCGCCCCAGGGCACGCAGGTCGAGGCCTTGCGCCCGGCATGGCCGATCTGGATGCAGAGCTTCGCCGTGGTCTCGGCATGGATGAAATCGGCCAGCCGCCTCCACGCCGCCTCGTGCTCCGGCTTGTAGAGGCCGGGGCAGCCGGGGGTGATCCGCCCCTCGGGCGAGACGCAGGTCATCTCGGTAGTGACCAGCCCGGCGCCCCCCTTGGCGCGTTCGGCATAGTGGATCAGGTGCCAGTCGGTGGGGCAGCCGTCCACCGCCTTGTACTGCGCCATGGGCGAGACGACGATGCGGTTCTTCAGCTCCATCCCGCGCAGGCGGAAGGGGGCGAACATCGGGCGGCGGCCCTTCTGGCCACCCGCCCTTTCCTGGAACCAGTCCTCGACGGCTTCAAGCCAGGCGCGGTCGCGCAGGCGCAGGTTCTCGTGGCTGATGCGCTGGCTGCGGGTCAGCAGCGAATAGGTGAACTGCTCGGCCGATAGGTCGAGATAGCGTTCCACCTCTTCGAACCACTCAAGCGAGTTGCGCGCCGCGGATTGCAGCCGCAGCACCTCGATGCGCCGTTCCTCCTGATACCGCTCGAAGGCGGCTTCCATCGTGGGTTCGGAATGCAGGTACTCGGCCAGCGCGATGGCGCTGTCGAAGGCCAGCCGCGAGCCCGAGCCGATGGAGAAATGCCCCGTCGCCGCCGCATCGCCCATCAGCACCACGTTGCCGTCGTACCAGCGTTCGCAGATCACGCGCGGGAAGTTCATCCACACCGCCGAGCCGCGCAGGTGGGCGGCGTTCGACATCAGCTCGTTGCCGTCCAGATAGGCCGCGAAGATCCGGCGGCAGGTCTCGACCGTCTCCTCCTTGGACATGGCCGCGAAGCCCCAGCGGTCCCAGGTGTCCTGCGCGCATTCCACGATGAAGGTCGCGGTCTCGGCGTCGAACTGGTAGACATGGGCCCAGACCCAGCCATGCTCGGTCTTCTCGAAGATGAAGGTGAAGGCGTCGTCGAACTTGGCCCGGGTGCCCAGCCAGACGAACTTGTTCAGCCGCAGGTCGATGTCGGGGCGGAACACGTGCTCGTATTCCTTGCGCACCAGCGAGTTGATGCCGTCGCAGGCCACCACCAGGTCATAGTCCCGGCGGTAGTCCTCGGCGCGCGCGAAGGTGGTCTCGAACCGCAGCTCGACGCCCAACTCGCGCGCGCGTTCCTGCAGCAGGACCAGCATCTTCCGCCGCCCGATCCCGGCGAAGCCGTGCCCGCCCGAGACGGTGCGCTCGCCGTTGCGGATCACCGCGATGTCGTCCCAGTAGATAAAGCTGGAGCGGATCGCCTCGGTCGACTTGGGATCGTTCCGCTGCATCCGCGACAGCGCGTCGTCCGACAGCACCACGCCCCAGCCGAAGGTGTCGTTGGCCCGGTTGCGCTCCAGCACCGTCACCTGGTGCGAGGGGTCCCGCAGCTTCATGGAGATCGCGAAGTAGAGGCCCGCGGGCCCGCCGCCGAGACACAGGATCCGCATCGTTCCCCCGCCAGATTCCGTTGGGGCAAGCTGGCACGGAATCGGATTCCTTTCAAGTTTGAAATTTCAAGCTTGAAGAATATCGCGCCGATGGCATGATGCAGCGATCCGTGCCAAGGGGAAGCCATGACCACGATCGCCATCATCGGCCTGGGCACGATGGGCCTGGGCATCGCCCAGACCTTTGCCGCGGCCGGCTGCACCGTGCTGGCCACCGACGCCATGGCAGGGGCGCGCGACGCCGCGCATGACCGGCTGCGCGCCGGGCTGGCGCCGCGCGTCGCGGCCGGCAAGCTGGCGCAGCCCGAGCTGGACGCGATCCTGGCCCGCATCATGGTGGTCGGCGGGCCCGAGGGCATGGGCGGGGCGGAGCTGGCCATCGAGGCGGTGGTCGAGCGGATCGAGGTCAAGCGCGCGATCTTCGCGGCGCTGGAGGCCGTGCTGGCCCCCGGGGCGGTGCTGGCCAGCAATACCTCCTCGCTTTCCATCGCGGCGATGGCCGAGGGGCTGGCCCGGCCCGAGCGGCTGCTGGGCCTGCATTTCTTCAACCCCGCCCCGGTGATGAGGCTGGTCGAGCTGGTCGCCCACCCCGGCACCTTCCCCGCCGCGCTCGACACGGCCCGCCGGCTGACCGAGGCCGCCGGCAAGACCGTGATCCAGTGCCCCGACAGCCCCGGCTTCATCGTCAACCGCTGCGCCCGCCCCTTCTACGGCGAGGCGCTGGCGCTGCTGGAGGAAGGGCGCGGGGCCGGCGAGATCGACGCGGCGATGCTGGCGGCGGGCTATCGGCTCGGTCCCTTCGGGCTGATCGACCTGGTGGGGGCGGACATCAGCCTGGCCGCCACCGAAAGCCTCGCCCGGGCGATGGAGGGGCACCCGCGCTATCATGTGTTCGCGGCGCTGCGCGATCGGGTCGCCGCGGGCGATCTGGGGCGCAAGGCCGGCCGGGGCTTCCTGCATCCCGACCAACCCGGCGCGGCCCCCGCCGATGCCGCGGCCATCGCCCTGCGGATCGAGGCCACGCTGGTCAACGAGGCAGGCTGGCTGCTGGCCGAGGGCGGCACCACGCCGGGGGGTATCGACACCGCCGTCAGGCTGGGGCTGAACTTCCCGCGCGGCCCCTTCGAGATCATGCAGGCGCAGGGCCGCGCGGCGGTGCGGGACGAGCTGCACCGGCTGGAAGCGGCCGCACCAGCCCACCTGCGGGGCCGCTACCGCCCTGCCCCGGTGCTGGCATGAGGCGATGATGGAAAACGACTTCTGGTCCTTCGCGCTGGGCTTCTATGGCCGGCCCGGCATCGCGCCGCTGTGCCTGCGGCTTCAGGCCGAGGGCGGGACGGACGTGCTGCTGCTGATCGCCCATTGCTGGGGCGAAAGCGCCGGCGCGCCGCTGACCCCGGCCGAGATCGAGGCCCTGCGCGCCCATACCGCCGACTGGCGGACGCGCGCCGTCCTGCCGCTGCGCGCGCTGCGGGTCGACCTGCGGGGGGCCGTCGACCACCTGCCCGAGGCCGACCGCGAAACCTTCCGCGACCGGCTGAAACAGGTGGAACTGGCGGCGGAGAAGGTGCAGGCCGGCATGATCGCCGCCTGGTTCGCCGCGCGCATCCCGGCAGAGAAAGGCGATTTCCTGCAAGGGCTGCGCCTGCTGGCCGGGGCCGCCGCGCTGAGCGCCGAGGACATCGCCCTGCTGCGGCAGGCGACGGCGGCCTGAGGCTATTCCTTCCAGCGTTTCACCAGGCCCTCGGTCTCGATCCCGAACAGGTCCAGCATCCGGCCCAGGGTGTGGTCGATCATCTCCTCCAGCGTGTCGGGCCGGGCGTAGAAGGCCGGAACCGGCGGGGCGATGATCGCGCCCATCTCGGACAGCGCCGCCATGTTGCGCAGATGGCCCAGGTGCAGCGGCGTCTCGCGCACCATCAGCACCAGCCGCCGGCGTTCCTTCAGCACCACGTCCGCCGCCCGGGTCAGCAGCCCCGAGGTCACGCCGCCGGCGATCTCGGCCATCGAGCGCACCGAACAGGGCGCCACGATCATCCCCATCGTGCGGAACGAGCCGCTGGAGACCGGCGCGGCGATGTCGCCGGCGGCATGGACGTGATCGGCCAGCGCGTGCACCTCGGCCAGCTTGCGGCGGGTCTCGTGCGCCAGGGTGATCTCGGCGGCGCGGGTCATGACCAGGTGGGTCTCGATCCCGCTGCCTTGCAGGATCTCCAGCAGGCGGATGCCGTAGATCACCCCCGAGGCGCCCGAGATGCCGACGACCAGGCGCCGCGGGACCATCGCCCTAGCCCCGCCAGGCGGTGACTTCGATCTCGACCTTCACCCCTTCGGTCGGGATCTGGCAGACCACCAGGGTATTGGTGGGGCGGATGTCGCGGAAGGTCTCGCCCAGCACCGCGGCCACGTCGCGCAGATAGGACTTGTCGGTCAGGAAGGTCCGCAGCGCCACCGCATCGGCCAGGCTGGAGCCGGCCTGCCGCAGCACCTTGTCCACCGTGGCCAGGATGTTGCGGGTCTGGTCGGCGGCCGATTCGGGCAGCGTGCCGTCGGCGTCCTGCCCGGTGGTGCCGGTGACGTAGATCGTCGGCCCGGCGATCGCCGCCTTGGCATAGCCGGCGAAATCCTCGGAAGGCGCGCCCGAGAAGATCCGGTTCTTCATGTCATGCTCCGCTTGCGTGAGTGGCTTGTCCCCAGGCTATCCAACCCTGCGCCGCCCGCCATCCGGCAATCCTTGCGCGATCGGACGCAAGAGTTTCGACAGCCGCCTATCCGCCCCATTGCGCCAGCAGCCGCCCCGCCGCCGCCTTGCCGCTGGCCGCCGCCCCGGTGACCAGCGCCTGCGCCAGATAGTCGCCGCAGAAATGCAGCCGCCGCCGGCCGGTCGCCTGCCGGTCCAGGAACCGGCGCACCTCGGCGCCGTAGCCGGGATAGAACTCGGGCAACTTGCGGGCGATCCACTGGTTGTGATGGTCCACCCGGTCGGCGTCCAGCGTCGGATACAGCCGGCGCAGATCCTCGGCCACGATCTCGTCGATGCGGTCCGTCATCCCCTCGTCCCGGGCGCGGCGGACGGCCTCGGGCGTCAGCTGCACGTAGAGCTGGGGGTGGATGCCCTTGGCCTCGTCGCCGGGGATCTGCTGGTAGGTCGCGATGGTGCCGCCCGTCTGGCCGGCGAAGAAGGTCAGGCGGGGCGCAACCTGCCGGTTCAGCCGGATATGCGCGATCCCCAGCGCGTTGTAGCGCACCCGGTCCATGAACCCGCGGTCCTCGGGAGCCAGACCGGGGATCAGCGCGTTCACCTGCACACCCTCGACCGCGCAGACGATCCGGTCGGCCTCCAGCACCAGCGGCCGGCCGCCCTGCTCCGCCCCGACGCGACAGGGGCCCTCGGCGGGCGCCTCGATCCGCAGCGCGCGGGTGTTCAGCAGCAGTTTCACGTCGCGGGCAAGCGCCGCGGGCAGGCTGTTCATGCCGCCCTTCAGCACATGCACCGTGCTGCGCCCGATCATGTGCGGCATGGTGGTGGCGAAGAAGGCGGCCGAGATGTCGGCGGCGTCCCAGCTGCGGGTGCTGCGGAAGACCGGGTTGACCATGCGCTCCAGCACGCGGGGGCCGAGATGGCGGGTCACGTGGTCGGCCAGCGTCTCGGCATCGGCGGCGGGGGCCGAGGTGGCGTCGTCCGGGTCGGTGGTCAGCCGCGCGGCCAGCATCCGCAGCCCGTAGCGCAGGAAGCGCAGCCGGTCGCCGAAGGTCAACCCCGGCGTCGTCAGCGAGCGCGGGCCGGGCATCAGCTCGACCGTCCAGGCGGCCCCGGCCGACCGGCATTCGGCGGCCAGCCCGCGCACCGGCACGAGTTGAGAAGTCAGATCAATATCGTCCAGCAGGCGATTGAAATCCCTGCTGAATGTGTAAAGCAGTCGCGCCCCGGTGTTGTAGCAGATGCCGCGGATCTCGCGCGCGCCCACGCGGCCGCCGGGCTGGTCGGCGGCCTCGATCACCGTCACCTCGCATCCCGCGCGGCGCAGGTGCCAGGCGGCGGTCAGCCCGGCGATCCCGGCGCCGACCACGATGACGGATGGCTGTTGCGGCATCGGCTGCCTCCTTGGTCAGGGCTTCAGCGCCTCGAGGCCGGTGACGAGTTCGATCAGCACCGGGCCGTCGCTTTCCGCCGCGCGGGCCAGCGCGGGGGCGAACTGGGCGGTGGCAGCGACGCGGATGCCCAGGGCGCCCATCGAGCGGGCGTAGTCGGCGAAGTTCACCGGCGCCAGGTCGGTGCCGGTGGTGCGGCCGAACTGGCGCTGCTGGGTGGCGGCGATGGCGCCGTAGCGGCTGTTGTTCACCACGATCACCGTGATCGGCAGGCGGTGCAGCACCGCCGTGGCCAACTCCTCGCCCGTCATCAGGAAACAGCCGTCGCCCGCCATCGCCACCACGCGGCGCCCCGGACAGGCCGCCTGCACCCCGATGGCGGCAGGCAGGCCATAGCCCATCGCGCCGCTCTTGGGCCCCAGCTGGGTGCCGTAGTCCTCATGCGGGACATACCGCTGCGGCCAGTGGGCATAGGCCCCCGCGCCCACGGTCAGCATGGCATCGGCCGGCAGGGCCGCGCGCAGGATGCGGCAGACCTCGCGCAGGTCCAGCGGCCCCTGCCCCGGCTTGCCCTCGGTGAAGGCCAGCCGGGCCGCGCGCAGCCAGTCGCGCCATGCGCTGCGGGCATCTGGGACCGTGGCGGTTGCGTCCAGCAGACCGAACAGGCTGCCCGGATGGGCGCAGATCGCCGGATCGGCGCGCCAGACGCGGTTCAACTCGCTCATGTCGGGGTGGATATGCACCAGCGCGCCCCCCGGATCGGGGTGGGGCAGCAGCCGGAACCCCTCGAACACCCCGGCCCCGAAGGTGTTGATCTCGCCCAGCCGCATCCCGGCGACGATCACCAGGTCGGCCTCGGCCACCGCCGCCAGCGCCGCGGGATCGGCGCCGATGCCCAGTTCGCCGGCCATCGCGGGGCTGGAGGCCGGCATCAGGTCGCGCCGGCGGTAGGAGGTCAGCACCGGCAGCGCCTGCGCCTCGGCAAAGGCCACCAGCGCGGCGCGGTCCTGCGCGCTCCAGCCGGTGCCGCCCGCGATCAGCAGCGGACGCTGCGCCGCGGCCAGCATCCCGGCGATCCGCGCGGCATCCTGCGCCGACACGCCCGGCCGCGGCGGCACAGGGGCCGCCAGTGGCGCGGGGGCGGCGAGCCGCTGGTGCCCGACGTCCTCGTCCACCACCAGCACCACCGGGCCGCGCTGGCCCGACAACGCCACCGACCAGGCGCGCAGCATCAGTTCCGGCAGCCGCGCGGCGTCCGAGCATTCGCCCACCCATTTCGCCACCCCGGCGAAGGCCGCGCCCAGGTCGGGGCCCAGATAGGCCTCGCGCCCCGACTGGCGGCGCGTGGCCTGCCCGAGGATCAGGATCATCGGCGCGGCATCGGTCCAGGCGGTGTGCAGCGCCAGCATCGTGTTCAGCGCCCCGGGCGCGCGGCCGGCCACGGCGATGCCCGGCCGGCCCGTCGCATGGCCCGCCGCCTGCGCCGCGAAAGCCGCCCCGGCCTCGTGCCGGCAGGACACCGGCCGGACCTCCGCCCGCCCCGCCAGCGCGTCGAGCAGTTCCAGCACGCCCTCGCCCGGCACATGGAACAGCGGCCCCGGCGCCCAGCGGGCGACGAGATCGGCCAGAAGCGCGGCCCCGGTGGTCGTGGCATCGGTCATGGTCGGGCGGCCTCCCCTGCGGCTTTCCCGGCCTCGTCTTGCGCCGCGGGGCAGCCTCGCGCAATGCCGGCGGACGACGGGCCGCAGGGACCTGCCCGGGTTTCTGCTGATATCAACAAAACCAGACCCATTCCGAAAAGAGGGCCCGCTGTGCAGCACCGGCCCGCCGCGTCCATAGTCGGATGGTCGCGCGGCAAGTTGTCGCCACAGGCAAGGCCCCGCCCGCAAACCGGCCCCGGCCCATCCCGGCGGGCGCCAACAGGGAGTGATCAAGATGAAGACCGATACGAGCCTCAATCTGTCGCGCCGCGCGATCCTGCTGTCGGGCGCGGCGGCGGGTCTGGCCGCCGCGCTGCCCGGCCCCCGCGCCTGGGCGCAGACCGCGGGCGGCACCGCCGTGATGACCATCACCCCCGAGCCCAACGCGATGGTCAGCGCCTTCAACAGCGCCTCGCCCGTGGCGGTGATCTCGGGCAAGATGGTCGAGGGGCTGGTGCGCTACGACTGGGATCTGCAGCCCCAGCCGGAACTGGCCACGGCCTGGGAGATCGCCGAGGACGGGCTGAGCATCGCCTTCACCCTGCGCCAGGGCGTGAAATGGCACGACGGCCGGGATTTCACCTCGGCCGATGTCGCCTATTCGATCATGGAGCTGCTGCGGCAGCACCACCCGCGCGGGCGCGGCGTCTTCGCCCCGGTCGAGGCGGCCGAGACGCCCGACGACCACACCGTGATCCTGCGGCTGTCCAAGCCCGCCCCCGCGATGATGGCGGCGCTGGCGGGCTGGGAATCGCCGATCCTGCCCAAGCACGTCTACGAGGGCACCGACCCGCTGACCAACCCGGCCAACAACGCGCCCATCGGCACCGGCCCCTTCCGCTTCGCCCAGTGGGAGCGCGGCAGCCACATCATCCTGGAAAGGAACCCCGACTACTGGGACGCGGGCAAGCCCCATCTGGACCGGCTGGCGGTGCGCTTCTATGCCGATCCCAGCGCCCGGGTGGCCGCCTTCGAGGCGGGCGAGCTGCACCTGGGCGGCGACGGCCCGATCCCGCTGAACGAGGTGGCGCGGTTTCGCGACAACCCCGCCTTCGTGGTGGAAACCCGCGGGATCGAGATGAACAACAGCCTCGACATCCTGGAATGCAACCTGCGCAACGAACATCTGGCCAAGGTGGAGGTGCGCCGGGCCCTGATGCACGCGATCGACCGCGACCTGATGCTGGGCACCGTCTGGTATCGGCTTGCCGAGCTGCTGACCGGCCCGATCCCCCTGTCGCTGCCGCATTTCCATACCGACGACGTGCCCGCCTATCCCTATGACCCGGCCAGGGCCAACGAGTTGCTGGATGCCGCGGGCTTCGCGCGCGGGGCGGACGGGATGCGCTTCGCGCTGCGGCTGATCTGGCCGGCGGTGGGCGACACCTACGACCGCGCCGGGCAGTTCCTGCGCCAGCAGTTCCGCGAGGTCGGCGTCGACCTGGTGCTGCAAAGCGCCGATATCCCGACCTTCATCCGGCAGGTCTATCAGGAGTACGACTTCGACCTGTCGATGTTCCCCTCGTCGGTCACCGCGGATCCGACCATCGGCTCGCACCGCTTCTACCACTCGGGGGCGATCCGGCAGGGCACGCCCTTCGTGAACGCCTCGGGCTATTCCAACCCCGAGATGGACACGGTGCTGGACGCCGCGGCGGTCGAGCCCGACGCGGCGAAGCGGCGCGACCTGTTCCACCGCTTCCAGCAGATCGCGATGGCCGACCTGCCGATCCTGCCCTTGGCGCGGCCGATCTATGTGACCGTGGCCAATGCGCGGCTGAAGAACTTCATGCCCGGGCCCGAGGGAGTGCGCAGCAGCCTGGCCTCGGCATGGCTGGAGGGATGATCCCGGCCTCGGCCATGATGGCGCCCCGCGTGGGTGTCATCATGCTGAACACGGCCTTTCCGCGCCCGCCGGGCGACATCGGCAACCCCGAGACCTTCGGCGGGCGCGCGCTCTACGAGGTGGTGGAGGCCGCGACCCTCGCCCGGCTTCAGGCCGGCGGGGGCGACCCCGGCCTGCTGGAGGGCTTCCTGGCCGCCCGCGACCGGCTGGCGGCCCGGGGGGCGGAGGTGATCACCACCTCCTGCGGCATCCTGGTGCTGTACCAGGCGGCGCTGGCGCAGGGCTGCCCGGTGCCGGTCATGACCTCGGCCCTGCTGGCGATCCCCCGGGTCGAGGCCGCCGCCGGCGGGCGGGTCGGCGTGCTGGCCATGGACAGCCGCACCATCACGCCCGCGCATCTGGCGGCGGCCGGCGCGCGGCCCGACACGCCGGTCGCCGGGCTGGAGGGGGGCGGCGAGCTTTACCCCGTGCTGCGCCGCAACCGCGCCGGCGACCGGCTGGACCCCGCGCGCGCCGAGGCCGACGTGCTGGACGCCGGGCGCCGCCTGGCCGATGCCGCGCCCGACATCCGGGCCATCGTGGTGGAATGCACCAACCTGCCGCCCTACAGTGCCGCGCTGGCCCGCGCCACCGGCCTGCCGGTGCATGACATCCTGACCCTGCTTCCGGGTCGGGCCTGAACCCGCCAGCAGAAAGCAAGCCGCCCATGACTGCCCGCAGACGCAGATCGACATTCCGCTACATCGGCAAGCGCCTGGTCCATGCCGCGCTGACCATCCTCGGCATCGCCGTGGTCAATTTCCTGCTGCTGCAGATGGCCCCTGGCGACGCGGCCGAGGCGCTGGCCGGCGAGGCGGGCACCGCCGACCCGGAGTACATGGCGAGCCTGCGCCGCCAGTTCGGCATCGACCGCCCGGTGATCGAGCAGCTGGGCGCCTTTCTCCTGCGCATCGTGACGCTGGATTTCGGCTATTCCTTCCGCCACGGCATGACGAACTGGGATCTGATCACCGGGCGGCTGCCCGCCACGCTGTTGCTGATGGGCACCTCGATCCTGCTGGCGCTGGCCGGCGGCATCGTGCTGGGCGTGATCGCGGCGCGCAGCGTGGGCCGGGTGCCGGACCGGCTGATCTCGGTCGGCGCGCTGCTGCTCTATGCCACGCCGCCCTTCTGGATCGGGCTGATGATGATCGTGCTCTTTTCGGTCAAGCTGGGCTGGGCGCCCACGGGCGGCATGTACGACGTGATCGGCGGCAAGACCGGCATGGCGCATGTGCTGGACGTGATGCGGCACCTGGCGCTGCCCACGCTGACGCAGGCGTTCTTCTACCTCGCGATCTACACCCGGCTGGTGCGGGCGGGGATGCTGGAGGTGCTGAGCCTCGAATACATCCGCGTGGCCCGCGCCAAGGGGATATCCGAAAACCGCATCGCCTATCGCCACGCGCTGCGCAACGCGGTGCTGCCGCTGATGACCGTGGTGGGCGCGAACATCGGCACCTTCCTGGGCGGCGCGGTGCTGACCGAAAGCATCTTCTCCTGGCCCGGGATCGGGCGGCTGATGTTCGACGCGATGATGCAGCGCGACCTGAACCTGCTGCTGAGCATCCTGGTGCTGTCCTCGATCTTCGTGGTGATCGCCAACCTGGCCGTGGACCTGCTCTATGCGGTCGTCAACCCGACGGTGGAACTCAGATGATGCCGGTCCTCCGCCTTGTCCTGCGCAACTGGACCCTCTCGCTGGGGCTGGGGCTGCTGGCGCTGATCCTCCTGATGGCGCTCAGCGCGCCCATCCTGTTCCCCGGCGATCCCTACGCCATGATGGGCCCGCCCCTGCAATGGCCCGGCACCTTCCCCGGCGCGCCGCTGGGCACCGACAGCCTGGGCCGCGACATCGCCGCGGGCATCTTCCACGGGGCGCGGGTGTCGCTGATGGTGGGCTTCGTCTCGGTAGCCTGCGCGCTGGTGGTGGGCATCCTGGTGGGCGCCTTCGCGGGCTATTACGGCGGCTGGATCGACGACGTGCTGATGCGGCTGACCGAGCTATTCCAGACCATCCCGCAGTTCATGCTGGCCATCGTGATCATCGCCATCCTGGGCGCCTCGATCCAGGCGGTGATCCTGTCGCTGGGGGTGGTTTCCTGGCCCACGGTCGCCCGGCTGGTGCGCAGCGAGTTCCTGGTGCTGCGCGAGCGCGCCTTCGTCCACAGCTGCATCGTCACCGGGATGAGCGACCTGCGCATCATCTTCGCCCAGATCCTGCCCAATGCGCTGTCCTCGATCACGGTCATGGCCAGCGTGCTGGTGGCGACCGCGATCCTGATGGAATCGGCGCTGTCCTTCCTGGGCTTCGGCGACCCCAACGTGATCACCTGGGGCACGATGATCGGGCTGGGGCGCAGCCAGCTGCGCGATGCCTGGTACATCATCGCCATCCCGGGGCTGGCGCTGCTGGTCACCGCGCTGGCGCTGAACCTGGTGGGCGAGGGGATCAACGACGCCATGAACCCGCGCCTGCGCAAGAGGAAGATCTGACGATGGATGAGGACGCGCTGCTTTCCGTCGAGGATCTGCGCCTTTCGGTCACCCATGCGCCCGAGGCGCAGATCCTGCGCGGCGTCTCGTTCCACGTCGCGCGGGGCGAGGTGCTGGCCATCGTCGGCGAATCCGGCTGCGGCAAGTCGGTCACCTCGCTGGCGGTGATGGGGCTGGTGCCCGAGGGGCTGACCAAGACCGCGGGCCGCATCCGTTTCGAGGGCGTCGACCTGCCGGTGACCGACAACGAGGCGATGCGCAAGATCCGCGGCGACCGCATCGGCATGGTGTTCCAGGAACCGATGGCGGCGCTGAACCCGGTCTATACCATCGGCAACCAGGTGGCCGAGGTCATCCTGGAACACGAGAACGTCTCGCGGGCCCAGGCGCGCGCACGGGTGGTCGCGCTGCTGGACCAGGTGGGCCTGCCCGATCCGGCGCGGATCGTGGACGAATATCCGCATCGCCTCTCGGGCGGCCAGCGGCAGCGGGTGGTGATCGCCATGGCGCTGGCCTGCAAGCCCGACCTGCTGATCGCCGACGAGCCCACCACCGCGCTGGACGTGACGGTGCAGGCGCAGATCATGCGGCTGCTAAAGCAGTTGCAGGCCGACCTGGGCATCGCCATCGTGCTGATCACCCACAACCTGGGCCTGGTGGCGCAGGTCGCCGACCGGGTGGCGGTGATGTACGCCGGCCGCAAGGTCGAGGAGGCCGCAACGCGCCGCCTGTTCGCCGCCCCCTGCCATCCCTATACCCGGGGCCTGCTGGCAGCGACCCCGCGCCCGGGGCGCCGGCGCGAGGGCGAACTGCCGCTGTCCGAGATCCCCGGCATGGTCCCCTCGGTCAGCGAGGATCTGCCCGGCTGCCGCTTCGCCCCCCGCTGCGCGCTGGCGACCGAGATCTGCGGCCGCGCGATCCCCGAGCCCCGCGCCCTGGGCGGGACGCTGGTCGCCTGCCACAACGCCACCCTGACGGAGCGCCCCGCATGACCGCCCTCTTGTCGATCCGCGACCTGCATTGCAGCTTCGACACCACGCGGGGCAAGGTCCATGCCGTGCGCGGCGTCTCGCTGGAGGTCAACCCGGGCGAGACGCTGGCGCTGGTGGGCGAATCCGGCTGCGGCAAGACCACGCTGGCGCGCTGCATCCTGGGGCTGCAACGCCCCGACTCGGGGCAGATCCTGCTGGAGGGCACCGATCTGGTGGGGCTCACGCGCCGCGCCATGCGGCCCCATCGCCCGCATGTGCAATGCGTGTTCCAGGACCCGTTCTCGTCGCTGAACCCGCGCCGCCGCGTCTCGGCCCTGATCCGCGAGCCGCTGGACGTCCACCGCGTCGGCACCCCCGCCGAACGCCGCCGCCGCGTGCTGGACCTGATGGAGCGGGTGGGCCTGCGCCCCGACTGGGCCGAACGTTTCCCGCACGAGTTTTCCGGCGGGCAGCGCCAGCGGATCGGCATCGCCCGCGCGCTGGCGCTGAACCCGCGGCTGATCGTCTGCGACGAGCCGGTCTCGGCGCTGGACGTCTCGGTGCAGGCGCAGATCGTCAACCTGCTTTTCACCCTGCAGCGCGACCTGGGCCTGAGCTACCTGTTCATCACCCACGACCTGACGCTGGTCGAGAACTTCGCCAACCGCGTCGCCATGATGTACCAGGGCCGGATCGTCGAGACCGGCCCCGCGCAGGAGGTCTGGCGCAATCCGCAGCACGAGTTCACCCGCAGCCTGATCGACGCCATCCCGATCCCGGATCCGGACGTGCCGATGGGCAGCGGGCGTCGGGCCTTCGCCGGCTGACCGCTCAACCCAGCCAGTCGGCCAGGTCGATGGCGTCCTGCCCGGGGATCGACTTGCGGGCGAATTCCTCTTCCCGCCCCCAGGGCATGGTGGCGTCGATGCAGAGCCGGCCCCAGTGGTCCTTCTTCGGATCGCGGTAGAAGCCCGGGATGTCGTTCAGGATCATCGCCCGCGTGTCGGCCCGCCCGCGCGTGAGGTAAGCCCACATCACGTCGTCCAGATCGTAGATGTCCACATCCTCGTCCACCACGATCACCACCTTGTTGTAGTCGAGATAGGACCCCAGCGCCGAGAGGAACACGTGCTGCGCGTGGCCCTCGTAGGCCTTCCTGATCTTGATGATGGAAATCATCACGTTCGGCCGGCAGCACACGTCCAGCACGCCCGGCACCTGTGCCGCCACATGGCGATAGACGCGGGCGGCGGTCACCGCCTCCAGCGGGCGCAGGTCCTCGGGACTGCCGCAGAGCAGGCCGTGCAGCACGGCCCCGGGGCGATAGCCGACATGGCTGACCTCGAAGACATGGTTGTCGCCCACCTCGACGTAATTGCCCATGAACTCGCCGAACGGCCCTTCGGGGCGCCTGACGTTGGGCAGGAAGCGGCCCTCGACCACGATGTCGACGCTGGCCGGAACCTCCAGGTCGATGGTCTCGCAGCGCCGCATCGGGATCCTGCCGCCCCTGATCTGCGCCGCCATCACCAGTTCCGACGCCTCGTAGGGCAAGGAGGCGCAGGCCGACAGGAAGATCTCGGGCGGGCAGGAGAGCAGCAGCGCGGCCTCCAGCGCCTCGCCGCGCGCCTCGGCCTTCTTCTGGTAGCGGGTCAGGTCGTGCGTGCCGCCCAGGCGCACCCGCAGCTCGGTGTCGCTGACCTGCATCGAGCGGTGGAAGGACAGGTTCGGCACCCCGCTGTCGGGCTCCTTCGCCAGGTAGATGGCCGAGGTGAAATAGGGCCCCGCATCGCGCCCGTGATAGGTGACCGCGGGCAGGTCGGACAGGCTGCCGCCGACGAAGCCCTCCGCCTGTTCCGGCGTGGCGGGCACCAGCACCTCGGCGTCGCGGGCGGCCAGGCAGGCGTCGGTCAGCTCGATCCAGCGTTCGCAGAAGGTGCGGTCCCCGGCGCCGATCAGTCGGCAAAGCCGCGCATGGCTGCCGTAGAGGTTCGAGACCACCGGCATCGCCGACCCCGCCACGTCCTGGAACAGCACCGCCTGCTCGCCCGCGCGCTGCACGGCGCGGGTGACGGCGGCCAGCTGGTGGCGCGGGTCGACCTGCCGGGCGACGCGGGCCAGTTCGCCGCGGGCTTCGAGATCGCGGATGAAATTCTGCATGTCGGCCTCGGGCGTGGGGGTCCGGGGTCAGTAAACCCTGCCGGCGGGCCGGGATACAGCGGGGCGATTTCGCCGGCCCGGCCTTTTCCTTTCGATATCCGCCCCCGGCGCCGCCGGGCCATTTCCCCGGGCCCGCGCCGCGCGCATGTTCGGCCGGACCGCCGACACCACCCGGGAGATCCCCATGAGCCACAGCATCGACGTCCGCAACCCGCGCAGCGGCAAGGTGGATTACCAGATCACGCCGCTGGACCTGCCCGCCCTGACCGCCCGCACCGCCGCCCTGCGGCAGGGTCAGGCGAAATGGCTGGAGATCGGGCTGGAGGGCCGCATCCGGGCGATGCAGGCGCTGTGCGACGCGGTGGACCGCCATTATCAGCCGATCCTCGACGCGCTCTGCGCCGATACCGGGCGGCACGAATGGTCGGTGAACGAGATCGAGGGGCTGAAGGGCATCACCCGGATGCGCTGCGCCACCGCCGCCGAGGCGATGGCCGAGGCCGCGGGAAACTCCTCGGACCCCACCCTGCGCTTCCAGCAGCAATACGTGCCCTATCAGCTGGTCGGCATCATCTCGCCCTGGAACTACCCCCTGATCCTCTGCATGATCGACGCGATCTGCGCGCTGCTGGCGGGCTCGGCCGTGGCGGTCAAGCCCAGCGAGGTGACGCCGCGCTTCATCCAGCCCTTCCGCCGGGCCATCGCCGAGGTCGAGCACCTGCGCGACGTGCTGGAGGTGTTCGAGGGCGGCGCCGAGACCGGCGGCCGGATCGTGGACCTGACCGACACGCTGGTCTTCACAGGCTCGGTCCCCACCGGGCGCAGGGTGCAGGAACGCGCCGCGGCGCAGTTCAAGACGGCGTTCCTGGAGTTGGGCGGCAGCGACCCCGCGGTGGTGCTGGACAGCGCCGATCCCGACACCGCCGCCGAGATCATCACCCGCGGCGCGACCGAGAACTCGGGCCAGCTCTGCTGCGCCATCGAGCGGGTCTATGTGCAGAACCGCATCCTGGGCGAGGTGACCGGGCGCGTGGTCGAGCGGATGCGGGCGCTGGGCATGAACATGCAGGACATCGCGCAGGGCGAGCTGGGCCCGGTGATCTTCGCCCGCCAGGCCGAGATCCTGCGCGCCCAGATTGACGATGCCGTGGCCCGGGGCGCGCGCATCCTGACCGGCGGGCGGATCCTGGAGCACGAGGGCGGGCTGTGGTGCGAGCCGACCGTGCTGGCCGGCGTGACGCAGGACATGGCGGTGATGCGCGACGAGACCTTCGGCCCCATCGTGCCGATCATGGGCTTCGACACGGTGGACGAGGCGGTGCGGCTGGCCAACGACACCGAATTCGGCCTGTCCGCCGCGGTGATCGGGAACGAGGCCGAGGCCATCGCGGTGGGCCGGCGCATCAACGCCGGGGGGCTGTGGATCAACGACTTCGACACCATGGGCGGCGTCGGCGCGCGGGCGGAAAAGACCGCCTTCGGCCGGTCGGGGCTGGGCGGCACCCGCTATGGCCACGGCGGCTTCCTGCGCTTCCTGCGCAAGAAGGCCATCGTCGTGCGCAGCGCGGCGGCGGCCTGAGCGCCGGGCGGCCCCTGGCCGGGCTCGCCAGCCGGGGGCCCTTCCCCTACACTGGCGGCCCGGAATCACGCCAGCACAGGGGCCGCCCGCCATGCCAGCCAGCATCTCGGGGATCAGCGCCGTGATCCGCCCCGAAACCAAGGGGCTGTTCCGCACCGCCCTGGTGGGCCCCGGCGGCACCATCCGCGCGGCCTTCGAGGCCATCGCCGAACGGCCCGGCCCCCATCGGCGCCAGGTCAATCCGCGCTGGAACGTCGCCTATACCCGCGTCGACCTGCCGCCGGAGGAGGGCACCGGCTGCTGGAAGCTGTTCTCGATCAGCGACGAAGTCTACATGATCGTCACCGATTGCGACTATGTGTCGACCCGGTTCGAGAGGGTGCCGTCCGAGGGGTTCGTCGAGTTCCATTTCGTGCTGGAAGGCCCGGTCGAACTGGCCGTTCCCAGCCTGGACGGGCCCAGCCTGACCGCCTCGACCCTGATGGCCTGCCACCAGGCGCCCGGCGTCAGCTACAACGTCTGCTGCCTGCCCGGGCGGTTCCGCATGATCAGCCTCTACGTGCGGCCCCAGATGCTGTCCGAAAGCTTCGGCTTCGGCCGGCAGCCCGGCACCCGCGCCACCGGGCTGATGCAGCCCGCGCCTGGCGAGATGGCGATGATCGAGACCGCCACCACGGTCGAGATCGTGACCGCCCTGCGCGATGTCTTCGCGCTGGAATTCGGCGCCCGCCGCGACATGATGATGGCGGTGGCGCGGGTGTTCGAACTCCTGGCCCAGACCACGGCGGTGCTGGAGGCCGACCCGGTGGACAGCAACAGCGGCATCGCCTTCACCGAGCGCGAGCTGGCCATGTTCGCCCGCGCGCAGGACATCCTGTCGAACGACGCGGGCGGGCGGCTGACCATCGCCGACCTGGCGCGCCAGCTGGGCACCAATGCGACCAAGCTGAAAAGCGGCTTCAAGCTGCTCTACGGCATGACCATCTTCAACTACCGCAACCACCACCGGATGACCCGCGCGATCGAGATGCTGGCCGACCCCGACATCCCCATCGCCGTGATCGCCCATGCGGTGGGCTATGACCATCAGGCCAGCTTCACCACCGCCTTCAAGGCGCATTTCGGCCTGCCCCCCAAGGAGGCGCGCAAGCTGGCCGCGGGCCCCCGCCCCGGGGCCGACCCCGACCGGCAGGGGGCCGGCCGGGGCCCTGCGGCTCAAAGCTCGGTGCGCACGCGCCAGAGCTCGGGGAACAACTCCACCTCCAGCATCCGCTTGAGATAGGAGATCCCCGCGGTGCCGCCGGTGCCGCGCTTGAAGCCGATGATACGCTCGACCGTGGTGACGTGGTTGAAGCGCCAGCGGCGGAAGTAGTCCTCGAAATCCACCAGCTTCTCGGCCACTTCATAGGCTTCCCAGTATTTCGCGGGGTCGCGATAGACCGTGGCCCAGACCGCCATGACCCCCTCGTCGAAGCTCCAGGCCTGCCGCAGGTCGCGGGTGAGCACCGCCTGCGGCACCGGCAGCCCGGCCCGCGCCAGCCGCCGCAGCACCTCGTCGTAAAGCGAGGGGCGCGCCAGTTCGGCCTCCAGCAGCTCCAGCAGGTCGGCGCGGTGCTCGTGCGGTTTCAGCATGGCGAGGTTGCGGTTGCCGACCGCATATTCGATCAGCCGGTACTGCCACGACTGGAAGCCCGAGGACTGCCCCAGGGCGTCGCGGAACCGGGTGTATTCCGAGGGCGTCATGGTGCGCAGCACGTCCCAGGCGGAGTTCAGCTGCTCGAAGATGCGCGACACCCGCGCCAGCATCTTCAGCGCCTCGGCGGTGCGGTCGGCGGCGATCATGGCCCGCGCCCCGTTCACCTCGTAGAGCGCCAGTTTCATCCACAGTTCGGAGGTCTGGTGCTGGATGATGAACAGCATCTCGTCATGCGCCGCGGACAGGGGCTTCTGCGCGGTCAGGATCTGGTCGATGTGCAGGTAGTCGCCATAGGACATCCGCTGGCGGAAATCCGTCTGCGCGCCGTCTCTGGAAGGATCGTAGGTCATCGGTGGCTCTCTTGTCCCTGAAGATGGATGGCTCAGGAGAGAAAGCGCCTCTGGTCCAGCACCGCGCATTGCCCGATCCGCCGCCAGAGGGCGATCCAGCCCGCGGGGCGGCAGACGGAGGGAAGGTCGGCGGCGGGGTTCATGTGACCCTGGCCCGCGCCTTGAACTCGGGCCGGTCCCAGCGGCGTTCGTCCATGATCCCGGCCAGGATGTCGACGGCGCGCCTCACCTCGTCGGGGCCGATGTAGAGCGGCGTGAAGCCGAAGCGCAGCGTCACCGGGGCGCGGAAATCGCCGATCACCCCCTCGGCGATCAGCGCCTGCATGATGGCATAGCCCTCGGGATGGGTGAAGCTGACCTGGCTGCCGCGTTCGGCATGGGCGCGGGGGGTGGCCAGCTTCAGCCCGGGGCAGCGCGCCTCGACCTCGGCGATGAACAGGTCGGTCAGGTCCAGCGAGCGGGTGCGCAGATCGGCCATGTCCACCCCCTCCCACACGTCCAGCGCGGCGTCCAGCGCGGCCAGTTGCAGGATCGGGGGCGTGCCGACGCGCATCCGCTCGATGCCAGCGCCGGGGCGGTAGTCCAGGTCGAAGGCGAAGGGCGCCTCGTGCCCCAGCCAGCCCGACAGCGCCGGGCGCGCGGCCTCCTGATGGCGGGGGGCCACATAGATGAAGGCCGGGCCGCCGGGGCCGGAGTTCAGGTATTTGTAGGTGCAGCCGACCGCGAAATCCGCGCCCTCGGCCGCCACCTGCACCGGCAGCGCCCCGGCCGAATGCGCCAGGTCCCAGATCGCCAGCGCGCCCTTGCCGTGCGCCCGCGCGGTCAGCGCCTGCATGTCGTGGCGCCGCCCGGTGCGATAGTCGACCTCGGTGATCAGGATCGCGGCCACGGTCTCGTCGATGGCCTTCAGCACCGCCTCGGGGTCCACGATGCGCAGTTCGTACCCATCGCCGAGGGTTCGCAGCAGCCCGTCGGCGATGTAGAGGTCCGAGGGGAAGTTGCCGCTGTCCGACAGGACCACCCGGCGGCCGGGGTTCATCTCCAGCGCCGAGGCCAGCGCCTGATAGACCTTGATCGACAGCGTGTCGCCCATGACCACGCTACCCGGCTCGGCCCCGATCAGCCGGGCGATGCGGTCGCCCACCCGGCGGGGCTGCTCCATCCAGCCGGCCTGGTTCCAGCCGCGGATCAGCATTGCCCCCCATTCCTCGCCGATGACGCGCGCCATCCGCGCCTTCACGGCGACGGGCAGCGGCCCCAGCGAGTTGCCGTCCAGATAGATCACCCCCTCGGGCAGCTCGAACAGCGCGCGGGTGGCGGAAAAATCGGTCTTCATGGGTCGCGATCCTGATGCCGGTGCTGCATTGCTCCGCGCCGCGCTGCAGGGCCGGGGTCTGCGGCAGGAATGTCGTTGCCGATGATGCTACAAAGAAAGCTTGCGGCCCCGCAACGCCCGGGGCCCCTTGCGCGCCGGTTCCGGTTCCGAATGTCGCCGTATTCTTTGCGATTTCGGCTCGCCTGGTCGGGCCGAGGTCAGGCCCCCGTGCCGGGCTCCGGCGTCAGCGCCCGGGAAAGCGCGCCGAGGTCTGGCAGCGTCTCCAGGTTCAGCACCATGTCCACGATGCGGTCCTGCGCGGTTTCGTCCAGGCAGCCGAGGCTCAGCTTGCGGAACTTGGCCACGATGTCCTCGGCCGGGGCGAAGGACTGTTCGCTGCCCAGGGGCGCGGCGCGGGTTTCCTCGTCGCGGAAGCCGTCCTTCAGCCGCACCTCGACCCGCACCTTGTGGCGGAATTTCGAGCCCTGCGCGGTGATGGTCGGGTCCTCCACCACCTCCACCCGCCGCGACAGGGCGATGCGGGCGGGGTCGGCGATGCTATCGGGGCCGAAGTTCTGCACGAAGACGTCGCCCTCCAGCAGCAGCGTCGCCACGCAGAACGGCAGGTTCAACTGCGCCGAGGTCAGCCCCTCGGGCCGGTAGGGCCAGCCCACGTGATCCACGGTGACCTGCGAGCCGTGCACCACGATCCGCTCCACGTCGTCCGGCCCGAAGGGATGCCGCGCCTGGATCGCGCGGATGGCGTCCAGCGTGGTGTGGTTGCTGCCGACGCAGGAATAGAACTTCAGCGAGATCCGCAAGGTCTCGAACCGCTCGCCCAGGCCGGCGCTCAGCTCCTCCAGGTCGAACCTGTCCTGCGAGCGCGAGAAGGTGGTGCAGAAGCCGCCATAGGGCGCCTCGAACACGTTGCGGATGCCGGTGAAGCCGCGGGCGGCCAGCAGCGCGCCGTAATAGCCGCTCTGCGCCGCGCGGCCGGCGTGCATCCGCTTGACCATCGCGCCGTATTGCGCCGCCATCAGCCCCGCGGACTGGGTGCCGGCGATGCCCAGGGCATGGGCGGTCTGCTCCGCATCGAGCCCCAGCGCCCGGGCCGCGCCGGCGGCGGCCGAGAACACCCCCACCGTGGCCCCGGAATGCCAGCCCTGGCCGATATGTTCCTGCCCCATGCAGATGCCCACCCGCGGGCCGATCTCGAACCCCGCGACCGCGGCGGTCAGGAAGTCGCGCCCCGACAGGGGGCGCTGGTCGGCCACGGCAAGGATCGGCGGCAGGGTCACGGCCGCCACGTGCAGCACGCCCTGCCGGTGCACGTCGTCCAGTTCGAACCCCTGGATCTGGGTGCCGTTCACCAGCACCGCGTGCGGCGGCGACAGCCGCTCGCGGCTGCCCCAGAGGCCCGAATGCCGGCCGTCGTCCACCGTCGCCAGCGTCTCGCGCAGGATGCGGGTCCAGGGCAGGTCGGCGCCGTAGAGGCCGCAGCCCAGGCCATCGAGGATCAAAAGCTTGATCCGCTCCAGCACCTCGGCCGGGATCGCCTGAAAGGTCAGGCCGGCCACGAATTCGGCCATGCGGGCGGTGTGCGGATTGGCGGTGTCGGCGTGGTCGTCCATTGGTCTTTCCCGGGGCTAGACGTTCAGAACCGTCCTGACGATCCGCTGGTCCAGCGCCTCGTAGTCGAAATAGCCGATGACCTCGTAAAGCTCGGCCCGCGTCATCATCCGCGGCAGCATGTCGTCCACATGTCCCGCCATCTCGAGGCTGCGGTAGAACTGCCCGATCGCCTGCGAGGCGATGCGGAAGGCCGAGACCGGATAGATCACCGCCTCGTAGCCATAGTCGCGCCAGTCCGACAGCGGGATCGAGGGGGTGCGACCGAACTCGGTCATGTTGGCCAGAAGCGGCGCGCGCAACTCGGCGCGCACCCGGCGGATCTCCTCGACCGAGGTCAGCGCCTCGACGAAGACCAGGTCGGCCCCGGCCTCGACATAGCGTTGCGCGCGGGCGATGGCCTCGTCCACCGAGACCGACATCGCGTCGGTGCGGGCGCAGATCACCATCCGGTCGCTGGCTTTGCGCGCGGCGGCGACCTTGCGGCACATGTCCTCGGGCGAGGCCAGCAGCTTGTCGTTCAGGTGGCCGCATTTCTTGGGGAACTGCTGGTCCTCGATCTGCACGCAGGCGACGCCCACCTGCTCGAGCTCCCGCACCGCGCGCATGACGTTCAGCGCCTCGCCGAAGCCGGTGTCGCAATCGACGATCAGCGGCAGGTCGGTCGCCCGCACGATCTCGCGCGCGGTGCGCCAGACGTCCTCCAGCGTCAGGAGCCCCAGGTCGGGCAGCGCCTTGGAGGCCGAGAGCGCGGCGCCCGAGAGGTAGAGCCCCCTGAACCCCGCCTGTTTCGCCAGCAGCGCCGACATCCCGTCATAGGCGCCCACGAAGGGCGTGGTGGAGCCCTGGGCCAGCAGGTCCCGCAACGTGGCGGTCAGATCCGAGCCCGTGCCGCCCGACTCAAGCCAGGTCATCGCCTTCGCCTTTCATGTCGCCGCCGCCGTTGTCGGAAGCCTTCATCGTGGCCAGCAGGTTGCTGCGCGAACTGCGGATGTGCTGGCGCATCAGCAGCGCCGCGAGATCGGCGTTGCCGGCGATCACCGCCTCGGCGATCCAGCGGTGCTCGACCAGCGCGCGGCGGCCGCGGGCGGCGTTGCGGCCGTGGCGGGCGCGCAGGAGCGAGAAGAGGTCGCGGAACTCCTGCCCGCAGATGCGCCAGGCGAATTCGTTGCGCGCCCCGGTCAGGATCGCGAGGTGGAAGTCCCAGTCGTCGGGGCCCGAGGGATAGGCGTCGGCGTTGCGCTCGCTCATCGTGCTTTCGTGCTCGTCGAGGATGCGGGCCAGCTTGCGCCGCTCGCGCAGCGTCATGCGGTCGGCCGCCAGCCCCGCGCACATCGATTCGAGCGACTCGCGCACCTCGAAGAGCGAGATCACCGAATGGGTCTCCAGCTGGGCCACGCGGGTGCCGAAATTCGTCTCGGGCACCAGCAGGCCCGAGGCCGAGAGGCGGCGGATCGCCTCGCGCACCGGGCCGCGGCTGACGCCCAGCCGCTGGGCGATCTCGGCCTCGTTGACGCGCTCGCCCTCGCCGAGCTGCCCCGAGGCGATCAGCGACCGGATATGTTCCAGACACTTGTCGGCAAGAAGGCCGCCGGCTTCCGATTCGGATTTCCTGGCTCTCATGTGTTGACACTTTTTCCCAAGGTGCCTCTCCTGTGCCGGCCTACGGCATAGTTTCGGGGATTTCTACCCAAAATATAGCGAGTATGGCATCCGGGAGGCTAGTGCGACCCACGGGGCTAGACAAGCCGGAAAATAACTGTCAACACTTCGGCACGGCAAGAAGGCGCAACGCCGCGCCATTTCCGCCGCTCGCCCCACCCATACGAGGCGTCAGAATGCTGCTGGAACGGCTTTCCGAAAAGGTCTTTGCGTTCGACCTGGCGCAATGCCCCGACGAGGCGGTCCGCACCGCGCGCGAGGCGGTGCTGGACACCGCCGGGGTGACGCTGGCCGGCGCGGCCACCGACAGCGCCCGGATGACCGCGCGGGCGCTGGCCGGCGCCATCGCCCCCGGCCCGGCGCTGGTCTTCGGCACCAGGCAGACCGCCGACCCGCTGAACGCGGCGCTGCTGAACGGGGTGGCCTCGCACGCGCTCGACCTCGACGACTGCTCCAACACCATGGGCGGCCACCCCTCGGTCCCCGTGCTGCCCGCGCTCTGGGCCTGCGCCGAGGCGCAGGGGGCGGGCGGGGAGCAGATGCTGGCCGCCTATGTCGTGGGGGTGGAGGTGGAGACCAAGCTCGGCCGCGCGGTCAACTTCCACCACTACGACATCGGCTGGCACCCGACCGCCACGCTCGGCACCTTCGGCGCGGCCGCGGCCTGCGCCCGGCTGCTGGGGCTCGACGCGCCGCGGATCGCCATGGCGCTGGCCACCGCAGCCTCGATGGCCTCGGGGATCAAGGCCAACTTCGGCACCCCGATCAAGCCCTTCCACGTGGGCCAGACCGCGCGCAACGGCCTGCTGGCCGCGCTGCTGGCGCGCGAGGGGATGGGCGGCAGCGCGGCGGCGCTGGAGCATCCGCAGGGTTTCTTCGCCGTCTATGACGGGGTGGCGAACGTGGCGCCGGAGCGGATCCTCGACGAATGGATGGCGCCCTGCGATCTGGTCGACCCCGGCATCGGGGTGAAGCGGCACCCCTGCTGCGCCAGCACCCATCCGGCGGTCGACGCCCTGCTCGCCCTGCGCGAGGCCCATGGGCTCACCCCCGACACCGTGGCCGCCGTGCGCTCCTTCACCCATCCGCGCCGGTTCCGCCACACCAACCGGCCCGATCCCCGGTCGGGGCTGGAGGGCAAGTTCAGCGTGCAATACGCGCTGGCCCGCGCGCTGCGGCACGGCGTGGTCAGCATCGAGCATTTCAGCGACGCCGCGGTGCAGGACCCCGAGACGCGGGCGATCATGGCCCACATCCGGTCCGAGGCCGATCCGCAGGCGGTGATGGAGACCGACGAGCATTTCTATGCGGATGTGGAGGTGGTGCTGACCTCGGGCCGGGTGCTGCGCCAGCACATCGACCGCCCGCTGGGGCGCGACCGGGCGCATCCTCTGCCCCCGGGCGCGCTGGAGGCGAAGTTCCTCGATTGCGCCGGGGGCGCGCTGGGGCGGGAGGGGGCCGAATGGCTGATGGCCGAGCTTCTGCGCATCGACGCCGCGGCGGACGTGCGCCACCTCACCCGCGGCATCCTCGCGCGCACCCGCACGCCCTCCGAAGACGCGAAGGACAAGGAACCGGCATGATGGACATGACCCCCGACACGGACCGCCCCGACGTGATCGTGGTGGGCGCCGGCAACGCGGCGATGTGCGCCGCGCTCTCGGCCCGCGAGAACGGCGCCCGGGTGCTGGTGCTGGAGGCCGCGCCGGAGGAGGAGCGCGGCGGCAATTCCTGGTTCACCGGCGGGGCCTTCCGCTTTGCCTACAACGGGGTCGAGGACCTGCTGCAGATCTGCCCCGCGATGACCGAGACCGAGCGGATGGATGTCGACTACGGCACCTATACCCGCGAGCAGTTCCTGCAGGACATGTACGAGCTGACCGAATACCGCACCGACCCGGATCTGTGCGAGTTCCTGGTCAACAACAGCTTCGAGACCGCGAAATGGGTGGCCCGGCAGGGGGTGAAGCTGCATCCCGGCCTGGGCCGGCAGGCCTACAAGGTGGACGGCAAGTTCAAGTTCTGGGGCGGGCTGGCGCTGCACATCTCGGGCGGCGGGGCCGAGATGATGCCGGCGCTCTATGCCGCGGCCGGGCGGGCGGGGATCTCCATCCTCTACGGCTGCCCGGTGGACGGGCTGATCCGCGACGGCGCCCGGGTGGCGGGGGTGACCGCCCTGCACCGCGGCCGGCGGGTGGAGTTCCGGGCGGGCGCGGTGGTGCTGGCCTGCGGCGGCTTCGAGTCGAGCGCCGAGATGCGCGCGCGCTATCTGGGCCCGGGATGGGACGCGGCGCGGGTGCGCGGCACCCGTTTCAACATGGGCGCGGGGCTGAAGATGGCGCTGGAGGCGGGCGCGCTGCCGCACGGCAACTGGTCGGGCTGCCATTCGGTGGCCTGGGACGTGAACGCCCCGCCCTATGGCGACCTGAGCGTGGGCGACCAGTTCCAGAAGCACAACTATCCCTTCGGGATCATCGTCAACGCCCGCGGCGAGCGGTATGTGGACGAGGGCGCCAATTTCCACAGCCACACCTATGCCCGCTACGGCGGCGAGATCCTGAAGCAGCCCGGGATGTTCGCCTGGCAGGTGTTCGACGCCAAGGTCTCGCACCTGTTGCGCAGCGAATACCGCACCCGCTTTGCCGCGAAGGTGGAGGCCGGCACGCTGGAGGACCTGGCCGGCAAGCTGGAGGGGGTGGACCCCGCGCGGTTCCTGGCCACCGTGCGCGCCTTCAACGCCGCCTGCCGCACCGACATTCCCTTCGATCCCAACGTGCTGGACGGAAGGCGCACCGAGGGGCTGGCGATCGACAAGACCAACTGGGCCAACCCGCTGGATACGCCGCCCTTCCACGCCTATCACGTGACCACCGGCGTCACCTTCACCTTCGGGGGCGTCAAGGTCACCACCGAGGCGGCGGTGGAATCCGCCTGGGGCGGGGTGATCCCCGGGCTCTATGCCGCGGGCGAGATGGTGGGCGGGCTGTTCTACGGCAACTATGCCAGCGGCACCGGGCTGATGTCGGGGGCCACCTTCGGCCGGGCCGCCGGCCGCGCGGCCGCCGCCTTCGCCGCCCAGCCGGCGCCGGCGGGGTGAGGGCGCATCCGCCTCCGGCCGCCGGGGCGGTGCCCGCGGCGCGCAGGCTGGCCGCCCATGCCTGCGCGCTGGATTTCGCCGACCTGCCGGCCGGGACGGTGGCGGCCGCCGAGACCTGCCTGATCGACGCCGTGGCCTGCGCGATCTTCGGCAGCGCCCTGCCCTGGTCGCGGCTGCTGGCCGAAACGGTGGGCACGGGCGGCGGCCCCTGCCGGTTCCCGGGCTTCCCGGCAGAGGGGCTGGAGCCCACCGCGGCGGCGCTGGTGCTGGGCGCCTGGTGCCATGCCTTCGAACTGGACAGCCTGCGCAAGCCCGGCATCGGCGTGCATCCCGGCGCCACCGTGGCCCTGCCCGCGCTGGCCGTGGCGCAGGCGGTGGGGGCCAGCGGCCGCGACCTGATCCGCGCCATCGTGGCCGGCTGCGAGGTCAGCTTCCGCCTGGGCCTGGCCAGCCACCACCGCTTCGAGAGCCGCGGCTTCCACGCCCCCGGGATCACCGGCCCGCTGGGCGCCGGGGTCGCCGCCGCCCTGCTGATGGGGGCGGATGAAGGTCAGATGGTCGCGACGATGGGGCTTGCCGCCTCCTTCGCCGGGGGCCTCCTGGCCTTTTCCGCCGCCGGCCACGGCGGGATGGTCAAGCGGCTGCATCTGGGCCGAGCGGCGGAAGGCGGGGTGCTGGCCGCGCGGCTGGCGCGGGCGGGATACGAGGCGCCCGACACCGCGCTGGACGGCCGGTTCGGGGTGCTGGACGCCTTCTGCGACGGGGCGGAGCCGGACCTGCTGACCCGCGGGCTGGGCGAGGAGCCCCATGCGATCCGCCGGCTGTGCCTGAAACGCTATGCCGCGCATGTCACCGCCCAGGCGCCGATCGAGCTGCTGCGCGAGATGATGGACCGGCACGGGTTCGGCCCCGGCCAGATCGCGCGGATCCGGCTGGCGGTGGGCGACAAGGTGCTGTCGCATCACGCGGGCACCGCGCCGGCCGACATCTCGCTGGCGCAGTATTCCGTGCCCTTCGCGCTGGCGATCTCGGCCTTCGGCGACCCCGACGATCCGGCGCTGTTTGCCGGCGAGACCTGGCGGCGGGCCGAGGTGCGCGATCTTGCGCAGCGGATCCAGCTGACCCGGCGCGAGGGCGGCGGCTGGGGGGCCGGGATGGCGGTGGTGCTGGCGGACGGGCGGGTTTTCGAGGGCACGCGCGAGGACTTCCTGGGCTGCCCGGAGCGGCCGCTGGACCGGGCTGCCCTCAGGTCCCGATTCCTGCGACTTGCCGCCGCACTGGGGCCGCAGCGCGCCGCGGCCCTGTTCGACCGGCTGGCGGGAGTGGCTGCCGAACCCCGGCTGGACGGGCCATTCCCGGGCGATCCATAGATATCCCGGCTTTTCCGGCCCGCGGCCGCGATCGTGTCAAAGCAAGACATTGCCAACACGACATTATTCCTGCCGCAGAAGTGTTGACATGCACAGCCATCCACCGCCGGCCGGGGGCCGATCAGGCTGGAAAATCCCGCCATTATTGCTGCGATGCGGCTCTTCCGGCCGGCGACGGGCATCTTTTTGGCAGATGGCCCTAAATAGTGTAGACACTTTGATCCGTCCGTCCTAGTCTCGACTCGGCCCGCTTCTCGCAGCGGGCGACGGACTGGGGAGCGCCGGATGAATCGGTTTCGGTTGGGTTGCGACATCGGGGGAACCTTCACGGACTTCGCGCTCCTGGACGAGGCGACCGGCGCGCTCCACCCGCTCAAGGTGCTCAGCACCCCCGACGATCCCTCGCGCGCGGTGCTGGAAGGATTGCATGGCATCGCCGAGCGCGACCCGCGGGTGCGGGAGGAGCTGGGGCAGCTCCTGCACGCCACCACGCTGGCCATCAACGCGGTGCTGGAACGCCGCGGCGCGCCCACCGCGGTGCTGGCGACCCAGGGCTTCCGCGACGTGCTGGAAATGCGCCGCTCGCGCCGGGCCGACGTGGCCGACATCTTCGGCGACCCGCCCGAGCCGCTGGTCCCGCGCGAGCGCCGGGCCGAGATCGCCGAACGGATCTGGAGCGACGGCCGCATCCTGACCGAACTCGATGTGGAAGCGGCGCGCGAGACCGTCGAGGGGCTGGTGGCCGAGGGCGTGCAGTCCTTTGCCGTGACGCTGCTGCATTCCTACGCCAACAAGGACCACGAACAGGCGCTGGCCGGGCTGATCCGCGAGGTGGCGCCGGGGGCCTATGTCTCGCTGTCCTCCGAGGTGCTGCCCGAGGCGGGCGAGTACGAACGCACCTCCTCCACCGTGGTCAACGCCTATGTCCAGCCGGTGATGGACCGCTACCTGACCCGGCTGCGCGACGGGATGGACGCCCGCGGCTTCCACCAGCCGATGCAGTTGATGCTGTCGGGCGGCGGGCTGGCCGCGCCCGAGACCGCCAAGACCTTCCCCGCCCGGATGATCGAATCCGGCGCCGCGGCCGGGGTGATGGCCGGCGAATACGTGCGCAACGAACTGGGCATCGGCTCGGTGCTGATCTTCGACATGGGCGGGACCACGGCCAAGATCACCATCGTGCAGGGCGGGCACATCCCCATCACCTCGGAACTGGAGGTCGGCCGCGCCTACCGCTTCCGCAAGGGCACCGGGCTGCCGGTCAACGTGCCCTCGGTCGAGATCCTCGAGATCGGCGCCGGCGGCGGCAGCATCGCCTTCCTGAACGAGACCGGCTCGCTGCAGATCGGCCCGCGCAGCGCGGGCGCCATGCCGGGGCCGATCTGCTATGGCCGCGGCGGGACCGAGCCCACGGTGACCGATGCGGCGCTGGTGCTGGGCTATCTCGACCCCGGCTATTTCCTGGGCGGGGGGATGAGCCTGGACGTGGAAGCCGCCCGCGCGGGGATCGAGACGCACATCGCCGGCCCCCTGGGCATCTCGGTCGACGAGGCCGCCTGGGGCATCCACGAGATCGTCTGCGAGAACATGGCGGGGGCGGCGCGCACCTATATCGCCGAATGGGGCGGCGACCCGTCGCAGATCTCGCTGGTGGCCTTCGGCGGCGCGGGGCCGATCCATGCCTACAACCTGGCCCGCAAGCTGGGCGTGTCGCAGATCGTGCTGCCGAAGAACCCCGGCATCCTCTCGGCGGTGGGGCTCCTGACCGCGCCCAACGCCTATGACCTGGCCCGCAGCTATCGCGCGCCGCTGGCCGAGGTGGAGCCGGGGGCGATCGAGGCCGCCTTCGCCGAGATGGAGGCGACCGCCCGGCAGGTGCTGCGCGAGACCGGCGCGACCGGCGAGCCCGCGGTCCGCCGCACCGTCGAGATGTGCTACGTGGGCCAGGAACTGGCGCTGCCGGTGGCGCTGGACGGCCCGGCGACGGCCGAGGCGCTGCGCGAGGCCTATTTCGCCGCCTACGAGGCGCGCTTCGGCTATGCCTACCGCAACCTGGCCGTGGGGCTGGTGCGGCTGCGCCTGCGGGCCGAGATCCCCGGCCGCAGCCTGGGCGAGGAACCGGCCCGGCAAGGCCCCTCGGTGCAGCATGGCAGCCGCCGGGTGTTCTGCCCCGACCGCCGCGCCTGGGCCGACTATCCGGTGTTCCGCCGCCCCGACCTGGCCGGCAACCACCGCTCGGACGCCGCCTCGGTGATCGAGGACGACGGATCGACCTTCATCGCCGGGCCGGGGGCCGAGGTGGTGTCGGCCCCCAAGGGCAATCTCGTGATCCGCTTCAGGGAGACCGCCGATGCCGCCGCTTAGCTCGATCCAGGTCGACATCCTGTGGAACCGGGTGATCGCCATCGCCGACGAGGCCGCGGCCACGCTGATCCGCACCGCGTTCTCCAGCGGGGTGCGGGTGAACTACGACTTCGCGCTGGGGATCTTCGACGCCGAAGGGCTGATGATCGCGCAGGCGCACGAGGGCTCGCCCGGCCAGCAGGGCTGCATGACGCCGCTGCTGGCAGCACTCCTGCGCGATCCGGCGACGCAGGATCTGAACCCGGGCGACGTGCTGATCACCAACGATCCCTGGCTGGGCTGCGGGCATACCCCCGACATCTATATCGTCACCCCCTTCTTCCAGGGGCAGGCGCTGGCCGGCTTCGTGGTCTGCTGCGCCCATCACGTCGATATCGGCGGCACGGTGACGGTCGAGGATTCCCGCGACATCTACGAGGAGGGGCTGCAACTGCCGCCCTGCCGGCTGATCCGCGCCGGCCAGCCCAACGAGGAACTGTTCGCGATCATCCGCACCAACGTGCGCCACAACGAGCAGGTGGTGGGCGACCTGCGGGCGCAGATCGCGGCCAACCACGTGGCGGCCGAGCGGATGCGCCGGCTGATGCAGGAACAGGCGATGCCCGACCTGCATCCGCTGGCGACCGCGGTGGTGGCCAAGACCGAGCAGGCGATGCGCGCGGCGATCGAGACCATCCCCGATGGGGTCTACGAACACGAGCTGCAACTGGAGGAGACCGACCGCGAGGGCCGTCCGCTGGTGATCCGCGCCAGGGTCAAGGTCGCCGGCAGCGCGGTGCATGTGGATTACTCGGGCAGTTCGCCGCAGGTGAACAAGCCGATCAACAGCGTGCTGAACTATACCTTCGCCTATACGGTGCTGGGGCTGAAGATGGCCACCATCCCCGACCTGCCCAACAACCTGGGCACCGCGCGGCCGGTCACGCTCAGCGTGCCGCCCCGCAACCTCCTGAACCCCTCCTACCCCGCGCCGCTGCGCCAGCGCACGCAGGTGGGCCAGCTTCTGCCCGAGATGATCCTGCGGGTGCTGTCGGGCGCCATCCCCGAGCGGGTGGTGGCCGAGACCGGCTCGGTGCCGATGTGGGCGCTGTCGCTGCGCGGGCGGCGGCGCGACGGGCGGGTCTTCGTGGGCTCGGCGCATTACATGGGCGGCATGGGCGCGCGGGCGTCCAAGGACGGCGTCTCCTGCGTCAAGTTCCCCGGCAACATGGCCGACATGCCCTCGGAGCTCCTGGAGCACGAGGCGCCGGTGGTGGTGGAGCGGCGCGAGTTCCTGCCCGATTCCGGCGGCCCCGGCCAGTTCCGCGGCGGGCTGGGCCAGCGCGTCACCTTCCGCCTGCTGCCCGAGGAGATCGAGCCCGGCACCACCGTGGTGGCCTCGATCCGGGTCGGGCGGCTGTCGCGCGGGGTCGAGGGGCTGCACGGGGGCCATGCCGGGGCCACCGGCCGGGTGCTGGTGGACGGCGAGAACCTGGGCACCGCCAACCGCCACACCCTGTTCCTGAAGCCCGACGCCACCATCGTGTTCGAAACGCCGGGCGGCGGCGGCTTCTACCCGCCCGCGCGGCGCAACCCGGCGGCGGTGCAGAGCGACCTGTCCCGCGGCCTGATCACGCCCGGGCACGCCCAAGCGTTCTACGGACCGGCCGAGCAGAACCAGAACCGGCAGACGGCAATCTGAAGACGAACAATCCGAAGAAGAACCGACAGCGGGGTATGAGACGATGACCGACTTCAGCAAACGACCCATCACGTTCGGACGGCGCCGGTTCATGGTCGGCGCCGCAGCCGTGGGCGCCGCGGGCCTGCTGCCCGCGATGCCGCGGCGCGCCGCGGCGCAGGAGACGCTCGACGAGCTCGTCGCGCAGGCCCGGGCCGAGGGCGGGCTCATGTTCTATTCCGGCATGGACGAGCCCACCTCGCGCGCGCTGGTGGACGGCTTCACCCAGAAATACGGCATCCCGTCCCAGCTCTACCGCGGCGGCAGCAACGTCACGCCGAAGTACCAGCTGGAGTTCGAGAACAACCAGGTGCTGGTGGACGTGGTGCAGGAATCGAACATCCCGGCCTTCCGCACCATGGCGGCGGCCGGGCAGCTGGTGGAATGGGTGGCGCCCGAGGCGGCCAACATCGACCCCTCGCTGGTCACGCCGCATTACGCGATCCTCAGCACCATCGCCTTCACCTGGTTCTGGAACACCCGCGCGGTGTCCGACGACCTGGCGCCGGCCTCGTGGGAGGACTTCCTGAAGCCCGAGTTCCAGGGCCGGCTGGGGATGCCGGACTCGGCCGCCGGGGCCACCTCGCCGCCGGCGCAGTGGTACTACATCATGCGCGACCACCTGGGGCTCGACTACATGCAGGCGCTGGGCCAGCAGCGCATCCGCTTCTACCAGACCTTCGGCGACCTCTCGAACGCGGTGGCCTCGGGCGAGGTGATCGCCACGCCCACCATGCTCAGCTACTACACCCCGCAGCTGCAGCGCCGCGGGGCGCCGGTGGCCGACCGCTTCCCCGACCCCGCCTTCGTGACCGACCGCCCGGTGGGGCTGGCCATGAAGGCGCCGCATCCCGCGGCGGGCAAGCTCTTCGTCAACTACTGCCTCAGCGAGGAGGGGCAGCGGGTGATCTCCAGCGAGTTCGCGATCCCGGTGCGCAGCGACATCGAGGTGCCCGAGGGCATTCCGCTGCCGGGCTCGTTCAACGCGATGCGCATCGAGGACTGGGACGACATGCTGGCGCGCTCGGAGGAGATCCGCGCCGAATTCACCCGGCTCTTCAAGTCGTAAGGCAGGCTCATGCAGGACCGGATACCGCCGCCACGCTCCGCCCTCTCCCGCTTCATGGCGGGAGGGTTCACCCTGCAACGGGTGCTGCTGATCGGGACGGCGGTGTTCGTCGGCATCATCATCCTCTATCCGATCGCGATGGTGATGCTGTCCAGCTTCTGGCAGACGATCACCAACTCCACCTTCACCTTCCGCTGGTATCAGGCGGTCTATACCGATCCGGCCACCTACGACGCGCTGATGAACACCATCGTCGTCGTGGTGGGGGTCACCTCGCTGGCGCTGGTGGTGGGGCTGACGCTGGCCTGGATCGTGGTGCGCACCGACGTGCCCTTCGCGCGCACGCTGGAAACCGTGGTGATCCTGCCCTTCCTGATCTCGCCGCTGATCGGGGCGCTGGCCTGGTCCTGGATCGCCTCGCCCAGCAACGGCTATCTGAACGTCTTCCTGCGATGGGCCTTCGACCTCGACACCTTCCAGGGGCCGATCGACATCTATTCGCTGGGCGGCATCATCTGGGTGCTGGGCATCTTCTGCGTGCCCTACATCTTCATGTTCGCCGCCACGGCGCTGAAGTCGGTGGACCCCGCGCTGGAAGAGGCCGCGCGCATCGCGGGGTCGAACCCGCTGTCCACCTTCTGGCGGGTGACCATCCACCTCATCACCCCCGCGGTGCTGTCGGGGGTGCTGTTCACCGCCACCATCGCCGCGGGCAATTTCGACGTGGCCGGGATCCTCGGCATCCGCGGCAACATCTGGGTGTTCTCGACCGTCATCTATTCGACGATGAGCGAGCCGCCCAACCCGCCGCGCGCCGCCGCGCTGTCCAGCCTGCTGATCGCCGCCACCATGGTGGCGCTCTGGGCGCAGCTGCGCATCATGGGGCTGCGGCAGTTCGTGACCGTCAGCGGCAAGGGCTGGCGCGGCACCCGCATCCGGCTGGGGCGGTGGCGGCCGGTCGCCTTCGGCTTCTGCATCCTCTACCTGACGGTGACGGTGATCGCGCCGTTCGCCGCCATCGTCTATGCCTCGCTGGCCCCGCCCTGGGGCGGGCCGATGACGCTCGACTCCTACCGGCTGGTGCTGAACGGCTACAACACCACCTGGACCGGGGTGCGCACCAGCGCGCTGCTGTCGGTCACCTCGGCCACGGTGACGGTGATCCTGGGCGCGCTCTTGGCCTATATGCTGATCCGCACCCGCTATCGCTTCCGCCGGCCGCTGGAATACATCGCCTTCCTGCCCGCCGCGGTGCCGGGCACGGCGCTGGCCGTGGGCATCCTGGTCGCCTGGATCAAGCCGCCGCTGGTGCTCTACGGCACGGTCTGGATCCTGATCGTGGGCTATATCGCGCATTTCATCCCCTTCGGGGTGCGCGCGGCCGCGGCCTCGCTGCATCAGTACAGCCCCGAGCTGGAGGAATCCTCGCGCGTCTCGGGGGCCAGCTGGATCACCACCATCCGCAACATCGTGGTGCCGCTGATCACCCCGGGGCTGACCACCGGCTGGATCATCCTCTTCGTCATCACCCTGCGGGAACTGCCGACCTCGATCATCCTCTACACCCCGGGGCGCGAGACCATCTCGGTGGTGATCTACGGCATGTGGGAGGAAGGCCATGCCGGCGCGGTGGCCGCCTTCGCGGTCTTCGTCACGCTGATCTCGCTCGTCGGCATCGTCTTCGCCCGCTACGTCATCGGCGGCCTCGCGCAGCGCCGCGCCGAGGGCCGCCTGCGGGCCCCGCGGCGCGCGGCCGCCCCGGCCGACGCCAACGCCACAAACTAGCAGGACCGCCCCATGGCTTCGATCAATGTCGGCAGCATCACCAGGCACTTCGAGGGCACCGCCCGGCCGGCGATGAATGCGCTCAACTTCGACGTGGCGCCGGGCGAGTTCATGGCGATCCTCGGCCCCTCGGGCTGCGGCAAGACCACCGCGCTGCGCTCGATCGCGGGGCTGGAGACGCCCGACGCCGGCAGCATCCGCATCGACGGCGAGGTGGTGTTCGACAGCGCCAGCGGCACCAACCTGCCGCCTGAGCGGCGGCGGCTGGGGATGGTGTTCCAGTCCTATGCGGTCTGGCCGCACATGACCGTGGCCGACAACATCACCTACCCGCTGCGCATCCGAAAGGTTCCCTCCGCGCAGGTGCGCGAGGAGCTGGAGGGCATCCTGAAGCTCGTGGACCTGGGCGGGCTCGAGGACCGCTATCCCGGCCAGCTCTCGGGCGGGCAGCAGCAGCGGGTGGCGGTGGCGCGCGCGCTGGTCGGCCAGCCCCGCGCGCTGCTCTTCGACGAGCCGCTGTCGAACCTGGACGCCAAGCTGCGCGAGCACATGCGAGTCGAGTTGCTGGAACTGCAGCGGCGGCTGAAGTTCACCGCGCTCTACGTCACCCACGACCAGGAGGAGGCGATGGCGATGTCCGACCGCATCCTGGTGATGTCGCAGGGCAACGTCGAGCAGATCGGCACGCCGCTGGAGGTCTACGAGCGCCCGCAGTCCACCTTCGTGGCCGATTTCCTGGGCGCGATCAACTTCATCCCCGCCACGCTGCTGGGCCGCGAGGGCGGCGGCGCCCGGGTGGACAGCCCGCTGGGGCAGCTGACCGTGGCGGCCGAGGGCATCCGCGACGACACGCTGGCCACAGGCGCCGAGGTGACGGTGGCGGTGCGCCCGCATTGCATCGAGCTCGCGCGGACGGCGGCCGGCAACGGCGTGGTGCGGCAGCTGATCCGGCTGGGCAGCCGGTCGATGCTGCTGATCGAATGCGGGCCGGTCACCATCCGCGCCGACACGGTGGGCAACGCCGACTGGTCGAGCGGCGAGACCTGCCATGTCAGCTTCCCGCCCGACCGCTGCCAGCTGTTCCCGGCCGTGCGCATGGCCCCCAGACGACGACTTGAACAGGAGAACACATGATGCGGGGCGCAGTCTCCACGCCGCAGCCGCGGGCGGCCGAAATCGGCGCGGCAATCTTCGGCGCCGGCGGCAATGCCTTCGACGCGGCGGTGGCCACGGCCTTCGCCCAGATGATCGCCGATCCCTGGATGTGCGGCATCGCCGGCCACGGCACCGCGATGCTGAAGCCCGCCTCGGGCCCCGCGGTGGTGCTGGAATTCTCGGCCACCGCCGGCGGCCGGGTGCGCGAGGACCTGTGGGCCGGGCAGAAGGCCGGCCGCGCCGCGGTGGGCG
>JBBCJM010000026.1:0-10247 GCA_037190175.1 Paracoccaceae bacterium | reverse complement strand
GCGCGGCCCGGGGGGGGGGGGCCCCGCGGCCGGTCGTTGCCTTGGCCTTCCCCTCCCGGTCAGCCGGCGTAGGAATCGTATTTCTTCAGCGCCTCGATCAGCCCCTCCAGCACCTCGTCGGCGTTCAGGCCCAGGCCGTTCACCGTGGTCTTCCACTCGTCCACCAGCGGGGCCGAGGCGTCGCGCCACAGTTGCAGCTGCGCCTCGTCGGGCGCGTGCAGGGTATGGGTCGGGTCGGCGGCGATCTTGTCGCGGCCCGCCGCCTCGATGTCGGCCCAGCCGGAGGACATGGTTTCCGCCCATTCCGGGGTGCAGTGATCCTCGATCACCTGCCGGTCTTCCGCGGTCATCCCCTCCAGCGTGGCCTTGTTGAAGACGAAGGCGTTGATCGAGGCGTAGAGCGGGAAGTCGAGATGGTGGGTGACCAGCTTGTCGGCCCCGAACAGGAACAGCGATTCCCAGGGCGATTGCGTCATGTCGGCCAGGCCCTTGCCCAGCGCGTCTGCCATCTCGCCCGCCGGCACCTGCACCGAGGCGCCGCCGATCAGGCTGGTCAGCCGCGACTGGGTGGCGTTGGCGGTGCGCACGTTCTTGCCGCGCACGTCCTCGGGCACCACGATGGGGGTCTTGGAATGGAAGGTGCCCGGGTGGTGGGTCAGCGCCATGCAGAAATAGGTGTCGGCCATCTCGCGCTCGGCATAGGCCTTGTACCATTCCGTCAGCCCGCGGACCGAGCCCTTGGCATTGGCGAAGTTGAACGGCAGTTCCGCTGCGGCCAGGATCGGGAAGCGGCCCGGCTGGTAGCCCGGGTTGATGAAGCCGATGTCGGCGATGCCGTCGCGGGCCATGTCGTAGTGGTCGGCCGCCGCGCCCAGCTGCTGGGCGGGGTAGATGGTGATCTCGATCCGGCCGCTGGACGCCTGGCGGATCGATTCGGCCCAGGGCTCCATCCCGTGGACCTGCAGAGGATGGGTGCCGGGCACCCAGTGCGCCAGGCTCAGTTCCACCTCGGCCGCGGCCAGCGGCGAGGCAAGACACAGCGAGGCCAAGGCGGCCTTGGCAATACGTGTATACATTGTTTCCTCCCACAAGGGCGATCCGGCCTGTCGCCGCGCGATTTTGCTTGCCCCTGCGGATGAGTATCAACATAGTCGTGCCAAGCAGGCAAGGGATTTTCCGCCGTTTTAGCCGCACTCGGCGGGTATGGGCGGAGATCAGTAGCCAAAGGTTATGTATACTTCGCTCAGCTTATGTGGCGGGGTGTTTCCGCGGGTGCGGGATGGGCCAGGCAGGGGAGGGCCGGGCGCAGCATGGTGAAGCCGACCGACGAGGCCCGCCGCGCGGCGCTGACCCGCCGCGCCCCCTGCGTGGCGGCGCTGGAGCCGCTGGCGCGGCGGCGGCTGCCGGCCTTCTGCCTCGATTTCCTGCAGGGCGGCACCGGGGCCGAGGCCTGCCGCCCCCGCAACCAGGCGGCGCTGGACGGGATCGAGATCGTGCCCCGCTATGGGCTGGGGATGCAGGGGCTGGACCCTTCCACCACGCTCTTCGGCCAAAGGCTGGCGGCGCCGCTGGCGATCGCGCCGGTGGGAATGGACGGGGCGATCTGGCCCGGCGCGACCGCCGCCATCGCCACTGCCGCCCGCGAGACCGGCATCGCCTACATGACCGGCACGCTGGCCTCGGCTTCGGTGGAGGAGGTGGCGCGGGCATTGCCCGAGCGGCTGTGGTTCCAGCTTTACGGCTTTCCGGCCGAGGATCATCGGGTCAGCCTCGACCTGGTGGCGCGGGCGCAGGCCGCGGGGGTGCGGGTGCTGGCCGTTACGCTGGACATCCCGCTGCCCGGCCGCCGCATCCGAGACCTGAAGAACGGCATCGCCCTGCCGTTCCGGCTGGAGCCGAGGATGGCGCTGGATGCCGCCCGCCGCCCCGCCTGGCTGGCCGCGCTGGCCCGCCACGGCCTGCCGCGCTTCGGCAACCTGGCCGCCTATGCCGGGTCCGGCCGGCGGCAGATCGACCTGTTCGTGCGGGGCGGCCGGGCGGGGGCGGGGATCACCTGGGACGTGCTGGCCCGGCTGCGCGACCTCTGGCCCCATGCGCTGCTGGTCAAGGGCATCCTGCACCCCGACGACGCCCGCCGGGCGGCGGCGCTGGGGCTGGACGGGGTGGTGGTGTCGAACCACGGCGGCCGCCAGTTCGACCCCGCGCCGGCGCCCATCGACGTGCTGCCGGCGATCCGCGCGGCGGTGGGGCCGGGGATGGCAGTGCTGATGGACGGCGGCATCCGCTCGGGCCTCGACATCCTGCGCGCGGTGGCCTTGGGCGCCGATGCGGTGCTGGCGGGGCGGGCGGTGATGCTGGGCCTCGCGGCCCTGGGCGACGACGGCGCGCGCCATGTCTGCGACACATTGATCGACGAATTCCGTATCGCGCTGGGCCAGACCGGCGCGCTGACCCCGGAGGGCGCCCGGCATTTGGCCCGGCGCCACCCCACAGCATGGCGGGCCGAGGACTTCGCCGCCGCAGAGACGAGGACGCCATGAAGGTCGGAGACGCCATCGCCGAGATCCTGAAGCGCGAGGGGGTGGAACTGCTCTTCGCCTATCCGGTGAACCACGTGATCGAGCACGCGGCCATGGCCGACATAAGGCCCATCATCGTGCGGCAGGAGCGGATCGGGCTGCACATGGCCGACGCCATCAGCCGCCTGTCCTCGGGGCGGAAGATCGGGGTCTTCGCCATGCAGCTGGGGCCGGGCACCGAGAACAGCTATGGCGCGGTGGCGCAGGCCTATGCCGAATCGGTGCCGGTGCTGGTGCTGCCCGGCGGCTATCCCCGCCGGCTGGCCTGGGTGGACCCGAACTACAACGCCTCGGTCTCCATGCGTTCGGTGTCGAAACATGCCGAGCCCATCGTGGTGCCGGCCGAGATCCCCAACATCTTCCGCCGCGCCTTCTCGAAACTGCGCAACGGCCGCGGCGGGCCGGTGATCGTGGAGATCCCCAACGACATCTGGGACGAGGAGGTGCCGGAGCCGCTGGACTATCGCCCCGTCCTCTCCACCCGCTGCGGCCCCGACCCGGCGCATGTGGCCGAGGCCGCGCGGCTGCTGGCGGCGGCCAGGCGGCCGGTGATCTATGCCGGGCAGGGGGTACACTACGCCCGCGCCTGGCCGCAACTGCGCGCTCTGGCCGAAAGGCTGGCGATCCCGGTCTGCACCAGCCTGGAGGGCAAGAGCGCCTTCCCCGAGACCCATCCGCTGGCCCTGGGCTCGGGCGGGGCGGCGGTGCCGTTTCCGGTGCGGGATTTCCTGGACCGCGCCGACCTGATCTTCGGGATCGGCTGTTCCTTCACCGAGACCAGCTTCGGGGTGGAGATGCCGCGGGGCAAGGCGGTGATCCATTCGACCCTCGACCCCGACCACCTGAACAAGGATGTGGAGGCGAAGGTCGGGCTGATCGGCGACGCCGCGCTGGTGCTGCAGGCGCTGCTGGCGGAGCTGGACGTGGCCCCGCGGTCTGCGGTCGCGGTGGCCGACGAGATCGCCGCGGTGCGGGCGAAGTGGATGAAGGAATGGATGCCCAAGCTGACCTCGGCCGAGTTGCCCCTGTCGCCCTATCGCGTGCTGTGGGATCTGCAACGCACGGTGGACGTGGCCAATACCATCATCACCCATGACGCGGGCTCGCCCCGCGACCAGTTGACGCCGTTCTGGCGCTCGGTCACACCGCTTTCCTACATCGGCTGGGGCAAGACCACGCAGCTGGGCTATGGCCTCGGGCTGGCGATGGGGGCCAAGCTGGCGCATCCCGATAAGCTCTGCATCAACGTCTGGGGCGACAGCGCCATCGGCTTCACCGGCATGGATTTCGAAACGGCGGTTCGGGAACGCATTCCGATCCTGTCGATCCTGCTGAACAACTCCTCCATGGCGATGGAACTGCCGATCATGCAGGTCTCCACCCAGAAGTACCGCTCGACCGACATTTCCGGCGACTACACCGCTTTTGCCCGCGCCATGGGCGGCCATGCCGAGCGGATCGAGCGGCCGGAGGACATCATCCCCGCCATCCTGCGCGGCATCGCGGCGACCGAGGCGGGGCAGCCGGCGCTCTTGGAGTTCATCACCTGCCAGGAACTCGTCGCCTCGCGCTATCATGCCCGGAAGTGAGCCCATGAGCATCAGTGCCCTGATCGCCGAATTGCAGCCCCTGCTGGGCGAGAGGCTTTCCACCGGCGCCTCGGTGCGCGACCAGCACAGCCGCGACCAGTCGCGCCTGCCGCCGGTGCGGCCCGACGCGGTGGCCTTCCCCGAGACCGAGGCCGAGGTGCAGGCGATCCTGGCCGCCTGCCACCGCCACGGGGTGCCGGTGACGCCCTTCGGCGTGGGGTCGTCGATGGAGGGGCACACGATCCCGGTCCGCGGCGGGCTGACGCTCTCCACCGCGAAGATGAACCGGGTGAAGGAAATCCTGCCCGAGGACATGCTGGCGGTGGTGGAGCCCGGGGTGACCCGGATGCAGCTGAACACCGAACTGCGCGCCACCGGGCTGATGTTCTCGGTCGATCCCGGGGCGGATGCCAGCTTGGGCGGCATGGCCTCCACCCGCGGCAGCGGCACCACCGCGGTGCGCTACGGCACGATGCGCGAGAACGTGCTGGCCTTGCGGGCGGTGCTGGCCGACGGCACCGCGATCCGCACCGGCAGCCGGGCGCGCAAGTCCTCGACCGGCTACGACCTGACCCACCTGTTCGTGGGGGCCGAGGGCACGCTGGGGGTGATCACCGAACTGACCGTGCGGCTGCACCCGATCCCCGAGGCGGTCAGCGCCGCGATCTGCGGCTTTCCCTCGGTGGACGCCGCGATCCGCACGGTGATCGAGACGATCCAGTCGGGCATCCCGGTGGCGCGGTCGGAGTTCCTGGACGAGGTGGCGATCGCCAATGTGAACAACTATTCGCAGTTATCTCTGAAGGTCGCCCCCACCCTGCTGTTCGAGTTCCACGGCACCCCCGCCGGGGTGGCGGAACAGGCCGCAAGGGTGCAGGAGATCGCCGAGGGCAACGGCGCCACCGGCTTCGAATGGTCGGCCGATGCAGACGAACGCGCGCGGCTGTGGAAGGCGCGGCACGACCTTTTCTGGGCCACCAAGGCGATGAAGCCCGGGCATCTGATGTACACCGGCGACATCTGCGTGCCGATCTCTCGCCTGGCAGAACAGATCGAGGCCTCGCGGGCCGACATCGAGGGCTCGTACCTCGCCGGGCAGATCATCGGCCATGTGGGCGACGGCAACTTCCACACCGCGCTGCTCTTCGACCCCGACCGGCCCGCCGACTTCGAGGAGGCCGAGCGGCTGACCAAGCGCATGGTGGAGCGCGCGCTGGCGGTGGGCGGCACGGCCAGCGGCGAGCACGGGATCGGCATCGTCAAGCTGCCGTGGATGGCGGCGGAACACGGGGCCGAGGCGGTGGCGGTGATGGCCGCGATCAAGCGCGCGCTGGATCCGGCCGGGCAGATGAACCCCGGCAAGATGGGGCAATAGAGCGGGGATCGGTTCAGGCGGAATCCCAAGCAGGAAAGGCACCTCCCCTCCCCTCGTGGGAGGGGATGGGGGAGGGGGCTTTCCGCCGGCTGGCCGCGGCCCCCCCACCCCATCCCTCCCCCACGAGGGGGGAGGGAGCCGCGAGACTTCATCCGGTGATGCCAGTGGCAGCGGGTCCACCCGGACCGATTCTGCCTGACCCTCAGATCAGCCCGGCCAGCCTTGCCCCGTGCATGAGGTCGGTGGCCAAGTGGTGGGCGTGGCGGCCGTCGGTGGGGGCCATGTCGGGCACCTGCACCACGGTCATCCCCGCCGCCCGCGCCGCCTGGGCCCCGGTGTCGCTGTCCTCGAAGGCCAGGCAGCGGGCCGGCGCCACGCCCAGCCACTCGGCGGCCAGCAGATAGGGCTCGGGCGCGGGCTTCGGCCGCATCACGTCGTCCACCGTCACCACATGGGCGAAATGCGCCGTGAGCCCGGTGACCTGCAGCTTGCGCACCGCGTTCACCCGCTGCGACGAGGTGGCGATGGCCCGCGGCAGGTCGGTCAGCGCCAGCAGGTCGCGCACATGCGGCTTCAGCGGGATGCCGCCCTCCTGCCGCGCCCGCAACTCGGTCAGCCAGCGGGCCCCGAAGGCATCGTGGTCCAGATGGGGGAAGGTCTCGCGGAACCGCAGCGCGGCGACGGTATCGGACACGCCCACCTGCGCCAGCAGGAAGTCCTGCGCATCCGCCACCCCGAAGGCGGCAAAGGCCGCCAGCCCCGCGGCATGGGCCAGCGATTCCGTGTCGATGAGGGTGCCGTCGAGGTCGAAGATCAGGGCGTCATAGGGCATGGCCCCCCTTAGCGCCGGCTGCGGGAGGAAGTCCAGTCACGCCAGCCGCAACACCGCCACCCCGGCCGCGATCACCCCGGCGGCCAGCACCCGGGTGCGGCCCACCTTCTCGTGCAGGATCAGCGCCGAGATCAGCACCCCGAACAGGATCGAGCTTTCCCGCAGCGCCGCCACCATCGCCACCGGCGCATGGGTCATCGCCCAGAGCGAGAGGCCATAGGCCGCGGTGGTGCCGATCCCGCCCACCAGCCCGAAGTGCCAGTTGGCCCGGGCATAGGCCCCGAAGGCCGTGCGGCGGCGCAGGGCCGCCCAGGCCACCACCGGCACCCCGGTGGTCAGCGCCAGCCACAAAGTATAGGCCACCGGCGCGCCCGACCGCCGCACCCCCTCGCCGTCCACCAGCGTGTAGGAGGCGATGACCAGGGCATTGGCCAATGCGAAGGCCATCCCCCGCCCCTGCCCCGCCCGCCCGGCCGCCACCATGCTGAGGATCCCGGTCGAGATCACCCCGATCCCCGCCCAGGCCAGCGGCGGCAGCGGCTCGGCCAGCAAGAGCGTGCCCACCATGGCCACGATCAGGGGCGCGGTGCCGCGCATCAGCGGGTAGGCCTGGCTCATGTCGGCCAGCCGGTAGGCCTGGGACACCAGCCACAGATAGGTGACCTGCAACAGGGTCGAGGCGGCGAGGAAGGGCCAGCTTTCCCGGGCCGGCACGGGCAGGAAGGGCAGCAGGGGCAGCGCCAGAGCCGCCGCCGTGCCGGCGATCAGCACGGTGGTCAGCTGCTTGTCGCTGGCGCCCTTGACCACCGCGTTCCAGCCGGCGTGCAGCGCCGCCGCCAGCAGGACGACCAGAAAGACCGTGCCGCTCATCCGCCCCTGCGCCTGCCCCTCAGGTGGCGGGCCGCTCGGCCCAGCCGGCGAAGATGCGCTCCAGCGCCACGACGCCGTAGTAGAGCACGATGCCGAGGAAGGCGAGGGCGATCAGCACCGCGAACATCAGGGGATAATCCCCGTTGGTCGCGCCCGACTGGAACAGCGCCCCCAGCCCCCGGCCGTGCGGCGAGATGATCTCGACCAGGTTGGTGCCGATGAAGGCCAGCGTCACCGCCACCTTCAGCGCCCCGAAGAACTCCGGCAGGGTCTTGGGCAGGGCGATCTTCCAGAAGATGGTGACCTTGCTGGCCCCCAGCGCCCGCAGGATGTCGCGGTACTCCGGCTCCAGCGTGGACAGCCCGATGCCCACCGAGACCGCGATGGGGAAGAACGAGATCAGGAAGGCCATCAGCACGGTGTTGAAATCGTGCTGCCCGATGAAGAGCAGCGCGATCACCGGCACCAGCGTGGCCTTGGGGATGGCGTTGAAGCCGACCAGCAGCGGGTAAAGCCCGTCCCGCGCGATGCGGGAAAAGCCCATCGCCATGCCCAAAAGCGTGCCCACCACCACCGCGATCCCCAGCCCGGCCACGGTGCGCCACAGGGTTTCCCACCCCATGCGGAAGAACAGGTGCGAGAAGCGGGCATAGGCCGCCGGCAGGTCCGAGGGCGAGGCCATCACGTAGTTCGGCCAGTTGTTGAACCAGACCAGGAACTCCCAGAACCCCAGGAAGGCCAGGATGGCCGCCAGCGGCACGACGATCTTCTGCACCTGCGCCGGCATCAGTGCACCGCCCCGTCCCTGCCCTGCGCGATGCGGATCTGGTCGCGCAGGATGTGCAGCATGTCGGTCGCCTCGGGGGTGAAGAGCGTGTCGATGGTGCGGTCGGCCGGCAGGGTCACGTCCAGCACGTATTGCGTGGTGGCCGGCCGGCCCGAGAGCACCAGCACCTGGTCGCCCAGGAACACGCTTTCGCGCAGGTCATGGGTGATCAGCACGCAGGTGAAGGGCTCCTTGGCGCGCAGGTCGCGCATGGTCTGCCACAGGTCCTCGCGGGTGAAGTTGTCCAGCGCGCCGAAGGGTTCGTCCATGATCAGCACGTCGGGCTTGTGCACGATGGAACGGCAGAGGCTGGCCCTCTGCCGCATCCCGCCGGAAAGCTCGGAGGGCCGCTTGCCCTCGAACCCCGCCAGCCCCACCAGCGCCAGCAACTCCTCCGCCCGCGCCACCCTTTTGGCGCGCGGCATCGCGGGGGCCACGATCTCCAGCGGCAGGATCACGTTGTCGAGGATCGTCCGCCACTCCAGCAGCACCGGGTTCTGGAAGGCCATCCCCACGGTCTTGCGCGGGCTCTTCACGATCTGGCCGTGCAGCCAGACCTCGCCCCGGTCGGGCTTCATCAGCCCGGCGATCAGCCGGGTGAGGGTGGACTTGCCGCAGCCCGAGGGGCCGACCACCGCGGCGAACTCGCCCTCGGGGATCGAGAGGTTGAGGTTGTCCAGCACCGGCAGCGGGCCGGTGGCGGTGCGATAGGCGTGGGTCACGCCCTTGATCTCGATGAGGTTGGTCATGCCACCTGCCTGTGCCCGTGGACCGGCGCCCCGCGGGGGGCGCCGGCAGCCGCAGGGGTCATTCCAGCATCAGGCTGCCGTCCCTGGGCAGGTAGGCGTCGGTGAAGTACTTCGACGCATCGGGCTCGTTCACGAACTCGTAGACGGTCTTGGTCTGCTCGATGGCCTTCTCCATCCGCTCGGGGTCGATGGGGCCGAGGCCGTTGGCCTTCACCCAGTCGGTGAAGACATTGGCCTCGATCGACAGCTTCAGCCGGTCGACCTCCATCGCCTTGTCGGCCGCCGGGTTGCGCGAGATCAGCGCATCGACCGCCGCCTCGGGCTCGGCGATGGCGTCCTTCCACCCCTTGGCGATGCCGCGCAGGAAGCCCTCGATCACCGCCGGGTTCTGGGCGGCATATTCGCTGTTGGCGATGATGGCGTTGCCGTAGAGCGCCACGCCGTGGTCGGCCATCAGGATGATCGACAGATCGTCCGCCGGCACCCCCAGCCGCATGGTGTTCAAGGACGAGGTGAAGGAGAAGCCGGTCACCGCCGCCACCTTGCCCTCGGCCAGCATCGGCTCGCGGGTGGGGAAGCCCACCGGCTCGATGGTCACCGTGCTCATGTCGATCCCGGCCTCGGCGGCGAAGATGGGGAACTGCGCCCAGGCGCCATCCGGGGGCGGGGCGCCCAGGATCTTGCCCTCGATGTCCTTGGGTTCGTTGATCCCCAGCGACTTGCGCCCCACCATGGCGAAGGGCGGCTTGTCGTAGATCATCATCACCGCGATGACCGGCGCGTCGGGGTTCTGGTCCAGGAACCGCATCAGGCTGTTGATGTCGGCGAATCCCACCGGATAGGCGCCGGTCGCCACCTTCGGAATGGCGTCCAGCGAGCCCGCGCCCTCGGTCACCTCCACCGCCAGCCCTTCCTCGGCGAAATATCCCTTGTCCACCGCCACGAAATAGGGGGCGGCGGGACCCTCGAACTTCCAGTCCAGCGCGAAGGGCAGGGTCATCTGCGCCGAGGCGGCGCCGGCAAGGCCGAGCGCGGCTGTGGTGGCCAGGGTCGCGAGGGTGCGGTGGAACATGAAACCTCCAGGGAACGGGCGGGCGGCCCGGGCCGCCCGCGGTTTGATCCAGATGACGCCCGGCGCGGCCCGGCGCGAAGCCGTCCCGGCCGCCCCGTGGCATTCCGCGCCCGACTGCCGCCCGATTGGGCGGAAATCCGCGCGATCTGCCCGTTGCCTGGGCAGGCTACGGTGGGTCCAGAATGGAATCAAGCGCCGGCCGAGAGCCGCAGCCGCAGGAAGCCCGCGGTCGTCTGCCCCAGCCGTTCCGCCCGCAGGCCGCTGCCCGCCAGCGCCCCCGGATCGGCCGCGGGCGAGGTGTCGAACAGCGCGGTGGCGCCGGCCGGCAGCGCCAGCCGCCAGCCCGGGCCCGCGG
>JBBCJM010000025.1:0-5441 GCA_037190175.1 Paracoccaceae bacterium | reverse complement strand
CTGCAAGGCCGGGTCGGGGGTGAAGGCCGTGGCCGGGGCGATGCGGGTGATGGCCCCGGTCAGGGCGCCCGCCTCGATCCCGGTCAGCGCCGACCACAGCCCCGCCAGCACCGGCCGCACCAGGTCGCGGTGCAGGTCGGCGCCCGGCTGCACCGCGTCCAGTCGCGCCGCCGCGATCCGCCCGGCCAGGTCCGCCAGATCCCCCGCTCGCCCCAGCGCGGCGATGGCCGTGGCGCGGGCGGTGGCGTGGTCCTGCCCCTGCCGGGTGAAGAGCCCCAGCCGCAAGAGTTCGGTCATCGGGTCGCCCGGCGCCAGCGGCATCCCCTCGGTCTGCGGCGCCCGGGCGGCCTGCGCCAGCAGGGCGTGCGAGATCAGCGCGGTGCCGCCCTCGGCCACCGGCACCAGATGGTGGCCTGCCTCCAGCAGCGGCAGCAGGACGGTGGCGGGGCTTTGCCAGAAGGCGGATGCGGTCAGGTTCAGTTCGGGCATGGGCACCTCCCCCAACAACCCCTCAGATCGACAACCTCGGCACCGGCACCGTCCCCTGCGTCCCCCGCTCGCGATAGGGGGTGGTCGAGTAATGCGCGCGGTAGCATTTCGAGAAATGCGAGGGCGAGGCGAAGCCGCAGGCGAGCGCCACGTTGATCACGCTCATGTCGGTCTGCATCAGCAGGTTCCTCGCCTTCTGCAGCCGCAACTCCATGTAGTACCGCTTGGGCGAGCGGTTCAGGTAGCGGCGGAACAGCCGTTCCAACTGCCGGGTGCTCATCCCCACCTCCTCGGCCAGGTCGGCGGGCGAGACGGGGTCCTCGATCTGCGCCTCCATCCGGTGGATCACCTGGCTGAGCTTGGGGTGCCGCACCCCGATCCGGGTGGGGATCGACAGGCGCTGGCTGTCCTGGTCGGTGCGGATCTGGCTGTAGATCAGCTGGTCGGCCACGGTATTGGCCAGATCCTCGCCATGGTCCGCCGCGATCAGCTTCAGCATCAGGTCCAGCGAGGCGATGCCGCCGGCGGTGGTCATCCGGTTGCCGTCGATCACGAAGACGGATTTGGTCAGCTTCACCGCCTCGAAATCCTCGGTAAAGCCGTCCTGGTTCTCCCAGTGGATCGTCGCGCGGCGGCCGTCCAAGAGCCCGGCCTTGGCCACCGTCCAGGCCCCGGTGCAGAGGCCGCCCACCGTCACCCCCCGCCGCGCCTCGCGGCGCAGCCAGTTCACCACCGCGCGGCTGGTGTGCTTCTGCACGTCCACGCCGCCGCAGACCAGCAGCGTCTCGTCACGCTCGATCTCCACCAGCCCGATGTCCAGCCGCAATTCGCTGCCGTTCGAGCAGGTGACGCGGCTGCCGGTCTCGCCCGCCAGCCGCCAGGTGTAGAGTTCGCGGCCCGAGATGCGGTTGGCCAGCCGCAGCGGCTCCACCGCGCCGGCGAAGGCCATCATGGTGAAGCTTTCCAGAAGCAGGAAGACGAAGCGCCGCGGCCCCGCGGGTTTCGCGGTCGACCTGGCCTTCTGCTGGGCGGAGGACATCCGGTGCGACCTTGAGGCGTCGTTTTCAGGCGCAGGGATACAGGAAATCGCACCCCCTGCAAGGGCCTTCCCCTTTGCATCCCGCCGCGGTTGCACCTATACCGCGCGGGTCGAACGGCGGAGGGTGCCATGATCAAGGGCTGGAGCAAGTCGGACTGGCGGTCGAAACCGCGGGTGCAGATGCCCGACTATCCCGATGCGGCCGCGCTGGGCCGGGTCGAGGCGCAGCTGGCCAAGTATCCTCCGCTGGTCTTCGCCGGCGAGGCGCGGCGGCTGAAGAAGCAGCTGGCCGAGGCCGCCGAGGGCCGCGCCTTCCTGTTGCAGGGCGGCGACTGCGCCGAGAGCTTCGCCGAGTTCAGCGCCGACAACATCCGCGACACCTTCCGGGTGATGCTGCAGATGGCGGTGGTGCTGACCTATGGCGCCAAGGTGCCGGTGATCAAGGTGGGCCGCATGGCCGGCCAGTTCGCCAAGCCGCGCTCGGCGGCCACCGAGGTGATCGGCGGCGTGGAATACCCCAGCTACCGCGGCGACATCGTGAACGGGTTTGAGGCCACGGCCGAGGCGCGGGTGCCCGATCCGGCACGGATGTTGCAGGCCTATACCCAGGCCGCGGCCACGCTGAACCTCCTGCGCGCCTTTTCCACCGGCGGTTTCGCCGACATCCACCGGGTGCACGCCTGGACCCTGGGCTTCGCCGAGCACGACAAGGCCGAGCGGTATCGGGAGCTGTCGAACCGCATCTCCGACGCGCTCGACTTCATGACCGCGGCGGGGGTGAACGGGGATACCGCGCATACCCTGTCGTCCGTCGATTTCTACACCAGCCACGAGGCGCTGCTCTTGGAATACGAGGAGGCGCTCTGCCGCATCGACTCGATCACCGGGCATCCGGTGGCGGGCTCGGGGCACATGATCTGGATCGGCGACCGCACCCGCCAGCCCGACGGCGCGCATGTGGAGTTCTGCCGCGGGGTGCTGAACCCCATCGGGCTGAAATGCGGGCCGACCACCACGGCCGAGGACCTGAAGGTGCTGATGGCCAGGCTGAACCCGGAGAACGAGCCCGGCCGGCTGACGCTGATCGCCCGCTTCGGCGCCGGCAAGGTGGGCGAGCACCTGCCGCGGCTGATCAGGGCGGTGCGCGAGGAAGGCGCCAGGGTGGTGTGGTCCTGCGACCCGATGCACGGCAACACGATCAAGTCGCCCTCGGGCTACAAGACCCGCCCCTTCAACGCGGTGCTGTCCGAGGTGCGCGAGTTCTTCGCGGTGCACAAGGCGGAAGGCACCATCCCCGGCGGCGTGCATTTCGAGATGACCGGCAAGGACGTGACCGAATGCACCGGCGGACTGCGCGCGGTGACGGACGAGGCCCTGTCCGACCGCTACCACACCGCCTGCGACCCGCGGCTCAACGCCTCGCTATCGCTGGAACTGGCCTTCCTGGTGGCCGAGGAACTGCTGGCCCGCCGCGACCTGGGCCGGCGGGTGGCGCTCTAGGGATCGCCGGGCGTCGCTGGGGCGGAAAGCGCCGGGGGCTTCGCGCCCCCCAAGCCAGCGGTTCCTCGAACCGATGGCGAAACCGCTGGCAACCCCGCGGAGTATTTGGACCAAGGTGAAGAACACTTTGATTCAAGTTGTCCCTTGCGCCTCTCTTTCGAGCCATAAGTATCCCACGGGGGTCCGGGGGCGCGAAGCCCCCGGCGGCCGGAGCCGGGAGCCGGCGGTCGGTGCCTAGAACCGCCCCAGCTGCAGGATCGCGCCGGGGGTGTCCATCGCGGGGTCGAAGCGGCCGGTCTCCAGGAAGGCGGCGGTCTGGGCGATGACCACGGGGTTCAGCATCAGGAAGGTATGGGTGACCGGCAGCGTCAGGTGCCAGGCGCCGCGCAGGCGGGTGGCGGCGACCGAGACCTTGCCGTCGTCCGGCCCGCGGATGATCGCCGAGTAGAACGGGTTCAGCGAGCGGCTGCCGGCGATCACCCCCACCGGATAGTCGGGGTCGGGCAGGCGGCGGGGCAGGGCGTCGGCGCCGGTGCCCAGTTCCAGCCCCGCTGGGCCGTTGATCCAGCGGAAGGGCGGCAGATCGCCCAGTTCGTCCACCAGTTCCGACCCGCCGTTGGGCGGCGCCAGCATCACCACCCGGCCCAGCCGTTCCGGCCGCTGCCCGGCCAGCCACAGCCGCACCAGGATCCCGCCCATCGAATGGGTGACGAAGTTCACCCGCGCGCCCGGCGCGCAGGCCGCCACCGCCGCGCCCACATGGTCATGCGCCAGCGCCTCGACCGTGGCGCTGGTCGAGGGATAGCCCGCGTTCACCACCTGGAAGCCGCGCGTCTCCAGCGCCGCCTCCATCGCCGCCATCGAGGCCGGCCCGCGGGCGAGGCCGTGCAGCAGCACCACGCAGTCGCCCGCCCCCGCCGGGGCGGCGAGGCAGAGGGCGATGAGGGCGGCCAGACGCAGCATCCCGGAAATCTAGGCGTGATGCCCCGCTTTACAAAGCCGGAACGCGGCGTCACGACTGCGGCCATGAAGCCCCGCCTTCCCCGCCTGGCCGCCCGCGCGCTGATCCTGCACCAGGACCGGCTCTTGCTGGTCAATGCCTGGCCCGGCGGGATCTCGGACCTCTGGTGCTGCCCGGGCGGGGGCGTGCAGGCCGGCACCTCGCTGCCCGAGAACCTGCGCCGCGAGGTGCACGAGGAGACCGGGCTGGCGATCGAGGTGGGGCCGCCCGCGCTGGTCAACGAGTTCCACGATCCCGCCTCGGGCTTTCACCAGGTCGACGTCTATTTCCGCTGCGCCATCGCCGCCGGGCGGCTGGATGCCGGCTGGCGCGACCCCGAGGGGGTGGTGGACCGCCGCCGCTTCTTCGCCCGCGCGGAACTGGCGCGCCTGCGCTTCAAACCCGACAGCCTGCCGGCCGTGGCCTGGGGCGATTCCGGCGCCATCGGCTACGATCCGCTGGAAGTGATTGTGCGCTAGGCCGGAATTGCTGGCCTCATGCGGCTCTGGCGGGTAACATGACCGCGCGTCAGGGAAAGGTGCGGTGCGGGGCGATGCGGATGGCACGCCAGTGGTTCGTGGTGTTGGGGCTTGTGCTGGGGCTGATGGCGGCCGTGCCGGCCGAGGCCCGGCGGCTGGCGCTGGTGGTGGGCATCGGCACGCAGGCCGACCAGCCCGAGGTGCCCGGCGCGGTGGCCGATGCGCAGCTGGTGGGCGAGGCGCTGCGGGCCGCGGGATACGAGGTCACCCTGCTGCAGGACGTCTCGGCCCCCGTGCTGCGGGCGGTGCTGGGCACACTGGCGGTGCAGGCGGCGGGGGCGGAGTCGGTGGTGTTCTTCTACTCCGGCCGCATCGTGCAGGTGGCGGGGGAGAACCGGCTGGTCCCGCCCGACGCGCGGCTCTCCGACCTGGTTTCGGTGCAGTCGGCCACCCTGCCGCTGGCCGAGGTGGTCTCGGCGCTGGGCGCGGGGCCGGGGCCCTTGGTGCTGTTTCTCGACGGCGCGCGGGCGGTGGCCCCGGGCGCGGCGCCGGGGATCGAGCCGGGGCTGGCCCCGGTCAATGCCCCCCGCGGCGGCTTCGTGGCGCTGTCGGCCGCGCCCGGGGCGCTGGCGCATGTGCCCCCCGGCGCCGACCCCGAACGGCCCAATACCTTCGCCCGCGAGCTTGCCGCCGGGATCGGCCGGCCGGGCCAGTCGCTGTCCGACCTGATGGTGCGCCTGCGGGCCGAGGTCGAGGTCGCCAGCATCGGCCGGCAGCTGCCCTGGGACCAGTCGGCCCTGCGCGCGCCCTATGTCTTCGTGGCCGCGCAGGGCGGCCCGGCCGGCGGCCCGCAGGTGACGCTGAGCGAGGCCGACCCCTTCGCGGGGCTGGAGATCGACCCCGCCGCCACCGTGGTGGTCGCCGCGGAGGCCGG
>JBBCJM010000024.1:0-31854 GCA_037190175.1 Paracoccaceae bacterium | reverse complement strand
AGCCCTCCCCACCTGGGGGTGGGTGGCGCGAGACTTCATCCGGTGGTGCCAGCGGCAGCGGTCCCACCTGGACCGACCACGCTCCTAACCCTCGTCCGGCGTCGCCGTGAGCTGGGCCTGCAGCGCCCTGATCTCGGCGCTGGGCTCGCCGGGCTGTTCGTCCTGCTCGCCCTCGTCCAGCGGTTCCAGCGGCAGCGGCCGGTAGCTGTCGTCGTCCACCACGGGCGCGGCCTGCGCGAAGTCGACCTCGATGCGATAGGGCACGCCCAGCCGCGCGTCCTCGGCAAAGAAGACCAGCACCTGCCCGTGCAGGGCGGGCGCCGCGATGGCCGCGAAATCCGGGATGCCATAGTCGCTCAGCCGGAACACGCCCTGGCGCCAGGGCTGGGCGGGATCCTCCTGCGCCAGCCTGGCGCGATAGGCGGCCTCGAAGGCCGCCGGATCCTCGATCACCCGGAAGTCGCGGCCCTGCGCCAGATGGTTGACCGCGACGGCGAGCGCCGCGGCGCCGGCCGGCTGCACCAGGCCGGGCGCGGCGGCGCGCAGGGCGGCGAGGTCCGCGGCCTCTTCCCCGGTCTCGCCGACCAGCACCACGGGGCGGCCGTCGTCGCCGATCCCGGCCACGATCTGGGGTATGGTGTCGGTCATCTGCCCTGCCTCTCCCGGCCAATGCCGGTCACTTGATCATCGTCCACTTGCGGTCGATCCAGTCGCGCCCCGCCGGAACCAGATTGCCGGGCGGCACCGTCTTCTTCCACATGATCGGCTCGCCGGTGGTCGGATCGGGCGCCACGACGAAGAATACATGGTTCCCCTGGTCGCCCCAGTTGGTATCGGCGATGGTGAACTCCTCGACGGCCAGGTCCTTGATCAGGCCGGTCTTGGTCTTGTTGCTGGCCCAGGCCTTGAAGCCGGCCTTGGCCCCGACCGGATCGGCGCGGGTCGAGGCGATCACGTCGAGAAAGCCGTCGCTCGCCTCCGCGACCGCGCGCTCCACCTCGGCCGGCGTCATCTCGGCCGTGGGCCGGTGCGTGGCCGCGTCCGCCCGCAGGGCCGCCACCGCGGCCGGGGTGCCGTTGGCGGCCTCGAAGTCGCTCATCAGCTTGTCGAACAGGCCCTGCGCCTGTTCCACGGGCAGTTTCGCGGCGGCGATCGCCTGGCCCTTGTCGACAAGATGCGTCTTGACGTTCGCGGCGATCTTGCCCTTGCCGCCGGCCAGGAGCTTCGCCAGCGACGGATCCTTCGGCGTGGCGTTGAAGGCGTGCTGCCCCTCGGTTTCCAGCGTCACCAGGTCGGAGGCCACGCCATCCAGCCCCGCCAGCAGCTTGCTCACCACCTCGGCGGTGCGCGCGCCCTCGGTGTCGGTCGGCTTGCCCGCGGCGGCCACCTCGTTCGACTTCAGCTTCTTGCCGAACAGGGCCTGGCTCGCCGGTTCGCCGTAGCCGCCGCCGCGCATCGCCCAGGGCGCCGACTTCGACGTCTTCACCCGGTCGACGAAGGCTGGATCGGCAATGCTCGCGCGCAGCCGGTCCGCATCGGGCGACGCCGGATCGAAGCCGGACACGGCGAGCGCCTTTTCCTTCACCACGGCCAGAAACTCGGCTTCGGAGGTGACCTCGGCGCCGGTGTCCTTGCGGACCAGCACATAGCGGCCCTGCGAGGAACTGCCGTCGGCCGAGGCTGCGATGGCCGAGGTCGGGTCGTAGACGAAGTCGAAGGCGTCCGACACCTCCTGCTTCATCTGCTTGATCGTTCCCGGGATGCCGAACAGCTTGCCGACGCCCTTCAGGAAGTTCAGCGTGCCGCCCTGGTTGGCGACCGCATCGGCGGCGATGCCCTGGATCTCCACGCCGAGATGGCTCATCCCGTTCTGCAGCAGGTCGTCCAGATGCTGCCGCTCGCTCGAACCCGCGGTGCGCGCGATGGATTGGGCCAGCGAATATTCCGCCGACCGCATGATCGGATCCTCGTTCGCGGGGATCTTCGTCACCACCGGCACTTCCGGGCTGTTGGCGGGCTTCACCGTGCCCTTGGTGGCGACGTCGGCATATATCTGCATCGCGGCCAGCGGATCGGTCTCGCGCATCTTGCGCATGGGCGCGGTGGCGAAGCACGACCCGACCGGCCCCTGGTCCATCGACTTCAGCATCGAGGCCATGACCGCGGTCCGCGCATCCTGCGTGCCGACCGCGGCGGCCGCGCCCTTGCCCGTGGCCCGCCGCACCAGCGCCGACGAGCCGCCGGCGGGCGCCGCCATGCCGCCGAGGATGGTGTTGGCCTTGCCGGCATTGGCCGGGTCGGAGAGCATCGCCACCGTCTTGAGCGCGTGTTCGTTCAGCGCCGGCATCGGATCGGTCAGGGCGATCGGGCTGAACAGCAGATCGCCCATGGCCTGCCGGGCCTCGGCCGAGGCGACGTCCACCGTCCCGTCCGGCTTCAGCATCCCCTTGGCGAGCGCGACCGACCGCACCTGCGCCTTGCGCGTCTTGTTGCCGAAGGCCGCATCGCCCAGCGGGTCGGGTTCGAACTGGCGCCCCGACTTCATGTAGCCGTCCATGCGGGCGAAATAGTCCGGCCCCACCTCCGCGCCCATGCTCAGGAGCTGCTTGGCGTATTTCTCCGAGGTCGCGGCGTCGAGCTTCTGGTCGCCATGGGCGAAGGAAGCCTCCCGCCCGGCGATCACGCCGTCGAGCCCCTCGGCCACGGCGTCGGGATACTTGCCCGTCGCCGCCGCGGCGACGCCGGCCACCGCCAGGTCGGGGTCGCGGGTGAAGGCGGCGATCAGCCTGGCGGCGGTCTCGTCCTTGAACGCCTGCCCGGAGTTCGCCGACAGCGGGCCGTAGCTCAGCGCGGCGTCCAGCGCCACCTTGCCGCGCGCCGCCTTCTCGAAGGCGACGGCGGCGTCGATCTTGGCCTGCGCCGCATCCACATCCATCTGCGCCGCGGCCACGGCCTGGTCGCGCGCGGTTCCCGGCGGCAGCGCCTCGGCCGCCTTCCGCCGCGCGGCGGGGCCGGCCATCTCGCCCTTCACCGCGGCGATGTCGGACAGGGCATCGGCCAGCAGCTGCGGCGTCACCGCCTGGTCGCCCAGCACGCCGGCGAAGCTGTCGTAGGCATCCGCCGCGGCCACCCCGCCCCGGCCGTATTTCTTCTGCGTCGCCATCGCCTTTTCGTAGCGCGCGGCCGGGATGGGCTGGCCGGCGGCGGCGGCGAGGGCGTCCTTCGCCCGCTCCGCGGCCGATACCGCGGGCAGCTGCGGAAAATGCACGTCGAGGAAGTTCTTCAGCGCCAGCACCACCTGCGCCATGCGCTTGAGGTCCGGCCCCTCGATCCCCGCATTGAACGCGGCCGCAAGCTGCCGTGCCTTGCCCGCCAGCGAGGGCTCTGCGCGCTTGATGAACACCGCCAGATTGGGGGCGAGCGCGGCGAAGGCGGCCTTCACCTTCTGGCGCTCGGCCTCCACGTCCTCGGCCTTGGGCGGCGCCGGCTGGGCCTGCGCGGGCGGCATGGGCGGCGGGGCAGGGATCAGGGCCCTGTCGATCGCGTCCATCGCCTTGACCGCGGTGTCGAAGCGGTTCGCGGCCAGCTCCCCCTGCGCCAGGCGCATGACGTTCACCAGCTTCTCGGCGCGCTCGGGGTCCTTCTCGCCCAGAAGCTTCACCTTCGGTACCAGCGCCTTCAGGCGTTCCAGAAGCTCCGCCCGTTGCAGGATGCCGGCCGGGACGGCGCTGTCCTCCGCGCCGCCTTCGGCCGCGACCGTCTCCTCCTCGCCCGAGTCCTCGTCCGCCTCGTCGCCGTCCTCGTCCGACAGCACCGCCCCGTTCGGCAGCGTCATCTCCACCCGCACCGACAGGCCGAGGTCGCGCAGGTGGGCCTTGGCCCGCCGCGGCAGGTTGCCCGGGAAATCGTCGGTCTCGCAGGTCAGTGCGATGACCTTGCCGGTGACGTTCATCACCCCCATCGTGCCCTTGGAGCTGCCGCCCGCCGCCTTGGCCTGGCGCCACAGGGTCTCGGGCTCCTTGGTCAGATGCGCCTTCAGCACGATGCCTTCGGAGGCCAGGAGAAGGGCGAAGTTCAGCGGTTTCTTGCGGGCGGTGGTCAGGAGTTCATCGATCTCGGCCGCCTCGGCCTTGAGTTCCTCCGGCGTCTTCTTGGGCATTCGACACTCCCGTCTGACACGGAAGCGGCCGGCGAGCGTCGAACCAGAACAAATGCACGCTCGAGGCGCCGCCTCACTGCCCTCAACTCCAATGTGACCGGAGCGTAGGGCCTGGGCGGAGATTCGTCAAACCGGCCGAGAGGGCCTATCCGCCTCGCCGATGAGGGACTTCATCCGCTTCATCCCGGCCGTCAGGAACGGGTCGGAATGCAGGTAGAGGAACTGCCCCCCCTTGGCCGTCCAGTGGCCGATATCCACCTCGCGCACCAGGGTGCCGGTGGCCAGCCCGGCGGCGCGGACCCTGGCGAAGACATGCTCGATGGCCGCCACCACCTCGGCCGGGCGGGGCTCGGTCGCCGGAAGGTTGGGCGAATAGCCCATGTTCTGCGACAGGTCCGAGGGGCCGACGAAGAACACGTCCACTCCCGGCACCTTCAGCATCGCGTCCAGGTTGACGACGGCCTCGGGCGTCTCGATCATGCAGACCACCAGCCGGTCCTCGTAAGACGACGGCAGGGCATAGCGCACCGCCTCGACGATGGCGGCCACCTGATCGGGGGTGTCGACCATCGGCACCATCAGCCCGTCGGCCCCGGCGTTCAGATAGCGGATCAGCACCGGCCTTTCGTGCGAATGCGGCCGCACGATCCCGGCGCCGCCGACGCCGCGCACCGCATGGGCATGGGCGCGCACGTCCTCATGGCTCCACATCCCGTGCTCGCAGTCGAGGAAGACGGCATCGGCCCCCGCCTCGATCATCCGTTGCGCCAGCCCGGTGGAGAGGTGATGCGTGTTCAGCATGGTCAGCACCTCGCCCGCCCGCAGCCGGGCGCGCAGCTTGTGGCCGATCATCGCGCGGCTCCTTCCGGCAGGTCGGGCAGGTCCTCGGGCGCGCCCTGCCAGCGGGCGGTTTCCAGATCGGCCGAGATGTCGCGCTGGAAGGTGGGGCAGATGTGCAGTTCCGGCACGGTGGCGCGGGCGGGCAGGGTGGCGCACATCAGCACCGCCGCCGCCACGTCCTCGGGCGCCAGCATCCGGGCGCGCTCCGCTTCGGTGGGCGGCCGGGCGCGGTTGTCCAGGATCGGGGTGTCCGCCTCGCCCGGCAGGATGCAGACCGAGCGGATGCCCTGGTTGCGATAGGTGGTGTGCAGGAAGCCCATGAAGTTGCGCACCCCCGCCTTGGCCGCGCCATAGGCCGCGCCGCCCAAGAGGTTGGGGTTCAGCGCGGCGAGGGAGGAGATGGTGATGATGGTGCCCCCGCCGCGGGCCAGCATCGCGGGCAGCACGGCCTGCGCGAAGTTGAACACCGCCGTCAGGTTGACGTTCAGCGTCGACAGGAACTCCTCCTCCGACAGCCAGCGGGCGTTCAGCACCCTGGACGCGCTGCCGGCGTTGTTCACCAGCAGGTCCACCGGCCCCAGCCGCGCCACCAGGTCGAAGATCGCCGCCCGGTCGGTGATGTCCAAGGGCGCGACCACGGCCTCACCCCCGGCCTTGCGCACCAGGTCGGCCACCGCCTCCAGCGGTTCCGCCCGCCGCCCGGTCAGCACGACCTTCGCCCCGGCTCCGGCCAGCGACAGGGCGATCTCCCGCCCCATCCCCGAGCCCGCGCCGGTGACGACCGCCTGTCTTCCCGCCAGCACCCTCATGCGCCCCCCTTATAGCCATAGACGCGTGCCGCCGCCTCGGGCGTCACCAGGCCCAGCCGCAGGTCCTCGGCCACCAGCGCCCGGTCGCGCTCGGCCGGGTTGCCCCAGCCGCCGCCGCCGGGGGTCTCCAGCACCAGCCGCTCGCCCCGGGCCAGGCTGACCTTGCCCTTGGGGAAATGCGGGGCGGCGTCCTTCAGCACCTTGCCCGCGCGGCCGTCCTGCCCGCCCACCACCCCGAAGCAGGGGAACTGCGTGCGCTCCGAGGCAAGATAGACCGACATCGGGCTGTCGCCCAGATTGCGCAGCACCGCCCGCTGGCCCAGGCCGCCGCGGAACCGGCCCGCGCCGCCGCTGTCTGGGATCAGCTCCTTGCATTCGATCAGCACCGGCACCACCAGCTCGAACATCTCCACCGCCGTCACCTTGCAGTTGGAGGGGAAGCTCAGCGTATCCAGCCCGTCCGAGTCCGACCGCCCGCCCTGACCGCCGTGGAAGTTCTGCACCGAGCCGTATTGGCTGCCGTCCGCCCGCTGGCCCACGCAGTTGGCCGCCCAGATCGGCGCCCCGCCGCTGTCGCCGATCACCGCGGCGGGGGCGACGGTCTCCAGCGCCTTGAAGATCATCGAGGGGATGACATGGCCGATCAGGTTGCGCGAATTGCCCGCCGTCCACGGCTGCGGGTTGAGGATGGACCCCAGCGGCGCCTCGTCGGTGAAGGGCATGATGCAGCCCTCGTTGTTCGGCGTCTCGGGGTCCAGCAGGCATTTCAGCGCATAGGCGGTATGGGCGTAGCGGTAATTGGTGCGGCAGTTGATCGAGTTCAGCACCTGGTCGGAGGAACCGGCATAATCCACATGGATGCTGTCGTCCGCCACCGTTACCGTGGCCTTCAGGGTGACCGGGGGGGAATAGCCGTCCAGCGTCACCTGCGACGCATAGGTGCCGTTCGGCCAGTTGCGGATCGCCGCGCGGGTCTGGCGTTCCGACAGGCCGTGGATCACGTCGGCCAGCCCGTCCACCTCGTCCAGCCCGTATTCGTCCAGGAACCGCAGAAGCTCGCGCCCCATCACCCGGTTGGCCGCCACCATCGAGTCGAGATCGCCCTGCACCTCGATGGGCAGGCGGACCGAGGCGGCGATCATGTCCAGCACGTCCTGGTTGGGCGCGCCCGCCTTGTGCAGCTTCACGATGGGAAAGCGGATGCCCTCCTCGAAGATGTCGCTGGCCTCGGAATGCAGCGGGCGGCCGCCGATGTCGGGCAGGTGGGCGATGGAGCCGGCATAGGCGATCACCCGGCCGTTGCGGAAGATCGGGGTGATCATGGTCACGTCCGGCAGGTGGCCGGTGCCGATCTCGGGGTCGTTGGTGGCCAGCACGTCGCCTTCTTCCAGCCGCTCCACCGGGAACTTGGGCAGGAAATACTTCTGCGCCGCGGCCGGCAGCGAGGAGATGAACACCGGGATCGACCAGGTGCATTGCGCCAGCGCCCGGCCCCGGCTGTCCAGCAGCACCGTCACGTAGTCGTGGTTCTCGCGCACGATGGGGGAAAAGGCGGTGCGGCCCAGCACGGTGTCGGCCTGGTCGGCGATGAAGATCAGCCGGTTCCACATCACCTGCAGGGTGATCGGGTCGGTCAGGTCGGCGGTCAGCTTGGCCATGGGATCATTCCTTAATGTCGATGATCAGGTTGCCGCGGGCATCGACATGCGCGGTGCCCTCGGGGCCGATCACGATGCTGGATTCGCGCTGCTCCACGATGGCGGGGCCCTGAATGGGCCGGTCGGCCTCCAGCGCGTAGTGGTCGTAGACCGGGGTTTCCACCGCCTTGCCCAGGCTGTCGAACCAGACCGGGCGGTGGCCCTTCAGCGGCCTCTCGCCCACCGCCTCGGGCACCGGGCGCTGCGCCTGCGCCTTCTGCCCTGCCGCGCGCATCCGCCAGGTGATGATCTCGATGCGCGAGTTCTCCACCCGGCGGCCGAACAGCTCGATGTAATGGGCATAGAACCGCGCCTCCAGCTCGGCCAGGAACTGCTCCGGCGGCAGGTCCAGGTCGGGCAGCGGCACGCTGATCTCGTGGCCCTGGCCCACGTGGCGCATGTCCACCATATGGGTATAGGCGATGGTCCCGGGCGCCACCCCGGCGGCCGTCACCACCTCGGCCCCCTGCCGGGCGAGGTCGGCCAGCAGCGGGCGCACCTTGCAGGGGTCCCAGGCGTCCAGCTCCATCGGGTGCGAGGCCGAGACATCCACCGCCACCGGCGCGATCATCAGCCCCAGCGCCGAGGTCACCCCCGCCCCGGTGGGGGCGATGATGCGGCCGATCCCCAGCTTGCGGGCGATGCCCCAGGCGTGCACCGGCCCGGCGCCGCCGAAGGCCACCATCGGCAGTTGCCGCGGGTCCACCCCCAGGTCGGTCGCGTGCATGGAGGCCGCCTTGGCCATCGCCTCGTTCACCAGATCATGGATGCCCCAGGCGCAGCGTTCGCGGCTGACGCCCAGTTCCGCCGCCAGCCGGTCGATGGCGGCCACCGCGGCCTGCTTCGACACCTTGAAGCTGCCGCCGACGAAGTTCTCGGTGCCCATGTAGCCCAGCACGATGTCGGCGTCGGTCACGGTGGGGTCGGTGCCGCCGCGCTGATAGGCCGCCGGGCCGGGCAGGGCGCCGGCCGAGCGAGGGCCGACGTTCAGCAGCCCCAGCGGGTTCTTCGCCGCGATGGAGCCGCCGCCGGCGCCGATCTCGATCATGTGGATCGACTGGATCTTCAGCGGAAAGCCCGAGCCCTTGCGGAAGCGGTGGTAATGCGCGACCTCCAGTTCCGAGGCGATGGTGGGCTCGCCGTTCGGGATCAGGCAGAGCTTGGCCGTGGTGCCGCCCATGTCGAAGGAGAGCACGCTGGTCTCCCCCGCGATCCGCCCGAACTCCGCCGCCGCCACCGCCCCCGCCGCGGGGCCGGATTCGATCAGCCGCACCGGCAGCTTCGCCGCCCGCGGGCTGGGCACCAGACCGCCCGAGGAGGTCATCCACAACAGGTCGCGGGTGATCCCCATGCGGTCGAAGGCGCGGGCCAGTTCCGCCACATGCCCCTCCATCAGCGGGCGGGTATAGGCGTTGGCCACCGTGGTGGAGGCGCGGTCGAATTCGCGCACCTCGGGGCACACGTCGGAGGAGATGGTGATGTAGACCCCCGGCGCGGTCTCGGCCAAGAGGTCGCGCACCCGGCGTTCGTGGTGGGGGTATTTGTAGGCGTGCAGCAGGCAGACCGCGACCGAGCGGATGCCCCGCGCCACCAGATGCGCCCCCAGTGCGCGCACCCCGTCCTCGTCCAGCGCGCGGATGGTGATGCCCTCGGCGGTGATGCGCTCGTCGGCGCCGAAGGTCTCGGCCCGGCTGACCAGCGGCGCGGGATACTGGATCTTCAGGTCGTAGAGGTCATAGCGCCCCTCGTTGCGGATGCGCAGGATGTCCTCGAACCCTTTGGTCGTGACCAGCGCCGTCTCGGCCCCCCGCCGCTCCAGCACGGCGTTGGTGACCACGGTCGTCGCGCCCAGCACCTGCACCGTGGAGGGGTCGACCGTGGCGCGATAGCGGCCCAGCAGCTCGCCCACGCCTTGGATCACCGCCTCGGCGGGGTTCAGGGGGGTGGACAGCACCTTGTGCAGATGCAGGTCGCCCGCGTCGTCGATCAGCGCGAAATCGGTGAAGGTGCCGCCGGTGTCGAATGCCAGTTTGGCCATGTGTCTCGTCCTGGTCTCGGGGTATGCGGGGCCGGCCCTGCGAGGGGCGCAGGCGGGGCCGGAGGGGTTCGGGATGGTGCCTCTGCCGGGCTCGGGGCCAGTCTAGCGGCCCGGCCCGGCGCGGGCCAAAACGGTTGCCGACTAGTCCGATAGCGTTTCCTTATGGCCTGCCTCGCCGCGCATCCTGCCGGTCAGGAACAGCTCGCCCAGCTCGTCATGGGTGATGTCGGCGGGCCGGCCGTCCCAGATCACCTCGCCCAGGCGCAGGATCACGGCCCGTTCGGCCACCTCCATCGCCTTGCGGGTGTTCTGCTCGACCAAGAGGATGGTCAGCCCCGCCGCGCGCAGCCGCAGAAGCTCGTCGAAGACCACGCCCACCGCGGCGGGCGACAGGCCCACCGAGGGCTCGTCCACCAGCAGCATCCGCGGCCGTTGCAGCACCGCCATCGCCACCTCCAGCAACTGCTGCTCGCCGCCCGACATGTTGCCCGCCAGCGTGTTGCGGCGCCGGGCCAGCGAGGGGAACAGCTCGTACACCCGGTCGCGGTCCGGCCTGACCTGCGCGTCGCGCAGGGTATAGGCGGCCATCTCCAGGTTCTCCTGCACCGTCATCAGGGGGAAGTTGCAGCGCCCCTGCGGCACGTAGGAAATGCCGCTGCCCAGGATCGCGCGGGTGGGCAGCCCGGCGATGGGCCGGCCCTGCCAGTCGATGCTGCCGCCCTTGAAGGTGGCCATGCCGAAGATGGTCTTCAGCAGGGTGGACTTGCCCGCCCCGTTCGGCCCCATCAGCGCCACGAACTGGCCCTGCGGCACGTCCAGCGTGACGCCGTTCAGGATGTCGAGGTTGGCATAGCCCGCGCGCAGGTCGCGGATGGAAAGCGTGATGTCAGCCACCGAGGTAAGCCTCCCGCACATGCTTGTCGGCCACCACCTCGGCCGGCGTGCCCTCGGCCAGCTTGCGGCCCTGGTCCAGCACGATCACCCGGCCGCAGAGGCTGGTCACCACGTCGATGTTGTGTTCGATGATCAGGAAGCTGACGCCCATCTCGCGGTTGGCATAGCGGATGGTGTCGATCACCCGCTCGATCAGCTTGGGGTTGATGCCCGCCATCGGCTCGTCCAGCATGATCAGCCGCGGGTCGGGCATCAGCATCGAGGCGAACTGGATCAGCTTCTGCTGCCCGCCCGACAGGTTGCCCGCGGGCATGTGGGCGACATGGCCGAGGCCGGTCAGCTCGATCAGCTCGCGCGCATGGCGGCGCAGCCCGTCGATCCGGTTGCGCGAGGTGGCGCCGACGCCGAACGTGGCCAGCACCCCGGGAAAGGTGAACATCTGGCCGGCGATGACCAGGTTCTCCTCCATGTTCAGCTTCCTGAACACCACGGTCTTCTGGAAGCTGCGCAGCATCCGCCCCTCGCGGGCGATCCGGTTCAGCGGCCAGTTGGTGATGTCCATTCCCTCCAGCACCACGGTGCCGCGGTCGGGGCGGGCGAGGCCGGTGGCGCAGTCGAAGAAGGTGGACTTGCCCGAGCCGTTGGGCCCGATCAGGCCGAGGATCTCGCCGCGGTCGATGTGCAGGTCCACCCCGTCCACCGCCCTGACCGCGCCGTAGCTCTTGGTCAGGCCCCGGATGTCGAGGATCGAGGTCTTGCCGGTCACGCGCTGCCCTCCTTGCGGCTGATGCCGCCCACCCTGTCCCAGACCCGGTTCAGGAAGGGGGCGAAGCCCTGCGGAAAGCGGAACACCAGCACCAGCAGGCACAGGCCATAGGCGATCATCCGCAGTTCCGGCGCCACCCGCAGCCCCTCGGACAGCGCCACGAACAGCACCGCGCCGAAGATGACGCCCGAGATCGACCCCGCGCCGCCGCCCAGCACGATCACCAGCAGGGTGGTGGTGTAGAGCGTCTGGAACATCAGCGGGCTGGCCACCGAGATGTAATGCACATAGAGGCTGCCCCCCGCCCCGGCGAAACCCGCCGCGATGACGAAGGCCGCCAGCCGGTAGTGCCAGGTGGGCACGCCGAGGGATTCCGCCAGCGTCTCGTTCTCGCGGATCGCCACGAAGTTGCGCCCGGCGGGCGAGCGCACGATCAGCCAGAAGATCCAGGTGGCCAGCGCGGCCAAGGCCAGCGCCAGGTAATAGGTCTGCACCGGGGTCGCCACGATCCAGCCGAACAGGTCGGGCTTGGCGATGTTGTTCAGCCCCATGTCGCCGCGGGTGACGCCGATCCAGTTCTTCGAGATCGCCTGGCTGATGATGACGAAGCCCAGCGTGCACATCACGAAGGAGGTCGAGCGCAGCCGCAGCGCCGGGATGCCCACCGGCACCGCCACCAGCGCCGTGCCCAGCGTCGCCAGCACCACGTTCACCAGGAAGGGCGTGCCCAGGTGGATCGAGGCCAGCGCCGAGACATAGGCCCCCACCCCGAAGAAGGCCGCCTGCGCCAGCGACAGCATCCCGGTATAGCCCACCAGCAGGTTGAGCCCGTGGGCCGGCAGCAGGAAGATCATCGCGATGACCAGCGCGTGGACCGAATAGGTGCCCAGCACCAGCGGCGCCCCCAGCACGGCCGCCGCCAGCAGCAGGGCCAGGACCGGGCGCAGGTCGCGCCGCACGGCCGCGGATCGAAGGGAGGGAGTGTTCATCTCTGCCTCTCTGGATGGATGACCGCGGCGCCTAGAACCGCGCCCGGGACGAGAAGAGCCCGTGGGGACGCCACAAGAGCATCAGGATCAGCGTCACGAAGCCCACCGAGTCGCGGTATTGCAGCCCGAAATGCCCGGCGACGAAGGTTTCCGCGATGCCTAGGATCATCGCCGCGACCAGGGTGCCGCGCACGTTGCCCAGGCCCCCCATGACGATGATCGGCAGGGTCTTGAAGGTGATGATCTCGCCCATCCCGCCATAGACCGAGACGTTGACCGGCGCGGTCAGGATGCCGGAAAAGGCGGCAAGCCCGGTGCCGATCAGGAAGGTCGACATCACCACCCGGCGCACGTCGATGCCCACCACCTCGCAGGCCTCGATGTTCTGCGACACGGCGCGGATGGCCTTGCCCATCCGGGTGAAGCCGACCAGCAGCTCCAGCCCCAGGAAGACCAGCCCGCAGACCGCGATGATCAGGAGCCGCTGCTGGGCGATGCCGATGTCGCCGAAGAACACCGGCTCGATATAGCCTTCCGAGAAGAACTTGTAGCTGCCGCCGAAGATCAGGATCACCGTGTTCTGCAACACCAGCGACACGCCCAGGGTGGCGACCACGCTGGCCTCGACCGGCTGGCCGATCATCCGCTGCATCACCAGCCGGCCGATGGCCCAGGCGATCACCACGGTCGCCGCCACCCCGATCAGGATGGCGGCAGGGTAGGGCAGGCCCAGCGCGGTGATCGCGATCCAGCCCCCGAAGGTGCCCAGCATGTAGTATTCGCCATGCGCGAAGTTGATGGCCCGCAGCACGCCGAAGATCATGGTCATGCCGACGGCCACGATGGCGTAGACCGCGCCGGTCGAGATGCCGTTGAGGATCTGCTCGATCAGGAACATTGGCCTGCCCCGCCCCGTGTCAGGTCAATCGGCGTAGGTGACTTCGCCGGCGACCGATCCGGTGATCACCGGCTGGCCCTCGCGGATCTCCAGCAGCAGCATGGGGCGGATCGCCTGGTGGTGGTCGTCGAAGGTGATCTCGCCCATCGGGCCGGTGAAGCGGATCTTCTGCAAGGCGGCCACCACCGCGTCGCTGTCGATGCTGTCGGCCTCGTCGATGGCCTGGGCCAGCAGGCGCACGGTTTCCCAATGGCCATAGGCATGGTTGTTGGGCTCCTCGCCGGAATAGGCGGCCTCGAAGGCGGCGACGAAGGCCTTGGAGCCCTCGCTGTCATAGGCGGGCAGCCAGGCGGCGGCCTCGATCGCGCCCTCCATCGCCCGCGGGGCGGCCTGGATGGTGGCGGCGGCCGAGAACTCGCCGTTGCCGATCAGCGGCAGCCGGCCGGCCAGCCCGGTCTCGATCATCTGGCGGGCGATGATGGGGGTGGTGTCGGCCAGCCCGTAGATCAGGATCGCCTGCGCGTCCGAGGTGCGGATCTTGCTCAGCACGGCGCGGAAATCGACCTCGCCTTCCTTGTAGTAGTCCTCCGAGACCAGTTCGACCCCCAGGTCGCCCACGTATTTCTTGGTGAACTCGATGGCGCCGCGGCCATAGTCGCTGTCCACCGACAGCACGGCCAGCTTCGTCAGCCCCTTGTCGGCCGCGTATTGCGCGATCGACATCGCGCGGACCTCGTCGGTCGGATAGTTGCGGAAGGTGTAGTTGAAGCCGCCGACGCCCGCCTTGTAGGTGATCTGCGGGTTCGAGGAGGCCGCGTTGATCAGCACGATCTTCGCATCCTCGACGATGGGCTGCATGGCCAGCGTGACCGACGAGCAGATGTCGCCGATGATGAAGTCCACCTCGTCCTGGTTGATCAGCCGCTGGGTGGCGGACACGCCTTCCACCGGGGTGCACACGCTGTCGGCGGGGATGATCTGCAGCGTGCGGCCGTCGATGCCGCCGGCCGCGTTGATCTCGCGCGCCGCCAGTTCGGCGCCGCGCAGCGCAAAGGCGCCATAGCGCGCGTTCGCGCCCGAGCTGGGGGCGACGAGGCCGATCTTGATGGTCTCCTGCGCCGTAGCGGGCGCGGCCAGCGCCAGGCACAAGGCGGCGGTGCTGCCGAAGGACGGCAGTCGGGTCAGACGGTTTGCCATGATCTCACTTCCCTGTTGATAGCATGGGCGCGGGCCATGTCGGGCGGTGTCCTCCTGCTGCCCTGGCTGCGGCGCCATGACCAAAAGGCTGCCGCAGGCTCGCCCGCCTGGCCAAGACAATGCCGGACTAGGCCTATCGGATTTTCTTATGGAGGCGGGGGCTCAGGCCTCGCTCAGCCCCGCCTGGTTCCGCGCCATCAGCCCCGCCACCACCTTGAGAATGACCGATCTTACCGCGATGGCGGGCTCGCTCATCGGGGTGGGGTCGGGGGTGCAGAGCGCGACCTTGGCCTGGATCGCGGGCTTCACCAGGCCATGGATGCGGGCGTTCTCCAGCCCCGCGGTGCCGCTGGCGACCGACATCGGCAGGATCGAGGCGCCGATCCCCTCGCGCACCGCCGCCGCCAGCGAGGCCACCGATTCGATCTCGGCCACCACCACGGGCGCCACCCGGGCGCGGGCGAAGGCCTCGTCGATCAGCTTGCGCAGGAAATGGGTGCGCCCGGGCAGCACCAGCGGTACGCCCTCCAGCTGGCGCAGCTCGACCGGGCCGTCGAAGGCCTGCGTCTCGGCAAAGCCCGGCCCCGTCACCAGGAAAAGTTCCTCCGAGAACAGGCTTTGCAGATGGGTGCCCTTGATCGGCTGGCCGGCGTAGATCACCGCCATGTCCATCCGCCCGCTCATCACCAGCTCGCTCAGGATCTGGCCGAAGCTGTCGTTGATGTGCAGCGTGATGCCGGGATACTGGCGGCGGACCTCCTGGATGATCGGCAGCGACAGGGCCGAGGTGGTGGAATAGGTCGCCAGCCCCACCGAGACATGGCCCGCCAGCGTCTGCGAGGCGCGGCTGACGTCGAGCTGCACCTGCTCCAGATGCCGCAGCAGGAACAGCGCGTGGCGATAGAGCGCCAGCCCCGCCTCGGTGGGCGCCACCCCGCTGGTCGAGCGGATCAGCAGCTGCTGGCCGAAATGCTGCTCCAGCGCGGCGATCTGCTGGCTCAGCGCGGGCTGGGCGGTATTCAGCAGACTGGCCGCCCGCGAGATGCTGCCGGCGTCCACGATCTTCACGAAGCTCTGCAACTTGCGGAAGTCGATGATCATCGCGCCAGACTAGCCGCTTTCCGCCCATGTGGGCAGAATCTTTGCCCCCGTGGGCGGGCGCGGTCAGGCGAGCGCGGCGCAGGCCCTTTCGATCCGGTCGCAGGCGGCTTCGATCAGCTCCATCGAGGTGGCGGTGGAGATGCGGAAATAGGGCTCCAGCCCATAGGCCGCGCCCTGCACCGCCGCCACCCCGGCGCCCTCCAGCAGGTAGAGCACGAAGTCCAGGTCGCTGCCGATCACCTTGCCCTGGGGCGTGGTCTTGCCGATCACGCCTGCGCAATGGGGATAGAGGTAGAAGCCGCCGTCGGGCGTGGTGCAGGACAGGCCGGGGATGGCGTTGATGCGCGCCACCGCCCGGTCGCGCCGGGCGCGGTAGACGGCCACCTGCTCGGCCACGCTGTCCTGCGGGCCGGTCAGCGCCGCCGCCGCCGCGGCCTGGCTGATCGAGGAGGGGCAGGAGGACATCTGCGATTGCAGCTTGTTGATCGCGCCCACCAGCGGTAGCGGGCCGGCGGCATAGCCGATGCGCCAGCCGGTCATCGCGTGCGACTTGGACACGCCGTTGACGACCAGCGTCCGGTCGGCCAGCTGCGGGCAGGCGGCGGCGATGCTGGTGGCGGGGAAATCGGCGAACCAGATCCGGTCATAGATCTCGTCGCACAGCACCCAGACGTGGGGGTGCCGCTCCAGCACCGCGCCCAGCGCCCGCAACTCGTCGGGCGAATAGGCCGCGCCCGTGGGGTTGGAGGGCGAGTTCAGGATGAACCACCGCGTGCGCGGGGTGATCGCCGCCTCGAGCTGCGCCGGCGTGATCCTGAACCCCGCGGTCTCCGGGCAGCGCACCACCACCGGCGTGCCGCCATTGGCCAGCACCATGTCGGGGTAGCTGACCCAATAGGGCGCGGGGATGATCACCTCGTCGCCCTCCTCGACCGTGGCCATCAGGGCCAGGAACAGGATCTGCTTGGCCCCGCCGCCGACGCAGATCTGCTCAAGCGTGCAGTCGAGCCCCAGCCGGGTGGCGAAGTCGTGCCGGATCGCCTGGCGCAGCGCGGTCGTGCCGTTGACGGGGGTGTATTTGGTGTCGCCCGCCCGGATGGCCGCGATGGCCGCCGCCTTGATGGCGTCGGGCGTGTCGAAGTCGGGCTCGCCGATGGTCAGGTTCACGATGTCCCGGCCGGCCTGCTGCAGGTCGCGCGCCTTCTGCGCGGCGGCCGTGGTGGGCGAGACCTGGATGGCGGAGACGCGCCTGGCGGGACGGAAGTCGCTCATCTCGGCTCCTTGCGAGGGGGTTTTCCGCAAGGCTAGCGCTGGGGCGCGGCCCCTGCCTTCCCGGAAAACGCCTCTGCCGCCATAATCTTTGCTTATGGCCGTCGGCGCCCCGCAGGCCGGTGCCGCCGGGCGGCAAGGCCGCGCCGCAGGCCGCCGGCGCCGATCCACAGCAGCGCCGATAGCGCCGGCATCGCCAGCAGCTTCGGCAGCAGGCCGCTGGCCCGGTCGGCCAGCAGCCGGCCCGGCATCAACAGCGCGGTGCGGCCGAGGACCCGGCCGGCGCCCCGGATCGCGTCGAGGTCTTCGGGGCGGCTCAGGTCCAGCCGGATCGCGACCGGCGGGTGGGCGGCGGGGGCGACGGTCACGGCGCAGATCCAGCCCTCGGCGGGCAGGCGGGCGATGGACTGGCGGTGGTGGCGGCAGCCCTCGCGCGCCAGCTGCGCCTCGATCTCCTCGCCCAGCCCCATGGCCAGCGCGATGTCGTCGAGGACCGGCCGCGTCACCGGCCCGGCCAGCATGTCCTGCACCAGCCAGCCGAGGCCCAGCGTCGCGGCCACCGCCAGCGCGAAGGCGATGGCCATGCTGTCGGGTTCTTCGGGAGGCATCTTGGGATCCTGCAAGGGGCTTGGCAGGAACCATCCGCCCCGCAGGTTTCAGCCCGATGCCGGCCCCCCGCGCATCGCGGCGCGGTATTCGCCGGGCGTGGTGCCGAACCGCCGGCGGAAGCCACGGTTGAAGGTGGAGAGGTCGTGGAACCCGCAGGCGAAGGCCACGGTGCCGATCCCCTCGGCCGCGCGGCGCGGATCGGCCAGCCGCGCGCGGGCCGCCTCCAGCCGCAGCCCCAGCAGGGCCTCGGCCGCGCTCTCGCCCGCCCCGGCGAACAGCATCTGCAGGTAACGCGGGGTGATCCCGTGCCGCCGGGCCAGGCTCGCCACCCCCAGGTCGGGATCGCGGAACCGCGCCGCCATGTCGCGCCGGATCGCGGCCAGCCGCGCGGCCCGGCCCGCGGCGGGGCCCGCGCGATGCCCCAGCGCCAGCGCCGCGAGGTCGGCCAGATGCGCTCCGGCCAGCGCGGCGGCCGCCCCCTGGGGCGGGGTGTCGCGCAGCAGCTGCGCATAGGCCATCAGCAGCGCCAGCGCCGGGGTGCCCGGCGCCAGCACCCGCGGGGTGTCGAGGTCGAGCCCCGGCGCCACGTCGGCCAGCGCCTCGCGCCCGATCCAGACCGAGGCCACGGCCTGCGCCCCGGGGTAGAGCCAGCGGCTGGGCCGGTGCATCGGCATCGCCGTCACCGCGCCCTCGCCGCCCGCCAGCATCTCGGCCCCGCCCACGGACACCCCGAACCGGCCCGCGCTGGCCGAGAGCATGATGCCTTCGCCTGTCATGTGTTCCGTGCCGCGCTGCGCGGTCATGGGCGCATAGCGGCCGCCGCCGACCCCGGCCCCGTTCAGGACCAGCGCGTCGAACTCGATCTCCAGCGCCCCCTCGCCCACGGGGGCCAGGTCGCAGCCGATCATGGAGCGCGCATAGACCTCGCGCAAAAGCGCGGCCCGTTCGGCCGGCGGCAGGCTGTGGCTGGAGAAGGCGACGCGCATGAAACCCCTTTCCCGCGCGGATTTTGCACAGGGGGCCGGGCCGGCACAATCGCTCAGCGCCGGACCCGCTGGAACATGCCGCGAAAGCCGGGCAGGGGCCAGCGCAGCCGCCCGTCGGGCTCGACCAGCAGGACCATGCCGCGGAAGCGGCGGTCGGCCGGCGAATGCTGCGCAGGCACCTGCCGGCGCCCCTCGACCTGCAGCCTCAGGGCGGTGCCGTGGATCGACCAGCAGCCGCGGCCGGCCTGGTCGATCGCGCCATAGGCCAGCCCGAATTCGAACCGCCCGTCGGCCAGCAGCACCAGCTGCGCGCCGACCTCCATCTCGCCCTCCAGCAGATAGACCCCCTCCAGCCCCGGCTGGCCCGGCGCGCAGGCGGCCGTCGCGGCCGGCGGCAGGAGGAGAAGGGCGAGCGCGGTGGCGATGGTACGGAGGCTCATGGGGAAATCCTTCCTGAAAGACGGGGGCGGAACAGCAGCAGCCAGCGCCACAAAGCCCGGCGCCCTTTTAAGATAGCGTTTCATGCGGGATCCCCTTCAGATGCCGCACAGCGGGAAGCCGGGGCTCAGCGGGGTGCAGCGCCCCGCGTTCGGCCCGCAGCCGTGAAGGCCCAGCAGCATCAGCGCCAGCGCCGCCGGCAGCATCCACATGCGCTTTCGCATCCCCGTCCCCCTCACCGCCGAAGCTCCGTCCAGATCGCGTTATACATCGCAATCACCTCGGGCGCGCAGGGCGGAACGAATTCGGCCACCACATCGGCCGGCGGGTTCAGCTCGGGCGCGGCGCGCAGATCTTCGGACATATGCGCCCCGGCCCCGGTGATCGCGGTGGCATAGCCCGCGAATTCGGCGGTCAGCGCGGCATTCGCCGGGTCCATCACGAAGTTCTGGAACAGCCTGGCGTTCTCCAGGTTCGGCGCGTCCCGCAGCACCGCGATGCTGTCGGAAAACGCCTCCATCGGCCCGGGCGTGAAGACGAAGCGGGTCTTGGGCAGCTGTTCGCGCAGCACCACGGCCGAACCGCTCCAGGTCATCGCCACCGCCGCCTCGCCCGAGGCCAGCCGGTTGATGCTGTCGGCGCCGAAGCTGCGCCAATGCGGCCTGGCCGCCAGAAGCAGGTCGCGCACCCGGCGCAGGTCGTCGGGGTTCGCGGTGCAGCGCGGCACGTCGAGATGACGCTCGGCGGCGTGGATGACCGACACCATGTCGTCCAGCATGGCGATGCGGCCGCGCAGTTCCGCCGGCGGGTCGAACAGCAGCGCAAGCGAGCCGGTCTCGCCCTCCCACGCCCGGCCGTCCACCGCATAACCGGTGAAGCCCACGGTCCACGGCACGGTGAAACGGCGGCCGGGATCCCAGTAGACGCCGACATGGTCGGGGTCGACGTTGGCGAAGTTGGGCATCAGGTCGGGGCGGGTCTCGGCCAGCAGCCCCTCCTCGATCATGGTCCGCACGGCATAATCGCCCGGCACCACGATGTCGAAGCCGCTGCCGCCGCCGCGCACCCGGGCCAGCATCGTCTCGTTGCTGTCGTATTCGTCGATGGTGACCTCGACCCCGTGGAGGGCCGAGAATTTCTCGATCAGCTCGGGGCTGGTGTATTCGCCCCAAGTGTAGATGTGCAGCCGGCCCTCGGCCAGGGCGGCGGCGGCCAGCATCATGCCGCAGAACAGCGCGGCGAAAAACGTCTTCATGGCAAACTCCTTGTGGTTCAACGGGAAAATCCCTGCCCGCGCCGCGCGGTCAGCGCGGTGGCGAGGCAGATCAGCAGGGTCGAGACGATCAGCACGATGGCGCACATCGCGTTGATCTCGGGCGTCAGCGGCCGGCGCAGCTGGGCCCAGATGAAGACGGGCAGCGTGGTCTGCCCGGGGCCGGCGACGAACTGCGCCATGGCGAAGTCGTCGAAGGAGACGATGAAGGCCAGCGCCGCGCCCGACACGATCCCGGGCACCAGCAGCGGCAGGGTGACATGGCACAGCACCGCGCCGTCCGAGGCATGAAGGTCGCGCGCCGCCTGCCCCAGCCGGGGGTCGATCCCTTGCAGGCAGGCGCGCACCGGCATCAGCGCGAAGGGGATGCAGAAGGCGGTGTGGCCCAGGATCAGCCGCCCGATCCCGATGTCGGGCAGCGGCACCTGCGAAAAGAAGATCATCGTGGCGATGGCCATGACCACCTCGGGCACCACCAGCGGCAGGCCGAGGACTAGCAGCGCCAGCCCCGCCTCGCGCGCCCGGGCGCGTTCCAGCGCCAGCGCGGCGGCGGTGGCCAGCGCGGTGGCGATCAGCGTGGCCGAGACCGAGACGACCATGGTGTTCCAGGCCGCGCGGCGGAAGCCGGGGTTGGCCAGCGCCTTCTCGAACCAGCGCAGCGACACGCCCTCCCACAGGTGGAACAATTGCCCCCGGTTCAGCGCGAAGACCACCAGCACGACGACGGGCGCATAGATCAGGACCATGCCCGCCCAGGCGACGGCGCCGAAGCCGGGTTGATGCAACGGAAGGCGGGCTTTCATGGGCGTTTCTCCAGCCTGCGGTGGATGGCCAGCGCGGCCAGCACGCCCGCCAGCAGCACGATGGATTCCGCAGCACCCAGCGGCCAGTTGCGCGAGGATCCGAATTGCAGCGCGATCAGGTCGCCGATCATCATCGACCGCCCGCCGCCCAGCACCAAGGGCACCACATAGGCCCCCAGCGCCGGCACGAAGACCAGAAGCGCCCCGGCCAGCACCCCCGGCCGCGCGGCGGGCCACAGCACATGGCGCAGGATCGACCAGCGGCCGGCATGCAGGTCGGCCGCGGCCTCGACCAGCCGCGGGTCCAGCCGCGCCAACGCCGAATAGACCGGCAGCACCATGAAGGGCAGCGAGGCATAGACCAGCCCGGCCATCACCGCGACCTCGGTATAAAGCATCCTCAGTGGCTGCTGGATCAGCCCGAGGCCGATCAGCGCCCCGTTGACCAGCCCCCGGTCGCCCAGGATCAGCATCAGCGCCAGCGTGCGCACCAAGAGGCTGGACCAGAACGGCACCGTCACCGCCAGCACCCACCACTTGCGCCGCGCGGGCGTCCGGGTGGCGATGAACCAGGCCAGGGGAAAGCCCACGGCCACGCAAAGAGCCGTCGTGACCAGCGCCGACAGGAACGACCGGCCGTAGATCAGCAGGTGGTCGGCCGAGAGGTGCAGCCCGCCGTCGAAGATGTCGCGCCGGGACAGCAGCGCGCGCCAGCCCTCGGCCGAGATCTGCCATTCCACCCCGCCATGCGGCGCGGCCTTGAGCACCGAGAACACCGCCATGACGGCCAGCGGCCCCAGCCCGAACAGCGCGACGAAGGCGATGGCGGGCAGCGCGGCGGCCAGCGGGCCGGCCCGGCGGCGGGGGGCGGGGCGGGCAAGGGCCGGGCTCATGGCGCCACCTCCACGATGCGCAGATGCGCGGGCGGCAGGGTGACGGTCAGCGCCTCGCCCGGCGCGGGCAGCTCGGCCGGTCCGCGCAGCCGGGCGGTCAGCGCCTCGCCACCCTCGAGCCGCAGGTGCAGCTCGTGGTCGGCGCCGGCAAAGCGCGTGGCCACCGCCCGCGCCACCAGCCGCAGCCCGTCATGGGCGCCGGGGCGGATGTGTTCGGGGCGGATCATCAGCGTCACCGCGCCGTCGCCCGGCACGCGGCCATCCAGCGGCAGGTCGATCACATGGCCGCCCAGTTCCACCCAGGCCCGGCCCTGCGCCACCGACCGCAGCCGGCCGGTCAGGAAATTGGTGCCGCCCATGAATGCCGCGACGAAGCGGTTGGCGGGGCGGTGATACAGCGCCTCGGGCGTGTCGCATTGTTGCAGCCGCCCGCCCTCCAGCACCGCGATGCGGTCCGAGAGGGTCAGCGCCTCTTCCTGGTCGTGGGTCACGAACAGGAAGGTCATGCCCAGATCACGCTGGATGCGCTTCAGCTCGGCCTGCATCTCGCGCCGCAGGCGGTGGTCCAGCGCCGACAGCGGCTCGTCCAGCAGCAAGAGGCGCGGCGCCGGGGCCAGCGCCCGGGCCAGGGCGACCCTCTGCTGCTGGCCGCCGGACAACTCGCCGATACGGCGGTCGCGCAGGGGGGTGAGGCGCACGAGGTCCAGCATCTCGTCCACCCGGCGGCGGATGTCGGCCGCGCCATGGCCCAGCATCCGCAGGCCGAAGCCCACGTTGCCCGCCACGCTCATGTGGGGAAACAGCGCGTAGTTCTGAAAGACCGTGTTCACCGGCCGCCTTGCAGCCGGCAGGCCGCCCAGATCCCGCCCCTCCAGCAGGATGCGGCCGGTCTGCACCGCCTCGAACCCCGCGACCAGCCGCAGGAGGGTGGTCTTGCCGCAGCCCGAGGGGCCGAGCAGGGTCAGGAACTCGCCCCGGCGCAGGTCCAGCGACACGCCGTCCAGCACCGGCTGCGCGCCGAAGCGGTGCGACAGCCGCTCGACCGACAGGAAGGCCGGCTCCGCCGGCACCGCGTCGCGCGGATCGAAGCGTTCGCAGGTCATGGTCTCAGGCCCAGCGGGGGGCTGCGCCGGGCCGCGCGGCCGGGGCGCGGGTGAAGGGCGCGTCCAGCGCCTCTTGCAGCAGCTCGCGCGCCGTGCCGCGGTCGATGCCGATGTCGGCCAGCATCCGGTCGTCCATCTCGGCCAGGCTCTGCAATTCGCGCAGCTGCCGGGCGCGCTGCTGCCGGTGCAGCAGCCAGTCGCGGATCAGGGTCAAAAAAATCATCGAAATCGCTCCTCGTTCATGGATGCCGCCTTCTGCGGCAACGAGGTTTCAGCCGGTTGTCGCGGCGGTGGCGATGCGGTTACACGGCGGGATCGAACAGATAGCCCTCGCCCCGCATGGTCAGCAGGATGGCGGGGCGGGCGGGGTCGGCCTCGATCTTGCGGCGCAGGCGGGTGATGCGGATGTCGACGCTGCGGTCGCCCGCGCCCAGGGACCGGCCATGCGCCAGCTCGCACAGCCGCTCGCGTGACAGGATCTGGCGGGGATGGCGGGCGAAGGTCTCCAGCAGGTCGAATTCCATCGCGCTGACCTCGATCTCCAGCCCGTCCGCCCCGAACAGCTGCCGCCCGTCCAGATCCAGCCGGCAGGGCCCCAGCGCCAGCGTGTTCTCGCGCCGCGGCTCGGCCGGGCGGGGCGGCAGGCGGCGCAGCACGGCGCGCAGCCGCGCCACCAGCTCGCGCAGCTCGAAGGGCTTGACGATATAGTCGTCGGCGTTGGTGAGGCCGGCCAGCCGGCTGGCCTCGTCGGCATTGGCGGTCAGCATGACGATGCCGGCCCGGTGCCCGGTGGCGCGCAGGCGCGACAGGATGGTCAGCCCGTCCTCGCCCGGCATGTTCACGTCCAGCACGATCACGTCGGGCCGCGTCGTGGCCAGCACCCGGTCCAGCGCCGCGCCGTTCCCGGCCTGCAACACGGCAAAGCCCTGCAGGGTCAGGTAGTCCTCGATCATCGCCCGCAATCCGGCCTCGTCGTCCACCACAAGGATCTGTGGCTGCCTCATCCCAGCACCTCCGCCAGCACGGCCAGCAGCGCCGCGCGGTCCACGGGTTTCTCGATCACCGCCGCCACCGGATGGGCCAGCGCGGTTTCCGACCCCAGCGCGTCGCCCGTCATCACCACGGTCCGCGCCAGCAACTCCGGCCGGTGCTCGGCGACGAAGACCACCAGCCGGTCGCCGCCCACCCCGGGCATCCGCAGGTCGGTCAGCAGGGCGTCGAAATCGCCCGCGGCCAGCGCCTCCTGCGCCGCCTGGCCGGAGGTGAGGCCGGTGACGGTCAGCCCCGCCGCCGCCAGCGCCTCGGCCAGCCAGGAGACGATGCCGGGCTCGTCGTCCACCACCAGCACATGGCCAGAGAGCGCCGGGATGGTCTCTTCCCCGGCCTCCGCCTTGTCCGCGTGGGTGGCGGGCAGCTCCACCCGCGCCTCGGCCCCGCCGCCCGGGGCGGGGTCCAGCCGGATGGTGCCGCCATGCGCCTCGACGATCTTCAGGCAGACCGACAGGCCGATCCCTGTGCCCATCCCCTGCGGCTTGGTGGTGAAGAAGGGGTCGAACAGGCGCGGCCGCGCGGCCGGGTCGATGCCGTGGCCGGTGTCGGTCAGGGTGGTCACCACCCGCCCCCCGTCGCCGAAGCTGCGGATGGTCAGCCGCCGCGGCCCCTCGACCGCCATCATCGCCTGCTGGGCGTTCAGGATCAGGTTCATGAACACCTGATGCAGCTGGTCGCGGTCGGCCAGCACCGCCGGCAGGTCGGGCGCGGCCTCGACCGCCACCTCCACCCCGTTGCTGCGCAGGCCATAGGCCGCCAGCCGCAGCGCGTCGGCGATCACCTCGCCGGGCTGGACCGCCACCCGCTCGGAGGGGCGCGAGCGGGCCATGGCCAGGAAGGTGCGCACGATGCGGGCGCAGCGTTCGGCGGCGGAGTGGATTTCCTGCGCGCGGCGGCGGGTGGGCTCGTCCGGGGCGAGTTCCTGCAACATCCCGGCATAGCCCACCACGATGGACAGCGGGTTGTTCAGCTCATGCGCCACCCCGGCCAGCAGCGACCCCAGCGCCGCCATCTTCTCGCTCTGCCGCAGCGCCTCCTCGGCCAGCTTGCGTTCGGTGATGTCGCGGCCCACCGCCTGCAACTCGACCAGCCGCCCCTCGGCGTCGAAGATGCCGGTGTCGTTCCATTCCTCCCAGTGGAAGCTGCCGTCGGGCAGGATCGAGCGGAACACCACGGTGCAGGTGGGCTTTTCGGGCGAGAGTTCGGCAAGATGCGCGTCATGCGCCGCCCGGTCCTCGGGCAGGATGTAGGAGAAATCGCTGACCCCGCGGCCGACCAGTTCCTCCTGCGTCAGGTTCATGTAGCGGCAATAGGCGTCGTTGGCGAAGGTGGGCCGCCCCTCGGGGGTGAAGCGGGCGACGAATTCGGTCTGGGTGTTGACCACGGTGCGATAGCGCGCCTCGCTTTCCCGCAGCTGCATCTCGGCGGCGCGGGCCAGGGTCACGTCGCGCAGCACGATCACCTGCCCGCCGCCGGCCATCGGGGTGCGGCGGCAGGTGATCCAGCGGCCGTGCAGCAGGCGGGGCTCCTCGCCCAGGCCCGCCAGGCCCACGGCATCGGCCACGGGGCAGCCGACCGTCAGGCCGGATTGCCCCCCTGCGCCCAAGAGCCGCTGGAAGGCGGCGTTGTAGAAGACGATCAGCCCCTCCGGCCCCAGGATGGCGAAACCGTCCGGCAGGCCCGAGGTGGCGGCCAGGAACCGCGCCTCGCTTTCCTCCAGCCGCTGGCGGTAGATCCGGCCCGAGGCGAAGGCGTCCGAGATCCGCTCGAGGCTGCCCTGCCAAAGGGCGGGCAGGCGCGGGGGCTCCGCCGCGCCGCCGGCGGCCTGCGCCACCAGATAGTCGCCGAGGCCGAAGGCGGGGCGGATATATTGCCGGTGCAGGAACAGCCACAGCCCGGCCAGCGTCAGCACCAGCCCCAGCAGGATCCAGCCGAACACCGCCAGCCGGGGCAGCAGCCAGCCGTTCATCTCGGCATTCGGCACGATATAGAGCAGACGGAACGGCGTGCCGGCCAGGGCGCGCGACAGGGCCCAGTCGGCGCCGTGGCGGCGGAAGGCGGGCTGATCGCCCAGCCCCGCCAGCCCGGTCTGGGCCAGATGCCGGCGCATCGCCGCCCCGTCGCCGCCGAAGGACGCGCCCTCGGCCGCCAGCACCGTACCCCCGGCATCGACCACGGCCAGGAAGCCCACCGGCTGGTGCAGGCGCGACAAGAGGCCCTGGAACGTCTCCAGCAGCACGTCGATGCCCACGATCCCCAGGAAGGCGCCGCCGGCATAGACCGGCGCGGCATGGCTGACCATCGGCCCGGCCCCGCCGGCGTCCTGATAGACCGGGGTCCAGTAGGACGCGCCCGCCGGATTGGCCGCGGGCGTGCCCAGCCGGAACACGTCGTAGTCCAGCCAATAGGCCACCAGTTCCGCCACCGACCCCACCGGCCGGCTGGCCGATCCCGCGATCTCGGCCAGGCTCACGTAGGGATGGATGGTAATGAAGTCGCCGCGGGCCGAGAAGAAATAGCTCCAGTGCGTGCGGCTGCCCAGCCGGGCCTCGACCTCCACCACCGCCAGCATCTCCAGCGCGGCCTCGACCTCGGGCCGCGCCGCCAGATCGGGCACCCCGATCAGGTTGCCGGCGGGCGAGGGCGGCCGTTCGAGCCCCTCCAGCACCGCATGGGACAGCCGGGCGGCGGCCGGCACCAGCGCGGCCCGGCCGGCCGGGGCGCCGGCGGCCAGCGCATCCTCCATCGTCAGGCGCATCCGGCCCACCTGCCGGTCGGCGTCGCCCAGCATGGCGGCCAGCGCGTGGTGCTGTTCGGCGACCGCCCCGGTCAGCTCGCCCAGGAGCGCCGCGCGCTGCCGGATGAACTGGTCCGCCGCCAGCCCGACGATCAGCCCGCCCAGCGGCAGCGCACACAGCGCCAGCATCAGCGAGGCACGGCCAAGGCCCGGCGCAGTCACAGCCCGCATCGCGATCGTCCCGATCCCCATCCCGCCCCGCGCCTTGGAACCCCGGCCCTGTTTCACCGCGATGTCAGCACGCAAGTGGCCGGGCGATCCACGGAAAACCCGCCGCACTTCGCCTTCTGCACAAAGACGCTTCGCCTGGTGCCATGACCGCCGCCCGGATGCGCCCTATGGTCCGCCCGCCATCCCCCCGGACGCCCCGATGCCGATTCCCTTGCCCAGCCCCGCCCCATGGCCGACATGATCGCCGTCGACGACGAGCCCGCGATCCTGCGGATGCTGGCCGAGGCGCTGGAGGCGCAGGGCCACCGGCTGCGGCTGGCCCAGCGGGGGGCCGAGCTGGACCGGCTGCTGGCCCAGGGGGTGCCGGATCTGGTGATCCTCGACCTCGGCCTGCCGGGGGAGGACGGGTTCAGCATCGCCCGCCGGCTGCGGCAGAGCCACGACATCGGCATCGTGATGCTGACCGGCGCGGGAGATCTGGTGGACCGCGTGGCGGGGCTGGAGGTCGGGGCCGACGACTATGTGACCAAGCCCTTCTCGCTGGCCGAGCTGAACGCCCGGATCGCCGCCGTGCTGCGCCGCCGCCGGCTGGCGGGGCAGGAGATCGTGGCCTTCGGGCCCCTGTCGCTGGACCTGCGGCGCTGGCGGGTGCTGGACGCGGAGGGCGCGCCCCTGCCGCTGTTCCCGACCGAGGTCGACCTGATCGCGGCCTTCGCTACCCACCGCGGCCGGGTGCTGAGCCGCGACGACCTGCTGCGGCTGGCGCCCGCGCATGGCGACGACCCGCTGGACCGCAGCATCGACACCCGCATCACCCGCCTGCGGCGCAAGCTGGAACAGGCCGGGGCGGACGGGCAGCTGATCCAGGCCCTGCGCGGCAACGGCTATGTCTACCGCGGCGCGCCGGAGTGAACCCCGCCGGACCTGCCGGCGGGGCTGTCGCGTCATGAAAAGGGGGCCGGCCCGGGGCAGGACCAATACTGCCCCGTCACCGCCGCGGCGGTGAAACGGCCGGCCCGTCAGCCCTGCCGGAGGGGATGACGGCGGGCTGGAAATGCGGGGCGGTCAGCCCGCCGCCGCCAGTTCGCCCAGCATCTCGTCATAGATGCGGCAGGCGTCCTCGACGCTGGTGACCGGCCGGCCTTGCAGTTCGGCGAGCTTCGGCAGCAGCTTCTCGGCCTCCTGTGGCGAGAGGGTGGTGAGCGCCTGCGCCTTGGTGACCAGTTCGGTCGCCTTGGCCTGCATCTCCTCGGGGGTGCAGGCCGGGGCGGTGCCGGCGGTCAGGATCAGCGTCAGCGCAAGAAGCGGGGTCTTCATCGGGGGCCTCATGGATTGGCGTTTCGATGGGGCCCTTCTGCGGTCCCCTTGTTTCAGCAGGAGTTTGCGCCGGCCGCCCCGGCTGAAACACGGGCCCCCCGCACCCCGCGACAATCGCGCGAAACATCGGCCGGGCAGAGCCGGCGGCGCATTCCAGCAAAAGGAGCATTCGTCATGGCGTTGAAAGGCAAGACCCGCGGCCGCGAGGAAGAGGATGACGGCGACAGCCCGTTCATGCCCATCCAGGACGTGCTGCGGAAGCTGAAGCAGGGGCCGCTGAACTTCGGCCTCTACCAGACCACCGACAAGAACAGGCCGGTCCTGCTGGCCGCCCACAAGCGCAAGAACGCCGAGATGCTGGGCAAGCAGGCCAAGAAGGAGGCGGGCACCTCGAAGGGGTCCTTCGGCACCGTCTCGCTGGACGGGGCCGAGCTGGTCTTCGAATGCGCCTCGGACAACGTGCCGCGCTCGCTGACCAAGAAGGTGCGCCTGATGCTGAAGGCCGAGGGCTTCGGCAAGTTCAAGGCTCGCGTCATGCTGCCCGGCGGGGCGGAACTGGGCGAGACCGACGAGGACGAGGACGAGGACGAGAGCGCGGCGCCCGAGGCGGGAAACGACAACGCCCCCGTCTCGGAGGACAAGGCGTCGGCCAAGGCCGCCCCTGCCGGCGGCGGCCAGCCGAAGAAGCCCAGGAGCCTGGCCGAGGCCGTGGCCAGGGGCGCGGGCAAGACCGCCAGCATGGTCGCGCCCCTGCCGGGCATGATCGCCGGTGCGGCGGGCGACGACCCCGAGGCCGCGGCGCGCGCCGCGCGTGCGGCGCAGGGCGCCCAGCTCTCCGCGCAGGGCGCGGCGGTGGCGGTGGCCTCGGCCGCCGAGGCGGTGGACGGCGCCTCGCAGGCGGCAGAACTGGCCGGAGCCTCCGCCGCCGAGGCGGTGGAACAGGTCGGCCCCCGCGCCGCCGCCCCCGCGGCAGCCGCGGGCAAGGCCGCGGGGGCGGCGATGGCCAAGGCGCAGACCGAGATGCAGGCGGTGCGCAGCGAGGCCGCCGTTGCCGGTCAGGCCGCGCAGCGCGCCACGCAGGCCGCCGCCCAGGCCCAGGAAGGCGGCGCCCGCGCGGCGGGGCAGGAGGCCGCGGCCGCCCGCGAAAGGGCCGAGCAGGTGGCGGGCCGGGCCCAGGCCGTGGCCGAGACCGCGAAATCCGCCGCCGACCGCGCCGTGCAGCTGAAGGACGAGGCGGTTGGCGCGGCGCAGGCGGATTCGGAACGGGTGCAGTCCGAGGCGGCGGGGGTGGCCGAGGATGCCCGCGCCGTGGTGGACCGCGCCGCCGGGCTGGACGAGGGCGTGGTCGACACCGTGGTGCAGGAGGCGAAGTCGGCGCTGGACAGCGTCACCGGCATCTTCTCCGGCCTCGCCCGCGACGCCGGGCGGATCGGCGACGCGCTGATCCAGGCGGTGGGCGAAACGGTGGACGAGGCCGGCCAGATGCTGGACACCGCCCGCCAATACGCCACCCAGGCCGCCGAGAAGCTGGCGCAGGAGGTGCAGGGCCTGTTCGACGGCGCGCAGGCGGCCGGCGCGGCGCTGTCCGGCGTGGCCGAGCGCAGCCGGCGCATCGTCGCGGAAACCGACGCCGAGGTGGCCGAGGCCATCCGCCAGGCCGGCGGCCAGATCGTCGGCGCGCTGGTCGATCCTGCCCGCCGCGAGCTGGAGGACACCCACCGCCGCGCCGAGGAGGAACAGGGGCGGATGGAAACCGCGCTGGCCGAACTGGGCGAGGGCGCGCGGCGGCTGTTCGCCGGCATCGCCGAGGCGGCCGAGGGCTTCATCGACCGGGCGACCGGACAGGCCGCGCAGGCCGCGCGCGAGACCTTCGACGCCGCCGGCGCCGCGCTGGAAGAGATCGGCGACAAGCTGGACGGCGCGCAGGAGCAGGTGCGGCAGGCGCTGGCCCGGGCGCTGGACGAGGCGGCGGCACTGGCCGAGTGGATGAAGCAGCAGGCCACCGACGGCGTCGAGCAATTCGCCGCCATGGCCGCCCGCGCCCCGGGGCTGGAGGGCGAGGCGGCCGAACAGGCTCTGCGCGAGGCCGAGGAGGTGCGGCGCAATGCCGGCGGCATCTTCACCGCCATCGCCGAGGCGGCGCGCGACAAGGCCGGCAGCCTGTTCGACAGCGTGGCCGAATTCGCCGCCGCCAGGCGCGACGAGGCCGAGGGCTTCATCGAGGAGACCATCCGCGCCATCGAGGCCACCAAGCTGCGCTTCGAGGACCAGATCGCCCGCCAGATCGAACGGGCCACCGAACACGCCGAGACCCGCGTGGACGAGGCCCGGGCGCGCGGCGCGGCGGTGCGGGAGCAGACCGCCGGCCTTGTCGAGGGGCTGGAGGACGGCCGGGCCGAACTGGTGGACGAGGTGGGCGAGGACTTCGCCGCCCCGGGCCTGAACGCGATTACGCAGGCCATGACCGCCCGGATGGCGACCAACGACAAGGCCGAGGCGGTCGAGGCCGGCACCGAAGCCATCCCCGGCGCGCTGGCCGATCTGGCCGAACAGGGCCGGCAGGCGGTGGACCGCATCATCGGCTGGATCAGCGAGGACGCGGTGAAGGCCGCCGAGGCGCAGCTGGACAGGCTGGCGCAGACCGCCGAGGAAGGCGTGCGCGAGGTCAAGGCGCTGGCCGATGCCGTTGGCCCCGCCTTCGACGCCGCGCGGGCCGCCGCCGGGGCCGAGGCCGACCGCCTGCTGGCCGAGGCCGGCGAACTGGCCGAGGCCATCGGCAAGACGGTCGGCCAGACCGCCGGCGACGCGGGCCAGCTGGTCGACGGCATGATCGACGCGATCCGCGAGAAGATCGCCGGGCTGACCGCGAAACAGGACGAGGCGCAGGCCAGGGCCGGCAAGGTGTTCGCGAAGGTGGCCGAGGACATCGGCAAGGAGATCGCCGCCCAGCGCGACCGCGAGGCCGAGGCGGAGGAGAACATCCGCAAGGCCACCGCTGCGCTGCAGGCCGAGGTCAACGCCTTCAACGCCGCCACGGTCACCGCCCGCGACGATGCGCGCGAGATCCAGACCAAGGCCGGCCAGGCGATCAAGCAGATCGAGGACTGGCTGGGCTATACCACCACCAATTTCGGCGGCATCGCGGCGGCGCCGATCCAGGTGGAACTCGAGATCGTGAAGGCCGTCGACCAGGAGCGCGAGGACATCCGCGCCGAGCGCATCCAGATCCGCGAGACCTGCCTCGCCATCGAGGCCGGCCTGGCCGCGGTGATCTCGGACCCGAACCATGCCGGGGCCCTGGCCAGGGCGAAGGAGGCGTTCACCGTTCAGCTGGTGGCCTACGACAAGGCCGCGGCCCGGCACGAGGGCATGACCGGCAAGATCGAGGCCGCGCTGCGCCGCACGGTCGAGATCGCGCAGGACGCCCAGGGCGAGTTCGACGCGACCGAGCAGGTGGTCGGGCAGCATACCGAGGCCTGGATCGCCAAGGCGCAGGCGCAGTTCGACCGCGCGCGGGCGGGCGATGCCCGGGCGCTGGCCGCGCTGATGGACAGCGCCGCCCGCCACCAGGAGAACTTCAACGCGCTCCTGGGCGAATGCCAGCGCCGCGGCGGGTCGGAATACGAACGGCTCTCGGTCGCCGTCCGCAAGGCCAGGGTCCGGCTGGACCGCATCCTGGACGATGCCGCCACCCTGCACGCCCTGTCGCAGGAAAAGGCGGCGGGCTGACACCCCGGCCCGGCGCCCCGCGGCGCCG
>JBBCJM010000023.1:0-40956 GCA_037190175.1 Paracoccaceae bacterium | reverse complement strand
CTGGCCCTGGGCGGCGGCGGCGCGGGCGGCACGCTGCCCGGCGGCACCGGCAGCGGCGGCGGGGGTGGTACCGGCACGGGCACCGGCGGGGGCGGCAATCCGGCGCCTCCTCCTCCTCCTCCTCCGCCCCCTCCCACGCCGGTTCCCCTGCCGGCGACGGCCTTCCTGCTGCTGGCCGCGCTGGCGGGCCTGGGGCTGCGGCGGCGGGGGTGAGGCCCGCAGATTTTTTCGCCGCCTTCCTTCACACGCATAGGGCGAGTCCGGGGCCGGCCGGGCCGGGGAAACCCTGTTCCGGGCCCCGGAAGACGCCGCAAGTCTGGGCGAGTCTGCCAGCAAGACGCACAACCCTTGCGGGAAGAGCGGGGCCGGATCGCGGCGGCCGCGCGGCGCGCTGCGGGCATTGTTGCCGGCCTGCGGACAATGCCCCCTCCGCGCCGCCCCTCCTTCGCCACGGGCCTGCCCCGAGATTGCCACAACCGGAGCGGTAGTTCCCGCCGCAGAGGCGATTCGCCGCCCCGGCAAGGGGCTCGCGAATCGCTTGATCTCCAACGATTCCCCATGGAACAACGGCTTTGCTGGTTGTTTTTTCTGGGGAGATTGCCTTGACCAAGATGCTGAGACTCTCTGCGCTGACCTGCGGCGCGGTGCTGCTGGGAGGCGCGGCCTGGGCTGCGCCCGTGGCGCTGTTCGACACCACCGGAACCCTGTCCTTCAGCGCGACCGGCGGGCTGGTGATCAACGGCAACCTGACCGCCGAATACAACGGCGCGCCGAACGGCACCCGGCCCTATATCTTCCACGCCGCGCTGAGCTCGCCCTCGGGCCTGACGGTGACGCCGAACGTCTCGGTGATCACGCCGGATCTGTCGTACACCGTTCCGAGGGATCCGATCTGCACACCCTTCGGCTGTATCCCGAACCCGCTGCCGCCGATCACGATCCCGATCCCGTCGCAGGAGTTCAGCTTCGACCTGCCGATCCCGCTGCTGCCGGGCACCACGCTCTTCGACGAGACCTATGTCAGCGATCCGATCCCGCTGGGCGACGTGCTGAACTTCGACTTCGGCAGTTTCCTCTTCGGCCAGCCGCTGAGCTTCGACGACCTGGTGCAGGACCAGTTCTCGCTGGGCGCCACCGACCTCAGCATCGCCGGCGGGGTGGGTCCCTTCGGCGGCTCGCTCGACTATACGGGCACGCTCCTGGGCAACACCGTCACCGCCAGCTACACGCTGACCCTGACCGCCTCCGACATCCTGGCCCAACTCGAGGGCTATGCGCTGGACGCGCTGAACGACAATCTCGACCTCTTCACCGATCTGGTGATGGCGGCCTTCATGGACAGTTCGGCCTGCTCCGGCCCGCTGGGCGGCATCCTCTGCGGCCTGGTCGGCAACCTGCCGATCGGTGGCGATGACGGGCTCCAGTTCGCGGTCAACAGCCTGGGCAACTTCTCGTCCGACTTCCACTTCACCAAGAGCATCACCCCGGCGCCGATCCCGCTGCCGGCCGGCGGGCTCCTGCTGCTGGGTGGCCTGGGCCTCTTGGGCGTCGCCGGGGCCCGCCGCCGCGGCCGGCGCGACGCCTGACCCCCGTCCTGCGGAACGATCCCTCGCCCGCGGCGCCCGCGCGCCGCGGGTTTTCCGTTCAGCCCTCCGGCGGCAGGCCCAGCACCCGGCGGCCGTGGTCGCGCAAGCTGCCGTCGGGGCCGACATAGCGGTAGAGCGTGACCGGCCGCACCCCCAGCTCGCGGCAGAGCTCCACCACCGACCCGTCGCGGCTGGCCATCGCCGCCTGGGCCAGCCGCACCTGCGCCCGGCTGAGCGCGAAGCGCCGCCCGCCCTTGCGTCCCCGCGCCCGCGCCGCGGCGAGCCCGGCCCTCGTGCGCTCGCGGATCAGGTCGCGCTCGAACTCGGCCAATGCGGCGAAGAGGCCGAAGACCAGCCGCCCCGTCGCGGTGGTGGTGTCGAGCGCCGCCCCCTCGCCGGCCAGCACCCTGAGGCCCACGCCCTGCGCCTCGAGCCCGCGGACCGTGGCCACCAGATGCGGCAGCGACCGCCCCAGCCGGTCGAGCTTCCAGACCACCAGCGTGTCGCCCGGGCGCAGCGCCCGCAGGCAGGCCGCGAGCCCCGGCCGGCCCTCGCGGGCGCCCGAGGCGCGGTCCTCCCAGATCCGCGCCGGATCGACCCCGGCGGCGACCAGCGCGTCGCGCTGCAGGTCGGTGGACTGGCGGCCGTCGGCCGAGGAGACGCGGGCGTAACCGATCATCATGTCGCAAACGAAGGTTTGTGAAACGGCGGGGCAGGGGGCGAGCCGGCGGGCCGGATCCGTATCCTTTCCCGTGTCTCATTCAACATTTCGCAAACATCCGCCGCAAGGGGGAAAAGACATGGGCGCCGAACCGCCAGCCGGTGTGGGCCGGCGGCCGGGACGCTGGACAATGGCGCGGGAGACGGGGAAGCTCGCCGCAGGATTGTATCGACCCCGGCAACTATCGTCTGGGGCGAGGGTGCGCGCATGGGGATCTGGGACATTCTGCTGGCGGTCTATCTCGTGGTGCTGGTGCCGGCCCTGGCGCTGACTTGGCGCGAGCAGATCCGCAACGGCCTCAAGGCCCCCGGTCAGCGCGCCGCCGGGCTCCTGGCCTGCATCGTCTGGCCGCTGGTCTTCCCCATGATCGCGCTGGAGGCGCGGCGACAGGCGGGATAACAGTCGCGGTATTGCCCCGTTCCGGCCATATCCCCGGCGCTGTTTGCTGTTAGGAAGGAAACGATCCTTCCATGCCGAGGCGCTCCATGCACCGCATCATGACATTCCTCCTGGGGTTCGCCGCGCTCTGCGCCGCCCCCGCCCTGGCCGAGACCTATCATGTGGCCCCGCTCGGGGCGGCGGTCCCCGCCAACCCGGACGGCAGCGCGGCGAAACCCTTCGCCAGCATCGAGGCGGCGCTCAAGTCGGGCAAGGTCAGGGGCGGCGACACCCTGCTGCTGCAGGACGGCCATTACGGCGCCGTCATCATCAAGACCAACGCCAGCTTCGACAGTACGGTGACCATCCGGGCGCAGAACGCCCACAAGGCCCGGTTCGATTCGATCCTGTTGTCCCTGGATACCCGCAACATCACGCTGCAGGATCTGGCGATCTGGCCCCAGGATCCGGCCAAGGGGGCGAGCTATCTCATTCGTGCCCACAAGACGACCTCGAACATCGCGGTGGAGGGGCTCGACATCCGCAGCGAGGCCGCGGCCGACAAGTTCATGAACTGGGACGCCGCGCGCTGGGAGGCGCGCAAGTACAGCGGCATCCTGCTGGAAGGGCCGCGCAGCGTGGCCAGCCGCAACAGGCTGACGGGCATCTATCACGGCATCATGATCACCGGCCAGGATTCGCAGATCACCCGGAACATCATCAACGGCTACAACGGGGACGGCCTGCGGGCCTTCAGCGGGTCCACCGTCAGCATGAACCGCGTCTACAACTGCGTGAAGACGGACGGCAATCATGACGACGGCTTCCAGTCCTATGCCCCTGCCGGGGGAAGCGTCACCGGGCTGACAGTCGACAGCAACATCATCCTGGAATGGACCGGGGCACCGGATCATCCGCTGCGCTGCGTCTTGCAGGGGATCGGGCTCTTCGACGGCTTCTACGACAACCTCCGGATCTCGAACAACCTGGTCTCGGTCTCCGCACCGCACGGGATTTCCGTCTATGGCGGGCGCAATGCGCAGATCGTCAACAACACCGTGGTGAACGCCCGGGGGCAGACCTCCAAACATCCCTGGCTCATGGTGAACAGGCACAAGAACGGGACGCCTTCGACCAATGTGCTGGTGGTCAACAATGCGGCCATGATGCTGAACGGCGCCTCCGATCCCGCCACCCGCGTCGAATTCCGCAGCAATTCGGTGATCGGCACGCCGGGCGCGGTCTTCGCCGATCCCTTCGCCTTCGACTACCGGCCGCGGCCGGACAGCGGGCTGGTCGACACCGGCGACAAGGTGGCGGCGCCCGCCCGCGACCTTCTGGGGCAGCCGCGCCCCGGGGGGGCGGCCCCGGACCGGGGCGCCTACGAGACGCAAGGCGCCGCCGCCGCGGCCAGCATCACCGCGGTCCTGGCCGGGGACGGCGCCATCGCGCCCGTGGCTGCAGCCCCCGTCTCCCCGCCGCCGGCCCCCGTCACCCCGCCGGAAGCCGAGGCGCCCGCCGCTCCGGCGCCCCCCCCTGTGGCCAGCCTCGCCCCGGTGGGCACCCCGGCGCCGCCCCCGCCCCCGGCCGCCACCAACATCATCAGGATCCCGGTCCTCGGCTGGACCACGACCCAGATCCTCGACTGGATCAAGATCTCGGCCCTCGGCCGGAACTGATCCGGCAGGACGGCGCGCCTGCGGGCCGCACGGGGTGCTGTCCGACTGCCGGTGATGCGGCCGGGCTGAGGGGTAGGGTGGGCAATCTGCCCACCATCCCGGTGGCCAATCCAGGGTGGGCAGATTGCCCACCCTACCGGCGGCGAACCCCCTCAGCCCCGGATCAGCCCCATGGCCTCCAGCTTCAGCAGGACCTGGTGGGCGCAGTGGTCCACCTCGGTCCCTTCGGTGTCGACCCGCAGTTCGGGGCTGGCGGGTTCCTCGTAGGGGTCCGAGATCCCGGTGAATTCCTTGATCTTGCCCTCGCGCGCCAGCTTGTAGAGACCCTTGCGGTCGCGGCGTTCGCATTCTTCCAGGCTGGTGGCCACATGCACCTCGATGAAGGCGCCATAGGCCTCGACCATCTCGCGCACCGCCCGCCGGGTCGCGGAATAGGGCGCGATGGGGGCGCAGAGCGCGATGCCGCCGTTCTTGGTGATCTCGGAGGCGACATAGCCGATGCGGCGGATGTTGATGTCGCGGTGTTCCTTGCTGAACCCCAGTTCGGATGACAGGTGCTTGCGCACCACGTCGCCGTCCAGGAGCGTCACCGGCCGCCCGCCCATCTCCATCAGCTTGACCATCAGCGCATTGGCGATGGTGGACTTGCCCGAGCCCGAAAGCCCGGTGAAGAACACCGTGAAGCCCTGCTGCGAGCGCGGGGGCGAGGTGCGGCGCAGTTCCGCCACCACCTCGGGGAACGAGAACCAGTCGGGGATGTCCAGCCCCTCGCGCAGCCGGCGGCGCAGCTCGGTGCCGGAGATGTCCAGCACGGTCGAGCCCCCGGGCACCTCGTCCACCGGGAAATACTGGGCCTTTTCCTGCACATAGACCATCTGGCGGAAATCGACCATCTCGATGCCGATCTCGGCCTGGTGCTGGCGCACCAGTTCCTGCGCCGCATAGGGGTCGTAGAAATCCTTGCCCTGGCTATTCTTGCCCGGCCCGGCATGGTCGCGGCCCACGATCATGTGGGTGCAGCCGTGGTTGCGGCGGATGATCGCGTGCCACAGCGCCTCGCGCGGGCCGCCCATCCGCATGGCGAGATTCAAGAGCGACAGATGCGTGGTCTGCGCCGGATACTTGTCCAGCACCGCCTCGTAGCAGCGCACCCGGGTGAAATGGTCCACGTCGCCGGGCTTGGTCATGCCCACCACCGGGTGGATGAGGAGGTTCGCCTGCGCCTCGCGGGCGGCGCGGAAGGTGAGTTCCTGATGCGCCCGGTGCAGCGGGTTGCGGGTCTGGAAGGCCACCACCTTGCGCCAGCCCAGCTTGCGGAAAAAGGCGCGGAGTTCGTTCGGCGTGTCGCGGCGGGCCTTGAAGTCGTAATGCACCGGCGGCTGGATGCCCGTCACCGCGCCGCCCAGATAGACCGGGCCGGCCACGTTGTGCAGGTAGTTCACCGCCGGATGGGCCAGGTCGTCGGCCCCGAACACCCCTTCCGCCTCGACCGCCTTCTCCGGCACCCACTTGTCCGTGACCGAGAGGATGGCGAGGATCACCCCCTCCTGGTCGCGCAGCGCGATGTCCTGCCCGGGCTCGACCCCTTCGGCGAATTTCTCGCTGACGTCCAGCGTCACCGGCATCGGCCAGAGCGTACCGTCCGCCAGCCGCATCTCCCGCACCACGCCCTCGTAGTCCGCCTGGCTCATGAACCCCTTCAGCGGAAAGAACCCGCCGTTCATCAGCAGTTCCAGGTCGCAGGTCTGGCGCGGGGTCAGGTCCCAGGAGGGCAGGTTGCCGGCCTCGAGCTTCAGCTTCTGCGCGCTGTCCCAGGAGACATAGAGTTCCGGGATCGGGGCGAGGTTGGGGATCGCGATGGTCATTCATGCCTCGGGGCGGTTCGGGGCCGGCGGCGCGCCGGTCGGGCTGCGAATATCGGGGCGCGGTAAACTCCGCTGTGCCGCGGAATGCAATGCCGGCGGCACGATTCCGCGCCGGGACGACAGAAATGCCGCGCTGGATGGGCGGGGAGCAGCCCGGCAGCCGCCACTCACCCCCCCGCCCGGTTGCCCTCCAGGGCCAGCCGTTCGACCGGGGTGCCGGGCAGGGGCCGGGCCGGGGGATCGGGGTCGAGGGGGGCGACCCAGCCTTCGAGGTCGGGCATCACATGGGTCAGCACCCTGAGCGGCGGCAGCACCGGGTCGCCCGCCGCCTCGGGGCAGCCCTCCAGCACCAGCGGCCCGGAGGTGCGCAGGTCGCCGCCCGCCTGCACCGCGAAACCGTGGATCCGCCGGGCCTCCTGCGCCTCGAGCCGCAACGCACCGCCCGCCACCACGCCCAGCCCCGCGCCCGCCAGCCCGGCCGGCAGCGCCAGGTCGCCGGTGGCCATCAGCCGGGTGCGCGCGCCGGCGGGGCAGGCTCCCGGCGCGGCCCCGATCCGCGCCCCGGGCTGGAAACGGATATCGGCCGTGCCGCGCAGGATCATCAGCGCGCCCTCGATCCGCACATGGGCGCCCAGCCGCAGCGGGCAGTCCGTCACCAGCACCAGCCCGCGCAGGGGCGGGGCCTCGGGGAAGTCGCCCAGGGTCAGGCTCTCGCGCGGCCGGCCCGGGACGGCGGGGCAGTTCACCTCGTAGACCAGCCCCGCGGGATAGGTGCGCAGCAGGCCGAAGAAGAAGGGCGAGAGCCGCACCACGTCGCCTTGGCGCAGCCCGCGCACCGGAACCCGCACCTCGGCCAGCGGCTCCAGATCCGGGCCGAAGCCGGCTTCGGCGAAGAAGGCGGTCTCCTCGGGCAGGGTGACGGCTGGGTTCAGGAAGCCCGCGGCCAGCCGCTCCACCCAGGCGGCGGAGGGCGGGATCATCAGGTTCATCGCCGCCACCCCGATCTCGGCGCAGGGGCCGGTGCAGCGAGCGGGGTCGGGCAGGCTGGCCCTTGGCGGTCCGCCGGCGGGGCTCGCCGCGCCGAAGGGCAGCGCCAGCCCCTCCTGCCCGTGCAGGCAGACCCCGGCGCCGGCCTGCGCGCCCCCGCCCAGCGAGAGCGTGCCGCGCGCCACCAGCCCGCCGGCGTTGGGGCAGCGCCGCGAGGGGACGAGGGCCGCCACCCCGCTGGCCCCGGTGGTCCAGCCGCCCAGCCCCACCGCCCGCAGCGCATGGGTCGGCACCAGATTGCCCACCGCATGGCTGCGCTGCAGCCGCACCAGCACCGCAGCGGCCGGCGCGCCCCCCGCGGCCGGAACCAGCCGCCCGGTGGCAGGGTCGAAGCCCAGCGCCCGCAGGTCGGCGGCGGGATCGGCCACCAGCCGGCCGAAGCGCGCCTCGGGCAGGTTCTGCTCGACCATCGCCGCGGCCGCCGCCTCGGCCTCGGCCGGGCTGCCGCCGCGGGCCAGCGTCACCGCCCCGGCATGGGCCGCGGCATCGGCGGCCAGCCGCAGCAGGGTCTGGTGGCGGTAGAGGTTGGTGGCGTCGATGGCGAAACCCACCAGCAGCGCGCAGAGCGCCAGGGCGAAGAGGCCGAAGACCGCCACCCCGCCCGCCTCGCCGCGCAGGGGGCGCCGCCTGGGGCCGGCGCGCATCAGATCGGCTCGAGCGCCTGCGAGACCGAGACGGTCAGTTCCTTCGTCAGCGCGCGGGAGAGCACGCCGAAGGGGGCCAGTTCGGCGGTGGCGGCAGTGACCACCACGGTCACGCTCTGGGTGCGGTCGTCCAGGGTGACGGCGACCTCGGGCATGTAGTCGCCGATGCGCAGGTTGTGGCGGGCGAAAGCGGCGGCGGCCTCGGGCTCCATGCCGTGGCGGGCGACGATCCGCGCGGTCTGCTGCGAGACCGACCAGATGTTCGACTGCCGGCTGAAGGAGGTGGCGGTATCGGCGGCGAAGAGCACGATGCCCAGGAAGGCCGGCACCAAGAGCGTGAACTCCACCGTGGCGCCCCCGTCCTCGGCGCGCAGCAGGCGGCGGAAAGTGTCGCGCAAGGCCATGGTATGTTCCCCGGTCGTGGCCGCGGCCCCCGAAGGGCAGGGCCGCCGTCCCCTCCGGGTCTAGCGGCGGGGCGAGGCGGGAATGCGGAGGAAATGGGGCAGAAAGGCGGGAACCCCGTCTCAGTCGCGGCGATCCTGCTCACGCCGACGGCGGACGGAGCCAGGGCGCGAGGATTTCCCTCGAGCCTCACGCCATCAGCCGGCCTGCGATCGTGTTCAGTCCCGGCATCTTGCCCCTTCATGCGTTTTTTTTCATGTTTTTGTGTAACCCCGATGCTCGGAAAATCCTTCTGCGCCAAACGATTTTGAACTTTTCTTGTTTGCCTGCGAGGCAACGCCAGCCACCCCTAACTGCCAAGTATAGCTTCGTCAGTTGAAGGAACTTCAGAAAGAGAACGAATGACCGCCGGCCGCCTCCCGGAATGCAGAGAAGGGTGGCATCCACCCGGGCAGGCGCTAGAAGGGGGCGGTTACCCGGTGCCATGCGAGAGTTCCCGCGGATGACGATCACCATCGGCCTGCTGTTCCACGGGGCCCGCAACGACAACCTCGGCGTGGGGGCGCTGACCGTCTCGGACGTGGAGATCATCCGCGCCCAGGCCCGCGCCCGCGGCCTTTCCGTCCGCCTCGTGGTGCTGGACGGCGGCGATCCGCGCCCGCCCTGCGTCGGGGGGCCGGATGTCGAGGTCCTGTCCCTGCGGCCCCAGCGCCGGCCGTGGGAGGCGCTGGCGGCGCTGCGGCGCTGCGACATGGTGGTGGACATCGGCGGCGGCGACAGTTTCGCCGACATCTACGGCTGGAAGCGCTTCGCCAGGATGTACCAGATGAAGGCGATGACGCATGTCCTGCGCCGCCCGCTGGTGCTGGCGCCGCAGACCATGGGCCCGTTCCGCTCGCCGCTGCTGCGCCGGCTGGCGGCCGCCTCCATCCGCCGCGCGGCCGTGGTCTGCACCCGCGACCGGATGTCGACCGAGGCGCTGGCCGGGATGGGGATCGCCCGGCCGGTGATCGAGGCCTCGGACGTGGCGCTGAAGCTGCCCTTCGACCCGCCCCCGCCGCGGCCGGCGGGCGGCCCGGTGCGGGTGGGGCTGAACGTCTCGGGCCTGCTGGCCAGCGGCGGCTACACCAGGGCCAACATGTTCGGCCTGCGCATGGACTACCGCGGGCTGATGGAGGCGCTGGTCGCCGCCTTCCGCGCTCGTCCCGAGGGCTGCGAGGTGCATCTGGTGCCTCATGTGATCGGCTGGACCCGCGGCGGGGTCGAGGACGACGTGCAGGCCTGCATCGACCTGGCCGCGCGGTTCCCGGGCACCCTCGTCGCCCCCGCCTTCGCCACCCCGGGCGAGGCCAAGAGCTATATCGCCGGGATGGACTTCTTCGCCGGGGCGCGGATGCACGCCTGCATCGCGGCCTTCTCGGCCGGGGTGCCGGTGGTGCCGATGGCCTATTCGCGCAAGTTCGCGGGCCTGTTCGGCAGCCTCGGCTACGACCACACGGTGGATCCGACCGCCCAGGACCAGGAGACGGTGCTGGCCCGGATCATGGCGGCCTACGAGGACCGCGCCGCCCTCGCCCGCGAGGCCGCCGCCGCGCTGGAGCGCGGGCTGGGCAAGCTCGCCCTCTACGAGACGGCGCTGGGCGAGGCGATGGCGCGGGTGGCGGCGGGCAGGGGCTGAGGCCGCCTCAGGCCCTGCCCACCCGGTCGCCCAGCAAATCCGGGAAGGGCGGGGCCGCGACCAGATCGGCGATGCTGCGCTCCCACCAGCGGCTGGCCTCGATCTCGGCGATCCGGGCTTCGTCGAAGCGCATCCGCAGCGGCCGGGCGGGGACGCCGGCGACCAGCGCATAGGGCGGCACGTCCCGGGTCACCACCGCGCCGGCAGCGATCGCCGCGCCGTTGCCGATGCTGCGGCAGCCGCCCAGGATGATCACCCGGTCGCCGATCCAGACGTCATGGCCGATGGTCAGCGGATTGTCCCGCTCGGCGGGGATCGTGTCGCGTTGCAGCAGCCCCAGCCCGCTGTTGTAGAAGAAGGGATGCAGGACGGGGCGGTCCAGCGGATGGTCGCGCCGGCGCACCACCAGGCCCGCGCCCACCGAGCAATAGGCCCCCACCCGGCTGCCCGGCGGCAGCACGCCGGGGTCGAGGATCGCGCCATAGCTGTAGCGCCCCACGATGACCCCGTGCCGCTCCTCCAGGATCCGCCGCCAGGTGGCCGAATGCATCGGCCCGCCCTCCAGCCGGTGGCAGAGCCTGCGGCCGAGGCCGCGCAGCCGCCGGAAGCCGTAGAGCCAGCGGACGAGGGGGGCGAGACGGCTTTCGCTGCGGCCTTCGGCCGCCCTTGCGCGGGCGAGGGCATCGGGGTGCCAGGGGGGGGGAAGCGTTCCGGTCATGGCTCTTTCCGGCGGTGTGGCGGGCGGGTCAGGCCGTCCCGTCGCCCCCGCGCTGGTCCCGGATGTAGCGGCGAAGGGCCGGCATGGTCCAGACGCCAAGGAGCGCGAGGGCGGCGAGCAGCAGGCCCGCGGCCGGATCCGCGGGCAGCATGGCGGCCTCCGCCCCCCGGGCGAAGGAGATCCAGGCCGCGGCGGCGAAGAGCCCCAGCGTGGCCAGATGCGGCAGGACCAGCCCGGCCGGGGGCAGGCGAAGCCGCCACAGCAGGAGGCCCAGCGCCACGGCATGGGCCGCAAGCTCTCCCGCCGCCATCAGCCACAGGATCGTCAGCAGTTCGCCCCCCCCGGCCGCCACATGCCAGCAGGCCGGCAGGGCCAGGATGCGCACCAGGTTGGCGGCCAGCGCGTTGCCGGTCCGGCCCGCGGCCAGCGCGGCGATCGCCGGGCCGGCCTTGATCACCCGCAGCCCCTGCATGACCGCGAACCAGGTCAGGTAGGGCAGCAGGCCGAGATACTTGTCGCCCAGGAGCAGGTGCACCACCGGGCCGCCCAGCGCCGCGGTCAGCGCCACGAAGACCAGCGCGGCCAGCAGCACGGCCTGCAGGGTGACCACCGAGAGGAACCGGAACCGCGCCTCGCCCGCCGCCGTCCCCCGGTCGGCCCGCGACAGCTGCGGCAAAAAGAAGTTCGACAGGCTCGCCGCCAGCACCAGCGTCGGCGTCAGCGTCAGCGTCATCCCCATGGCGAAGAGCGCCAGCGCCTCCATCCCCAGTTCGCGCCCGACGATCACCTTGTCGCCCTCGAAGACCAGGAACATCAGCGCGCCGTTGGCCAGGAGCGGCCAGCCGAAGCGCAGCGAACCGGCGATGACCGCCCGGTCCAGCGCCAGCCGCCAGGGCCGTTCGGCCCAGAGGTGCGAGGCCAGCGCCCCGGCCGCGGCCTGCGCCAGGATCGACCACAGCATCACCTGCCAGTCGTCCCACCACAGCGCCAGCGGCCAGAGCGCGCCCACCGCGACGATGGCCGGCACCGCCCTCGTGGCGATCAGCGGGCCGAAGCGCATCTGCCGGTTCAGCCGGTGGATGTCGAAATGCTGGAGAGCGTTCAGCACCGGCACCAGCGCCAGCACCCGGTAGGCCCAGGCGGCTTCCGGGATGCCCAGGAACCCGGCCAGCGGCCCGGCGAGGGCGAGGAGCACGAGCCCCGCCGCCACCCCGCGCAACAACTGGAACCCCTGCAAAGCGGCCTGGAAGCGGGGGTCGTCGCCGTCCTTCGCCTGCACGATCTGCTGTTGCAGCCCCAGCGCCGACATCATCTCGACCACCGCCATGGCCACGGCGAAGGTGGCGGCCACCCCGTAGTCCGCCACCGGGATCAGCCGCGCCACGATCAGGTTGCGCGCCAGCAGCAGGAGCGAGGCCGCCGCATTGCCCGACAGGATCAGAAGTGCGGCGCGGAACATCGGCGGGGGCGGCCTTCGGGGGGATGCGGCCCGCTTCTTCCGCCCTGCCCCGCCCGGGGTCAAGCCGGAAGGGCCGGGGGCTGGCGAAACCGCCGGGTTCCGGCCTAGAAAGGCGGGCCATGCCCGACCGTCCCTCCCCCCCTGCCCGCTCGCCCGCCCTGGCCCGCGTCGCCCGGGGCGATCTCTGCGCGGGCTGCGGCGCCTGCGCGGGCCTCGCCCCGGGGCGGATCGCGATGGAGGTGGCCGCGCCGGGCTTCCTGCGCCCGCGGCAGTCGGGGCCGCTCGGGCCCGCAGAGGAGGCGCGGATCGCCCGCATCTGCCCCGGCCTCGGCCAGGGCGTCGCGGCAGCGGGGCGGCGGGACGATCCGCTCTGGGGACCCTATCTCGGTATGTTCACCGGCTGGGCCACCGACCCGGAGCTGCGCTTCGCCGGGGCCTCGGGCGGGGCGCTCTCGGCGCTCATCGCGCATCTTCTGGCCAGCGGCACGGTGGATGCGGTGGTGGCCAACGGCCCCCACCCCGCGCATCCCGCCCGCAACGAGACCCGGGTGCTGACCGATCCCGCCGAGGTGACGGCCACGGCGGGGTCGCGCTATGCGCCCTCGGCCCCGCTGGCCGGGCTGGCCGGCTGGCTGGCCGAGCATCGCGCCACCGGCCGCCGCTTCGGCTTCGTGGGCAAGCCCTGCGACGCCGCCGCGCTGCGGGCGCTCGGCGACGGCGACCCCGAGGTGGCCGCGGCCTTTCCGGTGATCCTGTCCTTCTTCTGCGCCGGGGTGCCCAGCCATGCGGGGGGCGAGGCGGTGCTGGCGGCGCTGGGGGCCGATCCGGCCGGGGTCGCGGGCTTCCGCTACCGCGGCATGGGCTGGCCGGGCCGGGCCACCGCGCGGCTGGAGGACGGCAGCGAAAGGTCGATGAGCTATCACGACAGCTGGGGGAAGATCCTGTCGAAACACGTGCAGCACCGCTGCAAGATCTGCGCCGACGGCACCGGCACCGCGGCCGACATCGCCTGCGCCGACGCCTGGGAGACCGACGCCAAGGGCTATCCCCTGTTCGACGAGGCGCCCGGGATCAGCCTCATCGTCGCCCGCACCCCGCTGGGGCAGGAGATCCTCGCCGCCGCCCGCGCCGCCGGCCGGATCGGGACCGGGGATTTCGATCCCGCCCGGCTGGTCGCCATGCAGCCCGGCCAGCGCGAGCGCCGCCGGGCGCTGCTGGCCCGGATCCTCGCGCTGCGGCTGGTCGGCCGGCCGGTGCCGCGCTACCGCGGGCTGCAGCTCTGGCCCGCCGCCCGGCAGAACCCGCTGCGGCGGAACCTGAAGAACTTCCTCGGGATGCTGCGGCGGGCGCTCCTGCGGCGGTGACCGCGGAGATCACCCGGCCCGGGCGGGGTCAGGACGTCCAGCGGCAGGACCGCATCCGACGAAGACCGAACCCAGTGGCCGGCCCCCTCACCCCCGGTTCCAGGCCCCCGACATCCGCCCCGGGTCGCCGCGCAGGAGGAGGTCGGCCATCAGGCGCGCGCGCAGCAGGCGCACCCGGACGAGGCAGGCGAAGGCCAGCAGCCGCGCGCGCGGGCCGGACAGCCGGTCGGTGGCCAGGATCTGCGGCAGTTCCGCCAGCGGCGACAGCGGCATCGCCAGCATCTTCAGCACGAAGCGCGTCTTGCCGCGCAGTTCGGCATAATCGTGCGCGGTCTGGCGCCGCCACTTCAGCGCCAGTTCGGCAAAATCCGCCCGCGCGGGATGCCAGGCCCGCATTCCGGGGACGAAGCGGATGCGGTGGCCCTTCGCGGTGGCCCGCCGGCCCCAGTCGCGGTCCTCGGCCACGCCGATGCCGGCGAAGGGGCCCACCTCCTCCAGCACCGTCCGGCGCACCACCAGGTTGCCGGTGCCGGTGAAGCCCTCGCGGGCGATGTAGCGGTCCATCCGGTAGGCGAAGACGCTCTCGTAGGCCTCCAGCATGGTGGGCCGCGCCGGGTCGGCCAGGGCGATCCGCACGTCGCCGCCCAGGATCGCGGCCCCGGGGTCGGCCAGCGCCGCCTCGGCCGCGGCCAGCCAGCCGGGATCGGCCAGGCAGTCGGCGTCGATGAAGGCCAGCACCTCGCCCGTGGCTGCCGCCACGCCGCGGTTGCGCGCCGGCCCCGGCCCGGGCTCGGGCTCGGCCAGCAGGCGGGCGCCATGGGCGGCGCAGATCGCCCCGGGCAGTTCGCGCGAGCCGTTGTCGACCACGATCACCTCGTCGGGCGCCCGCGTCATGGCGGCCAGCGAGGCCAGGCAGCGGCCCAGGAACTCCGGCTGGTTCAGGTGCGGGATCACGACCGAGATGCGGGGAACTGCAGGCACTGGCATGGCGATCCTCTTTACCCGCCGCACAGAACCACCTGCCGCCCGGTTTGCCAAGGGCGGCAGGGGGCCGCTAGAACCAACGCCGCCGCAGCATGCCGAGACCGCGGCGCAGGCGCGGCAGCCAGCGCAGCGAACCGGCGAGCATCGCCGCGATCGCCGCCTCGTCCATGTCGGCGCGCACCGAGGTGCGCGGGCGCAGGAAGGCCCCGGCATCCATCGTGCCCCGGTCGCTGGAATAGGCGGCCGCATAGCCCGCCCCGCGCAGGGCGCCGAGCACCCGCGCGTCATAGCTGCCGAAGGGGATGCCCGCCGTCGTCACCGGCCGGCCGGTCACGCGCTCGAGCTCGGCACGGGACCGGGCGACCTCGGCGGCCAGATCCGCGGCCCCGATCCGCCGCCAGTCGCGATGCGCGATGCCGTGGCTGCCGATCCCCATGCCCGCCCCGGCCAGCGCGCGGATCTGGCCGGCCGACAGGGATCCGGGCTGCCCGATCCGCCCCGAGAGCACGAAGAAATCCGCCGCCAGCCCGCGGGCCAGCAGGCAGGGCAGCGCGATGTCGTGGTCCGAGGCGTTGCCGTCGTCGAAGCTCAGGTGGAAGCGGCCCGGATCGGGCGCGCCCGCCACCCGGTCGAGGATGGCCTCGAAACGCTCCCGCCCGATCCAGTAGGGCGCCTCCCCCGGCTCCAGCGCCCTGCCCGGCCGGCCGATGCCGTGGAAGAGGATGCCGATCCGCCGGGCCGCCATCACCTGCCCCGCAGCCGCGCCCGCAGCGCCTCGGCGCCCAGGACCAGCCGGCCCATGGCCCCGGGCGGCAGGGCCTGCCAGGGTTGGGCCAGCACCGGCAGGCCGTTCATGCGCTCCTTGAACCGGGCGACATCGGGATTGGCGTCCGGGTCGATGCCGCCCAGGTCGTACCACAGGCAGCCGCGGGCGCGCGACAGGGCCATCGCCTCCCAGGTCAGGAAATAGCCCGCCCGCAGCGGCCGGCCGGCCGGCGCCGTGGCCCCGAACAGATAGGTGGCGCAGGGCCCGGCGGTGCCGACCACGATCCCGGCCACATCCTGGTCGTCCTTCGTCGCGATCAGGGTCTCCACCGCATGGTCCGGGCCGGCCAGGCCGAAATGGAACTCCGGCGCGATCTCGGGCCGGAAGCCCTTGGCCTCGCGCACCGCGGCGAAGAGCGCCAGGAACCGCGCCTCGAGGCCCGGGCCGCGGCCGCGCTCCAGCGCCAGGCCGGATTTCAGGGCGAAGCGCAGGTCGGTGCGCCATTTTCCCTGCAGCCCGGCCAGGGTCTCGGCCGGCTCGGGCCGCAGGTCGATCAGGCTGCTGCGATAGGGCCGCAGCCGGGACGCCGGCGCGAACCCCGCCGCCCGCGCCGCCCCGGCCTCCGTCGCGGGGTCGAGCCCGGCCGTGCCCGACAGGCGTAGCCGCAGCACATGGCCCTGCCTGCCGGCCAGTTCCGCCCGCAGCGCCCGCAGCACCCCGGCCAGCCCCGCCGCATCGGGGGCGGGGCCGCCCCGCGGCAGCACGAGCGGCCCGCCGGGGCACCAGGCGATGCCGCGGCCGAGGCCGGGCACCCGCTTCACCCGCAGGGCCGCGGCGGCGACGGCCCGCCCGGCGCCGTCCTTCAGCGCCCAGAACTGCGCCTCCGCCCCGATCCGCCGGGCCGCGGCCTGCGAATAGGCCGAACTCTGCTCGAAGCCGAGATCCGCAAATCCGGCGGAAAGCGCGGGCCAGTCCTCCGCCCCCACCCGGCACGGGGCGAGGCTCTCCGCCGTTCCGTCCCCGGGGGGCGGGGCGGCGGCAGGGGCGGCGGGGGCGGGATCCCTGCGCATGGCCTCAGGCCATCCCGGCAGGACCGGGGGACTCCAGCAGGCGGCGCAGCCTCGCCTCGTCCTCCTGCCCGAGCAGCGGCGGGGAGGGGTCGGGGAAGGCGGCGGGAACCGGCAGCCGCGGCTCGACCGGCCAGCCGTGCCGCGCCAGGAAGCCGGCCACGCCGTCCAGGCACGCCTGCGGATGCCGGCAGAACGCCTCGTAATCCACCGAAAGCAGCCGGTCCGGCCCCAGGGCGGCGCCGTCGCGCGCGATGTCCGCCCCCACCCCCAGGACCTGGCGCGCCGCCCGTTCGACCGTATCGCCCGGCGCCGCGTTCGAGGGACGCACCGACCACCAGTCGTCCGGGCGCCTGGCCGGGCCCTTGCGGGCGCGCTCCGCGCGGATGATGGAACGGGCCGTGGCCGCCGGGTCGCGGCGCACCTCGATGAACAGGCAGCCCGGAAAGATCGCCGCGAGCAGCCGCATCCGGTTGGAATGCATCACGTTCTTGTTGACGAAGGGCGCGGCGAAGACCCCCTCCAGGGCGCCGAGGGTCGCGCGCATCTCCTGCACCGGCAGCCCGGCCGGCACGGTTCCGTCGGCCCAGTCGCCGTCCGCCAGCCAGCGGCGCCAGATCCAGCCCCCCTCGTTGGGCGCGCCCCAGCCCTCTATATGGCCGTAGTTGCTGGAAAAGCTCGGGCGGTGGCGCGAGATCGCCCGCATCCCCAGCCGCGACACCGCGGCCGGCGTGCGCCAGAAGCGGTGGGCGAGGTTGGAGAAATAGGCGAACCGATAGCTCGTCACCAGCAGTTCGTAGAACAGCGAGGTCCCCGAGCGCGGGGCGCCCAGGATGAAGCAGGGCGGATGGCGGCTGGCCGGATGCTGCGCCATCAGCCGGGCCTCGAGGGGCTTCAGCAGGGTATGGACCGTGGCCTGCGCGGCCGTTCTCAGGAACGCCTTCATGCGGTGACGGCCCCGGATTGCAGGGGGCCCCGGGGCGGGGTCTGGCCGCGCGGCGGCCGGCACAAGGCGCGCAGGAGGAATCCGGTCCGCGCCCGCCAGATCCCGCCGGCGGCGGGCCTTCCGGCGGCCGCCGCCGCCAGCGCCCCGGGCGCCCGCAGGACGTCCCCCCCCAGCATCAGCAGCGTGCCCAGCCAGGCCGCCGCGGGCCCGTTCGTGAAGCGCAGGTACAATATCTGGCCCTTCGCGATCTCGACCGCCTTCCATGCGGAGACCTGGCCCGTGGAAAGCGCGCCGTAATGGGTGATGGTGACGTCCGGGTGGTAGTGCACGGCGTAACCCGCCCGCCGGATCCGCCAGCACCATTCGGATTCCTCCGAATACATGAAGAAACGTTCGTCCATCGCGCCGGCCTCGGCGATGACGCGCCGCGGCACCATCATGAAGCAGCCCGCGACGACCTCGACATCCTGCAGGGCATCGCGGTCCCGCGAGGCATAGCGCTGGTCCCCGAACAGGCGGCTTTTGCGGACGACCGAACTCGGCACCACCATGCGCCAGAAAAGATGCGACAGCCGGGTATACCTGAACAGGGTGGACTGCTGCGCGCCGTTCTCCAGCAGCACCCGGGCGCCCAGGATGCCGACCTGCGGGTTCGCGTCGAGATAGGCGACGGCGCGCCGGAGGGTTCCGGGATGCATCAGCGCATCGGGATTGAGGACGAGGAGATGCCGCCCGCCCGCCTGCGCGATCCCGAGGTTGTTCCCCCAGGCATAGCCGCCGTTGTGGCCCGCCTCGATGACCCGGACCCCGGGATAGGCGTCCCGCACCGCGGCGGCGCTGCCGTCCGACGAGGCATTGTCCACCACGATCACCTCGAGCCCCAGGCCCTCGGCATGGTCGAGCACCGAGCCCACCGCCTGCAGCGTCGCCGCCCGCGTGTTGTAGCTCACGATGACCACGCTCAGATCCAGGGCCGGATCTGCGGCTCCCTGCCAGGCTGGGGGCTGCGGCGCATTCGGGAAATCGACTGGTCTGGACATCTGGCATTCATCTCGGTGGCCCGGACAGGGCGCCGGCGTGGTCCCCCTTCGATGCCGCATCGCGCGGGGGATTGCCACACCCCGCGTGACCGCGGGGCGGAGGGCGGCGGAAAGGGACCGCAGCGGGGAGCCGGGCGGGGCGGGGTCGAATCATCGGGGCCAGGGCGCCCCCGGCCGCGGAAAGCGTTTCGCCCGAGGCGCAAATCGGCTGCGACTGTATCGTAAGAGGAAACAATATATCCCTCTGGTTGTGATGCCTGCCGAACGATGCAATCAGGGGTTTATCCCTCCGCCCCCGCCCCGGCAAAAGCGCCGCAGCGCGGCCGAAGTGCTTGTCATTGTGGTATTTCAGGGGCATCATGACGGCGGGTAAAAGGCGCGCAGGCGCCGCGACTGGAGTGAAAATATGATTGGTTACATTCGCACGCTTGCCATCGCCGCAGTCGCGGCCTTCGGCCTTTCCGGCGCCGCCGCCCAGGCGGCCGTCGTCAACATCAACGACGGGGACACGATCAACCCGATCAACCCCGGCGACAACTATCTCTTCGAGCAGGTGCTGACCGGCACCGGCGGGGCCGGCTCGTTCTCGTTCACCTTCATGGCCGATCCCGCCGATGCGCCGCTGCCGGTGCTGGCGGCGACGGCGAACCTCTTCTCGGTCACCGGCGCGACGCTGGCCGGCGCCTATCTGAGCTGGTTCGACGGCACCGACACCGTGACCGAGATGCTGGGCGACATCACCTTCGGCAGCACGGTCCTGGGCGTCGGCGGCGCGCTGTCCACGCTGTTCACCGATCCCGACGCGCTGACCCAGGTTCTGACCCTCGGCTGGGAATCCCGCTCGGGCAACATCCAGGTCAGCGTCAACGTCGCCGCGATCCCGCTGCCGGCCGGTGGCCTGCTGCTGATCGGCGCGCTGGGCGGGCTGGCCGTGCTGCGCCGCCGCAAGGCCGCCGCCTGAGACAGTTTCCGTCCTTCGGAATGGCAAAGGGCCGGGGTTTCCCCGGCCCTTCTGCTTTTGCGGCCCCCGCGCCGGATCAGCCGTAATAGTCGTAGCCGTAGTCCTTGTCCATGTAGCGGCACTTGTTCAGCACCATGCCCAGCACATTGGTCTGGGCCGCGACCTCGCGTTCGCAGCGGTCGATCTCGCCCACCGTGGTGGAGCCCGCCGCCACCACGATCAGCGCCGCATCCACCTGCCCCAGCACCGCCATGGCATCGTCGGCCGCAAACAGCGGCGGCAGGTCGCAGAGCACCACGTCCGGCACCCAGTCGGCCTCGATCCGGTCCAGCGCCGCCGCCATGGCCGGGCTGTGCAGGAGTTCCGCCGGATGCCGCGCCGGCCCGGTCTGGGTGGCGATGGCGAGGTTGGGCCCGTAGCGCACCGCATGGGCCGCCAGATCCGCCTGCCCGGCCAGGACCTCGGCGAACTGGTGCTTCTCGCGCAGCCCCAGCATCCGCGCCAGCGAGGGGCGGCGCAGGTCCATCTCGGCCAGGAGCGTGCGCACCTCGCCCTGCCGGGCCAGCGAGAAGGCCAGATTCAGCGCCACCGTGCTCTTCCCGCAGGAGGGGCCGGGCGAGGTGATCGCCACCCGGGTCCAGCCGTTGCCGCGCATCTGCTGCAGGATCCGGGTGCGCAGCATATCGAAATGCACCGCCTCGCGGCCGCCGACGAAGGTGACCACATGCTGGCGCGCCATCTGCGCGCCCGAGGGGGCAAAGCCCGGCAGCGCCGACCAGCGGGCGTCGATGGCCGCGCGGGCGGCCGGCTCCGGCACGGGGGGGGCGACTGCGGCAGGCGGGGCGGCAGCGGGTTCGACCGCCGCCTCGGGCGACAGGACCAGCGGCGGCGGGGGGTCGGCCCGGGCGGCATTGCGCGCGGCGCGGGCCTTGGCGATGGCGGACTGGATGCGTTCCATCGGTCGTCTCTCCTCAGCCCGCCGCGACGGGGACGGCGATCCCGCCCGCCAGGCCCAGCCGGCCCAGCACCTGGTCGAGGATCAGGTCGAGCGGGCGGTAATAGGTGTCCACCGCCCAGAGCCCGGCCGGGATGGCCAGCACCACCAGCGCGAAGGCGCCGAGGATCACCGCGCGGCGCCGGCGGATCTGGCCGCGGGTGCGCATCAAGGGCAGCGTGGCCAGCGGCACCACCCCCAGCCGCGCGGTGATGTCGGCCGACCGACGCACCGCGGTGTTGGTCAGCTCCAGCAGCATCACGAAGCCCAGCCCCAGCACGAAGCCCCCGCCCACCCCGGCCGCTGCGATCAGCGGCCGGTTGGGCCGGTCGGGCTCGCGCGGGGCGATGGCCTGTTCGATCACGGTGATCCGCTGGCCGCGGGCCAGGGCCTCGATGATGTCGCCGGTCTCGGCGCGCGCCTTGTTGGCCACGGCCTGGTCGTACTGGCCGCGGGTATTGGCCTGGTCGCGCTCCAGCGTGTCGAGCGTGATGGCATTGCCCGGGGTCGCCTCGATCGAGATCCGCAGCGCCTCGAGCCGTTCTTCCAGCTGGGTCTTCTGCCGGGCCAGGAAATCGAGTTGCCCGTCCAGGTCGGCCAGCTGCATCTCGTAGACGGTCAGCGCCGGATCCACGCCGGACGCGGCGGCGCCGCGCCCGGCCATCTGCCCGGCCACCACCTTTTCCAGCGCGTCGATCTGCGCCTGGAGCAGCCTGACCCGCGGGTTCTCGGGCGACAGCACGGCGAGCGCGCCGGTCAGCTGGTCGCGCAGGGCCTGCAGCTGCCGCTCCTCGGCGCTCTGCGAGGCGGCGGGGCCCGCGTCGATGCGCCCGGTCTGTTCGTAGAGCTGCACCAGCCGGGCGCGGCGGTCCTTCAGCGCCGCCTCCTCGCGCTCCACCTGCACCAGCCGCTCCTGCGCCGCGGACTGCTGGCTGCGGCGGAAGTCGAGGCTGTCGGGCAATGCGTCCTTGTTGGCCTCCTTGAAGGCCAGGATGGCGGCGCTGCGGCGGGCCAGCTCCTGGTCGAGCCGCGCCACCTCCTGCACGAAGAAGTCCAGCGTCTGCCCGGCCACCGAGGTGCGCATGGCGACGTTTTCCTGCAGGATCATCGTCACCACCTCGTTGGCCACGGTGGCCGAGAGCGTGGCGGAAGACGCCTCGAAACTGACCGAGACCAGCGTGGCCTGCACCGGCCCGCGCGGCTGGATGCCGCCGCTGGTGACGATGCGGATGCGCTTGCGCAGATCCGCGACGATCTCGTCGGGGGTCAGCCGCGGCGGCGGGCCGCCGTCGGCCGGCGCGTAGATCCGCAGCCGGTTGGCCATCTCCAGCAGCCGGTCGCGGGTCAGGATGCGCTGCTGGATGATCTGCAGCTGCTCGCTGGCCTCGGTGCGCACGGTCGAGGCGGCCAGGTCGCCGGGGATCTGCTCGCTTTCCACCACCAGCCGCGCCTCGGCCACATAGACCGGGGGCAGGATGCGGGCCACGGTGATGCCCAGCGCGCTGCCCAGCGCCACGAAGAACAGGAAATACGGCAGCCGCCGCAGGAACAGCGAAAGGTAGAACTTCAGATCCATCGTCACTCCGCCCCGCCGGTCCGGGCACTGCGCAGCGGCGGCAGGACCCCTGTCCGCCGGCCGCCGCCGAAAAACACACCATCGTCCAGCACCTGCTGGACGGTCAGACGCATGACGCGCCGCTGGTTCTTCGTAAAGGCATAAACCAGCGAAAGATCACAGAGTTGATTGACCAGCCGCGGCACGCCGCCGGTCGCCTCGTGGATCAGGTCGGTCGCCGCGGGGCTGAAGACATCCGCCGCCCCTCCCGCCGTGGCGGTGCGGTGGCGCACATAGGCGCGCACCGTGGCCGCGTCCATCGGCGACAGGTGGAAGCTGGCCGCCACCCTCTGGGCGAACTGGGTCATGTCGGGGCGGTGCACCATCTCGCGCAGCTCGGGCTGGCCCACCAGCACCAGCTGCACCAGCTCGTCCTTGCCCGAGTTGATGTTGGTGAACATCCGCAGCTCCTCGAGGCTCTCGCGCGTCAGGTTCTGCGCCTCGTCGAAGATCAGGATCACCCGCCGGCCCTCGGCATATTCGGCGATCAGGAAGGACTGGAAGCGGGCGAAGAGCTGCACGTAATCCGCGCCCGCCGGCGCCTCCTGCCCCAGCGCCATCAGCACCCAGCGCAAGAGCTCGCCCCGCCCGCCATGGGCGTTGGAGACGAGCCCGATGCGCACCTCGGGCCCCACCGCGCGCAGCAGGTGCTGCAGCAGCGTGGTCTTGCCCGCCCCCACCTCGCCGGTGATCAGCGTGATCGGCGCCCGGGTGACGATGCCGTATTCCAGCATCGCATAGGCGCGCTGGTGCTGCGCCGACCAGTAGAGGAAATCCGGGTCGGGCAGCAGCGAGAACGGCCGCTCGCGAAAGCCGAAATGGGCATTGTAGATGTCGAGCGTGCTGTCCATGGCCGTCTGCAGAACCGGAAACCTGATACTCTCTCGCGGCGAACTCCGGCCATTCCAAGGCCACAACCGGGCACCGCCGGGGGCGGCGCGGCCCTTGTCGCATGTCCGGCGGCCCCCGGCCAGTGCCCGCGGGCCGCGGGCGGGGATTTCCCGGGCCCCCGGGGGGCGATTCGCGGCCCCGGAAGCCCTGCCCGCCGCCGACCTGTCGGAAAGGACAGGTCGGCCCGGCGGCGGGCGGATAAGGCAAGGGGAATTCGTCGTTGACGGAGCGGCAACAATCCGGTTCCGCCGAAAAACCAAGCCCCGGCAAGCGGTTGACTGCCGATTCCGCTGCAGTTGCATCGTTTTTTCATTATCCTGCGCTGCGGAAAGGTGCTAGGAAGTCCCCGTGGGCGGGACACCGGCGCCGATGCGCGCCTTTCCCTTCGTGAGAGTGACGGCAAGGACCGGCAAATGGCCCGGGCTGTTCGAGTGAGCGGGTATTCGCGATGACCGTGCATTACCAACACCACCTCGGCGATACCGCCCATCCGGCGCTGCCGCGGTCCTCGCATCCCCTCCGCCGGCCCGGGCTCTACCGCAACGGGGCGAAGCGGCTGCTCGACATCGTACTGGTGCTTCTGGCGCTGCCCTTCGTGGTGCCGCTGGTGCTGATCCTGGCGCTGGCCGTGGCGCGCGACGGCGGCCGGCCCTTCTACGGCCAGGCCCGGGTGGGCCGCGGCGGCCGGATCTTCCGCATGTGGAAGCTGCGCTCGATGCAGCCCGACGCCGACGCCCGGCTGGCCGAATACCTCGCCGCCTCGCCCGAGGCGCGGGCGGAATGGAACGCCAGGCAGAAGCTGGCCCGCGACCCGCGCATCACCCGGCTGGGCCGCTTCCTGCGCGCCTCCTCGCTGGACGAACTGCCGCAGCTCTGGAACGTGCTCAGGGGCGACATGAGCCTGGTCGGCCCCCGCCCGATGATGCCCGAGCAGCGGCCGCTCTATCCGGGCGAGGCGTATTACGCGCTGCGCCCCGGCCTCACCGGGCCCTGGCAGGTCTCGGCGCGCAGCCGCTCGACCTTCGCCGAGCGCGCGGCCTTCGACACCGGCTACGAGGCGGATCTGTCGCTGGGCACCGACCTGCGGCTGCTGTTCGCCACGGTGGGGGCCGTGACCCGCGGCACCGGCTGCTGAGACGCCGCGCCGCATGATGTGATCTTGCCGATCTTGCCTTATCCTGTAGACGGGGTCCGCCCCGGCATCCGGAATGCCGCCCGGCCCCGGGAGGAGGACCGATGCCCCTGCGACCCCTGCTGACCGCCACGGCCCTGGCCGCCACGCTGGCGCTGGCCGGCTGCGACAGCGCCGAGGAACGCGCCGAAAAGCACTACCAGTCGGCGCTGTCGCTGATGCAGGCGGGCGACGAGGACCGCGCGCTGGTCGAACTGCGCAACGTCTTCGACCTCGACGGGTTCCACCAGGAGGCGCGCCGGCTCTATGCCGACACGCTGATGAAGCGCGGCCAGCTGGCCGAGGCCTACAGCCAGTACCTGCGGCTGATCGAGCAGTATCCCGACACCCCCGAGGTGCGGCTGATCCTGGCGCAGATCGCCTTCGGCCAGGGCAACTGGTCCGAGGTCGAGCGCCACGGCCGCGAGGCGCAGCGGCTGGCCCCCGACCTGCCCGGGGTGGCCGAGATCGGGGTGGTGCTGGACTACCGCGCCGCCACGATGGCGCGCGACGCCGAGGGCCGGCGCACCGCCGCCGAGGCGGCCCGCGCGGTGCTGACCGGGGCGCCCGACAGCCGGCTGGCCCGGCGGATCCTGATCGACTGGCTGGCCACCGGCGACACCCCCGCCGCCGCCCTGCCCGAGATCGAGCGTGCGCTGGAGCTCGACCCCCGCGCGCTGGACCTGCACGGGATGAAGCTGCGGCTGCTGGCCCAGGGCGGCGACGACCAGGCGGTGGGCGCCGCGCTGCGCCGGATGTTCGAACTCTTCCCCGACAATGCCGAGGTGCGCGGCGCGCTGGTGGCCTGGCATCTCTCGCAGCGCGACATCGACGGGGCCGAGGCGCTGCTGCGCCGGCTGGCCGGCGAGGACACCGCCGCGCCCGAGGGCCATGTCGCGGTGATCCAGCTCGTGCAGCAGGCCCGTGGCCACGCGGCGGCCGAGGCCGAGCTGGACCGGCTGATCGCGGCCAATGCCGGCCAGCCCCATGCCGACCTCTACCGCGCGCTGAAGGCGGCGATCGGCTTCGAGGCGGGCGAGCGAGCGGCCGCGGTGGCCGAGATCGAGGCGGTGCTGGCCGCGGCCCAGCCCTCGGACCAGACCCGGCGGATCAAGCTGATGCTGGCGCGGATGCTGGTGGCGCAGGGCGACCGGGTGGGCGCGCGCGCCCGCGTCGAGGAGGTGCTGGCCGAGGACCGCACCCAGGTCGAGGCGCTGAAGATGCGCGCCGCCTGGCTGATCGACGAGGACCGCCCGGGCGAGGCCATCCTCGACCTGCGCGCGGCGCTGGACCAGACCCCGCGCGACGCCGAGATCCTGACGCTGATGGCCCAGGCGCACGAACGCGACGGGGCCGCGGATCTGGCCGGAGAGCGGCTGGCGCTGGCGGTCGAGGTCTCGGGCGCCGCCGCGCCCGAATCGCTGCGCTACGCCCGCTTCCTGATGCGGCAGGGCCGGCCCCAGGCCGCCGAGGCGGTGCTGGCCGACGCCCGCCGGGTGAACCCCGGCAATGTCGAGGTGCTGGCCCAGTTGGCCGACCTCTTCGTCAATGCGCAGGACTGGGCGCGGGCGCAGGAACTGGTGGGCGCGCTGCAGGCGCTGGGCACGCCCGAGGCCGAGCGCACCGCCCGCGCCCTGCAGGCCACGCTGCTGATCGGCCAGAACCGCACCGAGGACGGCATCGCCATGCTGGACGAGATCGCCTCCTCGGGCGGCGACGCCGCCGGGGCGGTGGCCATGGCGGTGCAGGCGCAGCTGCGCGCCGGAAAGCCCGAGGCCGCGCGCGCGCAGCTGGACGAGGCGCTGGCCGCCCGGCCGGACGACCCGCGGCTGCTGATCGTCAGCGCCGGGCTCTACGCGCTGGAGGGCAAGCCGGCCGAGACCGAGGCGATCTTCCGCGACCTCTTGTCGCGCGAGCCCGGGGCCGAGACCCCGGCGCGGCTGCTCTACAGCCTCTTGCGCGGGCAGGGCCGCGACGCCGAGGCGCTGGCGGTGGTCGAGGCGGCGCTGGCCGCCGCGCCGAAGTCCATGCAGCTGCGCTGGATCCTGGCCGGCGAGAAGGAGCGCGCCGGCGACATCGACGCGGCGATCGCGGTCTATGACGAGATGTATGCCGAGGATTCCAGCAACCTGATCGTGGCCAACAACCTCGCCTCGCTGATCGCCACCCACCGCGGCGACACCGCCGGGCTGGAACGCGCCCATGCCATCGCCCGCCGGCTGCGCGGCTCGACGGTGCCGGCCTTCCAGGACACCTATGGCTGGATCGCCTATCGCCGCGGCGACCTGGACGAGGCGCTGGCGCATCTGGAACCCGCCGCGCAGGGCCTGCCCGAGGATGCGCTGGTGCAGTACCACCTGGGGATGACCTATCTGGCGCTGAAGCGCGAGGCCGAGGCCCGGGCGCAGTTCGAGCGCGCGCTGGAACTGGCCGGCGACAGCCCCCTGCCCCAGTTCGAGACCGCGCGCGAGGAGCTGGCCAAGCTCCCCCCTGCCCCGGCCGAGCCCGCGGCGCCGGCGCCCTGAGGCAGGGCGCGGCGGCTGTTGTAGCCAGTCCCCGCCCCCGGGCCAATGTTGCGAAAATGGCTTCCGGGGCAAGCGGATGGGCGCTAGAGTCCCGCGCCGGGGGCTTTCCGGTCCGCCCGAACAGGACCGCCCGAGGCCGAGGAGTGGCAAGTGATGAAACGTGTGGTTCCGATGCTGGCATGGTGCCTTGCCCTGCCGCTTGTCGTGCTGGCCCTGCTGGCCGGCCCCGCCGCGGCGCAGGACGGCGGCTATCGCATCCGGGCCGGCGACACGCTGCGCATCGAGGTCCTGCAGGATCCGGGGCTGAACCGTTCCTCGCTGGTCTCGCCCGACGGGCGCATCTCCTTTCCGCTGGCCGGCGGGGTGACCGCGGCCGGGCGCACGGTGGAACAGGTGCAGGCCGAACTGGCCACCCGCATGGCCGCCAATTTCGCCACCACCCCGGATGTCTTCATCTCGATCGAGCGGGTGGGCGAGCCGCGCGGCGGCAGCGGCGCGGCTCGCGCGGCCACGATCGAGGTCTTCGTGATGGGCGAGGCGGCGCGGCCGGGCAAGCTCGACGTCAAGCGCGGCACCACGGTGCTGCAGGCCTTCGCGCAGATGGGCGGCTTCTCCAGGTTCGCCGCCACCCGCCGGGTGCAGCTGCACCGCGACGGCAAGATCTATGCGCTGGACTACGACGCCATCGAGCGCGGCGCCAGCAATGCGGGGGCCACCGTGCTGCTGGACGGCGACGTGATCCTGGTGCCGCAGCGCAAGCTTTTCGAATAACCACGACAACGGCCGCCGGGGCGACCCGGACGGCGGGACGAGGCACGGGGCACAGGGGCGCGATGCGACAGGGACTGATCGGGCTGGCGGTGGCGGCGGCGGTGGCGGCCGCCCTGCCCCGGCCGGCGGCCGCGCAGGACGAGGGCGGCGGGCCGCGGCTGAGCTTCGGCTTGGCGCTGGGCGTCGACACCGCCTCGAACCCCGGGCTGAAGGTGCCGGCCGAGGACCGCGCCACCGGCGCCTATGCCCGGCTGTCCTTCACGCTTTCCGACATGACCCGGCTGGCCGGGCTCTCGCTCACCGGCTCGGGCATCCTGCGCGCCGATGCGGGAGGCGACGAGGACGGGATCTATCTCGAGGCCCCTGCCCTGCGGCTGTCCTGGAACCGGGAAAGCGCCGACGCCCGGCTGACCGCCACCGGCTTCTGGCGCGAGGACGACCTCGACACCCTGCGCGGCCTGACACTGGACCCCGAGACGGGCGAGCTGATCGAGGGCGCCACCGGCGAGGGCACCCGCCGGCAGACCGGCGGCGATCTGGGCTACGAATGGGGCCGCGGCGGGCCCTGGGGCTTCACCCTGGGCGCGGGGCTGACCGACACCACCTATCACGGCGCCACCACCGAACCCGACCGGCGCAGCCTGCGCGCCTCGGCCGGGCTGCGTTTCGCGCTGAACCCGGCCACCGACCTCAACCTCGGCCTGCGTCGCAGCCGCTACGAGGAGGACGGCCGCCCGGCCCGCGACACCACCCGGCTGGAGGCCGGGGTGAGCCGCGCCCTGCCCGACGGCTCGCTGGGCCTGACGCTCTACGCCGAGGACACCGAGGACGGGACCCGCAGCGGGCTGAGCCTGGGCCGGGTCTGGGACCTGCCCGACGGCCGGCTCTCGGCCAGCCTCGGGCTGACCCGCACCATCGCCGGCAGGACCGGGGTGACCGGATCGCTCGACTATGCCCGCGACCTGCCCAACGGGCGGCTCACCGCCGGGCTCGCCCGCAGCATCGCCGCGGGTTCGGGCGATGCCGAGACCGAGGTCACCCGGCTGAACCTGGGGCTGATGCAGGAGATCGGGCCGCGCACCGCGGTGAACTTCGGGCTGACCGCGGCCGAAAGCACCGCGACCGCCACCGGGCTTTCCACCCGCACCGCCACGGCCTCGGCCACGCTGAGCCATGCCCTGCCGCAGGACTGGAGCCTGGACGCGGGCCTGCGCCACCGCCTGCGCGACGAGGACGGGGTGGGCCGCGCCACCTCCGACACCCTCTTCCTGGAACTCCGCCGCACCTGGGACTGGCCGCTGTAGAAATAGGCCCCGCAGGATCGGGCAGAGTGGTTTGTCACAAATGGTACGCAGCGCGACGCTCGACTACGCCCGGCTGCTGGCTGCCATCGGCATCATCCTGTTCCATGTCGGCGGGCCGGGGGCACGGCTGGGCTATGCCGCCCTGCCCTTTTTCATCATCCTGCTGGTCTTTCTCGCCTTTCCCGCCGCCGGGCGGCAGGATCTCCGCAGCTATGCCGCGACCCGGTTCCGCCGCCTCATGGGACCCTGGGCGGTCTGGAGCCTGATCTACCTCTGCCTGAAACTGGCCGAGGTCGTGGTCATCGGAAAGCCGCTGGAGACCGAATTTGCGCCCTGGATGCTGCTGGCCGGGCCCGCGGTACATCTGTGGTTCCTGCCCTTCGCCCTGGCCGCCTGCCTCGCCATCTGGCCACTGGCGCAGGTGGTGGGCCGGCTGCCCCCGGCAGGGCGGATCCTGCTGGCCGCGGCTGCCACCGGGCTGGCGGTGATCCTGACCGGCCTTGCGGCCGGGCGTCTGCACTATCTTCCGGTGCCGTTCGGGCAATGGCTCCACGGGGCGCCGGCCGTAGCCCTGGGGGCGGCCTTCGCTCTAGCGGCCAACACTGGGCCGAACCGGGCCGGCGCCCTGGCGGTACTGCTGGTCGCGCTGGCCGGGCTGGTGCTGGCGGGCTGGCCGGCCGGATCGCGACTCCTGGCCCTGGCCGGCGGCGCCATGGTACTCTGCCTCGCCTGGCCCCTGCCCGCCTCCGACCGGGCCCGCCGGATGGCCGACCTGTCGCTGACCCTCTATCTGGCCCATCCGATGGTGATCGCGGTGCTGCTGCGGGTGACCCCCCTGCCCGAGCGCAGCCTGGCGATGGCCCTAGCGGCCGTCGCCGGCACGCTGCTGCTGGCCGCCGCCCTGCACCAATGGGCGGCGGGCCGGTGGATGCCCGGCTGAACCCCACCCTGCTCTTCCCGGTCAACAACCCGTTTCCCCGCGGAAAATCCGGGGGATGGGAGTCGTATCGGGGCGCGTTTTCGCCTATGGTCGCCGCCGGTCCGGGGTTCCGGGCCGTTGTCCGTTCCCCATCAGCCGGCCCCGTACATGACCAGTCTCGCCCCGTCCGATCCGCCTGCCGCCCTTGCCCCGCCCGGCGCCGCCAACCGCGCGGGCCTCGTGCTGTTCCTCGCCATGCTGGCGGCGGCGCTGCCGGTGTTCTGGCTGGGCTTCGCCTCGCTGGCCGCGGCCTGGTCCACCGCGGAATATTCGCACGGGCCGCTGATCCCGCTGATCTCGCTCTATCTCTTCCTGCGCGAACTGCGGCAGGCCGGCCCGGCGCCGGCGGGAGAGCGGCCCGAGCGCCGGCCGGGGATCGCGGTCATCCTGCTGGGCCTCACCGTGGCGGTGATGGGCAACCTGGTGCAGATCCCCGACATCGTGACCTATGGCCTCATCGTCTGGGTGGGCGGCGTGGTGCTGACCGTGATGGGCTGGGAGCGCGGGCGGCGCCACCAGCTTCCCGTGCTGCACCTGATCTTCATGCTGCCGCTGCCGCAGTTCGTGTTCTGGAAGCTGACCATCTTCCTGCAACTCGTTTCGTCGGAGCTGGGCGTCTGGTTCATCCGGCTGGCGGGCGTGCCGGTGTTCCTGGAAGGCAACGTGATCGACCTCGGGGTCTACAAGCTGCAGGTGGCCGAGGCCTGTTCGGGGCTGCGCTACCTCTTCCCGATCCTCAGCTTCTCCTATCTCTTCGGCATCCTCTATCGCGGGCCCTTCTGGCACAAGGCGGTGCTGTTCCTGATGGCCGCGCCGCTCACCGTGTTCATGAACTCCTTCCGCATCGGGATGATCGGGGTGCTGGTCGACAGCTACGGCATCGGCCAGGCCGAGGGCTTCCTGCATTTCTTCGAGGGCTGGGTGATCTTCGGCGCCTGCATCGGGGTGCTGTTCCTGACCGCGATCCTGCTCCAGCAGCTGACCCCCAGCCCGCTGCGGCTGTCGGAGACCATCGACCTCGACACCCGCGGCTTCGCGGCGGAACTGGGCCGCCTGCCCCGCATCGCGCCCGCGCGCGGCATCGCGGTGGCGGCGGCGCTGACCGCCGCGGTCTCGGCCGCCTTCGTGCTGACGCCGGCGCCCGAGCGGATCTCGCCCGACCGCGATCCCTTCGTGCTGTTCCCGCGCAACCTGGGCGAATGGTCGGGCATCCACGAGCCGCTGGAGCCCGAGACCGCCCGGGTGCTGGGGGCCGACGACTATATCAACGCCACCTATGCCGCGCCGGGCGAGGGGCACGTGAACCTCTTCGTGGCCTGGTACGCCAGGCAGACCGAGGGCGACGGTATCCACTCGCCCGAGGTCTGTCTGCCGGTGGGTGGCTGGGAGGTCTCGGGCCTCGGCCCGCACGAGGTCACCATTCCCGGCACCATCTACGGCACCTTCCAGGTGAACCGGGCGGTGATCCAGAAGGGGCTGTCGAAGCAGCTGGTCTATTACTGGTTCGAGCAGCGCGGCCGCCGGATGACCAACGACTACCTGGCCAAGGGCAGCGTGGTCTGGGACAGCCTGACCATCGGGCGCACCGACGGGGCGCTGGTGCGCTTCGTCACCCCGATCGGCCCGCGCGAGACCGAGGCCGAGGCCGAGGCCCGGATGCAGCGTTTCATGGCCCTGGCGCTGGGCCGCCTGCCGCGCTTCGTGCCGGAATAGCGTTTCGCGCGCGAAACAGCGCACGACGGGATCGCTGGCGTCATGGTCGCCTCGCATCTTATCGCGTGCGATCAGACCTGCCGCACCGGCCCGCCATAGGCGGCCAGCGCCCGGTCCACGGTCAGCAGCACCAATCCCTCGGTCCGGGCCTGGGCGATCAGGATGCGGTCGAAAGGGTCGCGGTGATGCGGCGGCAGGTCGGCCAGCGCCAGCACATGGCGCCCCTCGACGGCCAGTTCCTCGTACCCACCCGCCAAGAGCCCGGCCCGCAGCACCGCCGCATCGGCCCGGAAGTCCGGCCGGCCCAGCGCCGCCTTGATCGCCACCTCCCAGAGGCTGGCCACGCTGTAGTGCAGCCGGTTGGCCGGATCCTGCACCAGCGCCTCGGCCTCGGCCGACATCATCCGGTCGTGCGCGGCGGCCCAGAGCAGCAGATGGGTGTCGAGCAGCAGGTTCACCCGCCGTCCTCGCTGCCCTCGAACAGCGCCGCGATCTCCGCCTCGCCCAGACGGTCGAAGTCGGCGGGCAGGACGATCTGCCCCTTCAGGAAGCCGGTGCGGCGCGGGGCGGGGGTCGGCTCGACCGGCACCACCTTGACCAGCGGCTTGCCGGCGCGGGCGATGACGAAGGGCTCGCCCTCCGCCGCCGCCGCGACCAGCCGCGACAGATGGGTCTTGGCCTCGTGCATGTTCACGGTCTTCATGGGGTGGGCTCCGGTTAGTCCACCCAAGTTAGTCCACTCGGGCCGATGGTTCAATCCCGCTGGCTAAGAGCATCGCCAAGGACTGAACGGGGGCTCGGCCAGCAGCACCGCCAATCTAGCGCGGCAGGCCGGTGGCCGGGTCGTAGAGCGGATCCTCGGCCGGCGGCGGCAGGGCGCGTGCCGAGGCCAGCGCCGACAGCCGGACGATCAGCCCGCGCCGCACCCCGGGGTTGCGGCGGACGAGATCGGTCAGGATCGGCTTGGCATCGGAGACGGAGACCTGCATGGGCGGGAACATGGTCCATCCGATGGACCGGATCAACCGCCCAGCGAAAAGGGCGGCCCCCGAGGGGACCGCCCTGTCGCGGAACGGATGGGGGCCTCAGGCCGTCCTGCGCCGGCGCAGCGCGGCCAGCCCGCCCAGCGCACCGACCAGCAGCAGGCCCGCGGCGGGCAGCGGGATCGGGGCGGGGGTGGCGGGAACCAGCGCCGTAGTCCCGAAGAGCCGCACGTTCGACAGATCCGGATGGTTCCCGCCGTTGTTCAGCAGGTCCAGCACGTTCCAGCTGCCCGAGGTGGCGTTCTTGTCCATCAGGTAGACCGCGTTGTCGGTCGCGCCCTTGATCACGAAGGCATAGAGCCCCGCACCCCAGTCCCAGGCCGAATCCAGCGACCAGGTGCCGCCTTGCAGCCCGGCGTTGTAGGTGAAGGAGAACAGCCCGCCCGCCGAGGTTTGCGTGCCGGAGCCGACGCTGGCGCTGCCGATGGAATCCAGCAGCGACCAGGAGGTGGAGCCGAACACCCCCGCGCCGGCGTTCATCTGCGCCGCGTTCACGTTGCCCCCGGGGCCGCCGGTAACGGGCGAGACGCAGGCCGTCGAGGTGGTGAAATTCAGGATGTCGCAGGTGCTGGCCTGGGCGGCCAGGCTTCCCGAGGCGATCACCACCGCGGCGGCGGCGGCCAGCGTCTTCAACGTCTTCGCGGCAATCATCACAAGCTCCTCCGGCTGGTCGGGCCGTTCCGGCCCGTCTGGCTGCCTCCCTTCTTGCCACTTTCCCGAAGGGGAACAAGCGGAACCGCGCGGAGGGCCGAAAATGCATCCGGCGGTTGCGAAAGCGGCCAAGGCGGGGCCGGGGGTTCGCGCGGGGCGGGTGGATTGTCGCCGCCGCGGAAACCCGGTGTTGCCGATAGCGGAACCGACCCCGACTCGCCCCCAAATGCAAGGGGCGGCCCCCGAAGGGACCGTCCTGTCGCGGAACGGATGAGGGCCTCAGGCCGTCCTGCGCCGGCGCAGCGCGGCCAGCCCGCCCAGCGCGCCGATCAGCAGCAGGCCCGCGGCGGGCAGCGGCACGGGGGCCAGCGTGGCGGTGACCAGGTTCTGGCTCCTGTGCGGGTCGGACTGCAGGAAGGTCAGCGCATAGGTGGCGGTGGCGGGCCCGCCCAGGTTGTTCAGGAACGCCTGCCCCGCCGCGATCGCCGCCGCCGCCCCGCTGCCCCAGGCCTCGAACCGGCCGTCGCCGAGGTTCAGCGGATTGCCGTCCTTCTCGTAGACGATCTCCCACAGCGCCAGCTGGAATCCCGCCGACTGCGCGTTGTCGCTCAGCACCAGGGTGGAGAAGGCGGTGTCGAACAGCCGGCCGATGCTGTCGATCTGCCCGGCGGTCAGGATCCGGGCGTTCGGCGCCAGGTCGAAGGGGGTGGAGGTGGCCTCGTAATTGGTGCCGTTCCTCATCGTGGTCACGATGTCCAGGCACCAGGCGGTGAAGGACTCGACCCCGTTGCCGAAGAGGTTGCCGTTGAGCGCGAAGCCCCCGGCCTGCACCGTCGCGGTCACGTCGGGGTTCGACGAGGAATCGATGGTGACGGTGGCGCGCCCGTTGGTGCCGAACACATTGCCGGCATTGTCCCAGTTGATGGTGAAGGCACCGGCGGCGGGAGCCAGCAGCAGGGTGGCGGCGAAGGCAAGCGGCGCGGCGATCGTTCTGAACATGGTGGGAACCTTTTAGCGGAACAGGCCCCGATCCTGCCCGATTTCCTGGCCCGGCCCCAAGCGGCAAAGCCCTTTCGCCGCGAAATGCACGGCGGGGTTGCAGCCGCCTCGGGCAGGCGGGCCATGGCCTCGCGCGGGACGTGCGGTCGTTTCCGGGCGGGAAACAGGGCGCGCCCGGGCGGAAACGAATCGGCCGCAGGGCAGGGGGCTTGCCAGCGCCGCCGGGGGCGGGCAAGCCTCTCGGCCATGCGCCGTTCCCCGCCCTGGCACCTCTGGCCGCTGGTCCTGCTGGCCGTGCTGGCCGCCCTGCCCGAGGCGGTGCTGACCGGCGCCGACCTGGGGCTCTGGGGCAGCGCCCGCTGGCGGCCGATGGCCTATGCGCAGGGCGCGTTCTGGGCGGGCCTGCTGCACGGCTGGACGCCCAACTATCCCGCCCAGCCCTGGCTGATGTTCCTGACCCATGCCTGGCTGCACGCCGGGCCCGAGCATCTGGCCGGCAACCTGGCGGCGCTGGCTTGGCTGGGGCCGGGGGTGCTGGCGCGGGCGGGCGGATGGGGCCTCGCGCTGCTGTGGCTGCTGGCCGTGCTGGGGGGGGCCGCGGCCTTCGGCCTGCTCACGGGGAGCCCGGCGCCGATGGTAGGCGCCTCGGGCGGGCTCTTCGGCCTCGCCGGCGCCGCGGTGGTCTGGCACGCGCGGGCCACCCGGGCCGCGGGCGCCGGGCGGGGCAGGGCGCTGGCGCTGGGCCTGGGCGGGCTGGCCGGGCTTTTGCTGCTGAACGCACTGGCTTGGGTGCTGGCGGGCGGCCTCCTGGCCTGGGAGACCCATCTGGGCGGCCTCCTGGCCGGGGCGACGGTGGCGGCGGCGTGGCGGGGCCTCAGGCCTTGAACACCTGCGCCCCGGAGAGGCCGCGCCGGGCGATCGCATTGCGGGTGTCGAGGATCGGCAGCCCCAGCCCGACCAGCGCGGCATAGTCGATGGCGTCGTGGTCGGTGGCGATCAGCACCGCATCGAAATCCGCCCCGCGGATCTCGCCGGCCGGCAGCGAGGCGGCGCCCAGGAACTGCGGATATTCCCGCATCTTCGGGATCACCGGCACATGGGGGTCGTGGAAGGCCACCGTGGCCCCTGCGCCATGCAGGAGCTCCATCAGCTTCATCGACGGGCTCTCGCGCATGTCGGGCACGTTCTTCTTGTAGGCCACGCCCACGATCAGCACCCGCGCACGGCTGAGCCCCAGCCCCGTCTGCCGGTCCAGCACCTCGCGCAGCCGCGAGACCACGTAATGCGGCATCATGGCGTTGATCTCGCCGGCCAGTTCGATGAAGCGGGTGGAAAGCTCGTATTCCCGCGCCTTCCAGGTCAGGTAGAAGGGGTCGATCGGGATGCAGTGCCCGCCCAGCCCCGGCCCGGGATAGAAAGGCATGAAGCCGAAGGGCTTGGTGGCGGCGGCGTCGATCACCTCCCAGATGTCGATATCCATGGCCGAGAAGATCACCTTCAGCTCGTTCACCAGCGCGATGTTGACGGCGCGGAAGATGTTCTCGGTGATCTTGACCGCCTCGGCCGCCCCGGTCGAGGAGACCGGCACGATCCGGTCGACCACCCGGCCGTAGAAGGACGCGATCAGTCGCCCGGCTGCTTCGCCGTCACCCGCCACCACCTTGGGGATCGTCGCAGTCTGGAAGCTGGCGTTGCCCGGATCCTCGCGCTCGGGCGAGAAGCCCAAGAAGACCTCGCGCCCGGGTTCCAGCCCGGTGGCGGCCAGGATCGGGCGCAACACCTCGGCAGTGGTGCCGGGATAGGTGGTCGATTCCAGCACCACCAGCTGGCCGGGGCGCAGCCGGCGGGCGATCTCGGTGGCAGTCGCGGTCACGAAGGAGAGGTCGGGGTCGCGATGCGCGGTCAGGGGCGTGGGCACGCAGATGACGATCACGTCCGCCTCCGCCAGCCTGTCGAAATCCGCGGTCCAGTCCATGCGGCCGGCGACCTCGGCCAAGTCGGCGTCGGACACCGCGAGGATGTAGCTCTGGCGCGCGTCGAGCTGGCGGATCTTGCCCGGATCGATGTCGAAGCCGGTCACCCGGTAGCCACGTTTCGCGATGGTCACCGCGAGCGGCAGCCCGACATAGCCGAGCCCGATGACGCCGACGCGGGCGCTGCGTGCTTCGATGGCGGCCAGAAGCGCATCATGGGCGGGGCTGGGCATGGGAGAGATCTCGTTCACTGGTATGGGCCGGACAAAAAGGGAGGGGCCGTCGCTGCGATTAAGGGGAAATGGCCGGAATGGAAAGGCTAGGGGTCGGCAACAGTCTGTCCGGTCAGAAAGGCGCGCAGCGCATCGGTGAAGGCGGGGTCGGCCTCGGCAGCGATCGGCGGTGCCCCGGGGTGACTGTCGGCCAGCGCCTGGTCCAGCACCGCGCCCAGTTGGCTCTCGTCGTCGGCGACATGCAGCCCCGGGCGGCCGCGCAGCATCCTGACCGTGGTGAACTGGTGGTCGTTGCGCGTCTCGTGCAGATGGCCGCGCCGCGGCATCACCACGATGGGCTTGGCGTGGTGCAGCGCGGTCAGGATCGAGCCCATCCCGGCGTGCGAGACGATGAGCCGCGCTTCGGCGATGCGGCGCTCGTAATCCTGCGGGTCGAGCCGGGCGACCCACTGGAAGTTCCGCGGCTGGTAGCCGCCGGGATGCGGCCCGGCGATCTGGCCGAAGACCAGGGCCCCGGTGCCGGCGGCCGCACACCATTCGTCGACCGCGCGCACCAGCCGGTCGAAGGGTTCATGCGTGCCGATGGTCAGGAAGATCACAATACCGAGCCCAGGAAACGCGGGCCTTCCGGCCGTTCCAGATGCGGCCACTGGGTCAGCCAGAGATCCGCCCAGGGTCTTACCTTCTGCCCCGAGAGCGACATTTCCTCGGCATTGGCCACGCTGTCGACCCAGACCGTGCGCGCGCCCAGCATCTTGCCCAGCCGCAACGCGAAATAGCCCGGCGCCGCGCCGGTCGAGATCACCGCATCGGGCCTGAGGCGCAGCATCAGCAAGAGGAGCTGGCCCAACTGGCGGATCAGCCGCAGCTTCTGCCAGCGGTTGGCCTCGCGGATCACTCGGAACCCCGGCGGGGGCGCCCCCGCCGCCGCGGCCTGCCGGCGCACCACCGCCTCGAGCCCGGGATCGGTGGTCACGAAGGTCACCTCGCAGCCCTCCCAGGCCGCGCGGAGCCGCATCAGCTGCACCCAGTGCCCGCCGGCCGAGGCGACGGCAACGATGCGGACGGGTGCAGGCATGGGGTCAACTCCGCGGGGGTATTCGGGTTTTCCCCCTGCAAATCACAAAACCGCAGGAGTGCGAAGCCCTTGCGGCCGGCCAAGTCGAGGATCGCCATGGTCATGGCCTGAATATGCGTGCCGTGGCCGGGTCCGGCGCGCGGTGGATCATCGCAGTCATGCATCAGGACGACCCCACCGCCCTGCGCCTCAAGGCGCGCCAGCACCTCGGCAATGGGACGGGGATGTTCCCAGCTGTCGCGCGTATCCAGCGTCCAGAACGCCAGCATCTGGCCGGACAGCCATGCCGCCAGCCAGCTCGCCAAGGTCACCTTGCCGTAGGGGGGACGGAAACTGCCGGCAGGAATCCCCAACCGATCAAGGGTCTTGCGTCCGGCCCGCAGATCCTGGGGCGCGCGCCATGGCCAGACCTTCCAAGCATTCAGATGCTCCTGCGTGTGATTGCCGATCTCGTGTCCCTCGGCCAGGAGACGCGCGATCAGGTCGGGCCGTGCCTCGGCAACCCGACCGATCACGAAAAAGCTGGCCTTGGCGCCATGCCTGCCAAGGAGATCGAGCAGATCCGGCGTGACCCGGGCGCCGGGCCCATCGTCATAGCTGAGCACGATAGCGCGCCGGGCGGCGCAGCAGGCCGCCAGACGGGCCGTGCGGCGCTGGCGATCGACCCAGGGCAGGGCGAACCAGAGAACGGCCGCAAGGCCAATCAGCAGGCCTGCGAGGATCGGCAGGCCGAGATCGGTTCCTTCCAGCATTCCCGTCCCTTGCGCCAAGTTGCACCGGCCAGCCGGCTGTAGCACGATAAGGCAATCCGCAACATGCAGGCTCGGCCATGATCAGCATAACCGGCATCCTGAGGCGTTTGGGACCCCATGGTCGGAAATTGGCATGGAATCGCGCATTTCGCAGCGGAGCATCCTTCTCGGGTGCAAGGTCGCCGGTCCTGCTCGAAATAATCAGGGATCATTGCCCAGGAAGGAGGATCGTGGAGCTTGCCTGCGGCGATGGATCGCTTGCCCGCGCCATCCAGGATTTCGGATGGCTTTCCTACAGCGGCCTCGACATCTCCTCGGAGGCGATTTCGCGCGCCAGTTCCGTGTCCGGCCAGGATATCCGGTTCCGCGTGCAGGACATGGAGGGCTGGGTTCCCGACGAGGACTTCGACCTCCTGATCATTGAGGAGGCGCTCTATTACCTTCCAACATCGTCGCAGGACAGCCTGCTCGACAGGGCCTTCGCCGCCATGGGCCCGGCGGGAACGGCGATCATCGCCCTGCACTCGCGCGTCAAGTTCGCAGCCATGATCGACCGTCTGGAAAAACGCTATCCGGTCCGACAGAAAGTCGTCGAGGGCAACCGCTGCTACCTTGTCCTGGGTGCCTCCCGGGCTGCCGGCTGAGGCCGGGCAATCCGATCCGGCCCGCGCCCCGACCTTCCGGCGAACCGCGTATAGGAAAGCTGCCCGGATAAGGCCCGGGGGAAATCGGAATGAGGAGCGGCGGGAACGGCCTCGCGCCGCTCCGGCGGACGATACTGCAGGAACCAGACACCCATGCCGAACAGGAAGAAGACGAAGGACAGCGCGGTCGACCAGACATCCACGGTGCAGAGTGCAAGGATCAGCGCGATCTGACCGAACACCCAGGCCCGGCGATAGTTGAGGACATCCGCCGCAGGGCCCAGATCGCGGCGCATCGCGCCCCAGACCACCGCCAGATAGGCCACCGCCAGCATCAGGAAACCGGGAATGCCATAGCGCACCGCCACGAGCAGCCAAAAATTGTCCATGCTGGGCGACAGCTTGAACCAGGGCCGCTCCCAATCGTTCAGCCCGAGGCCGAAGAACGGGTGCTTCCAGACATTGATCATGCCCCATTCGAAGATGATGACCCGGCCATAGGCCGTCTCCGGCGACAGCGCCACGTGTTCCAGCAGCACGACGATCGGGGTGCGATTCGACAGGAGATCGATACCTACATAGGCCAAGACGACGAGCACGGTCAGGATGATCCAGCGGCTCTTCACCCGTCCCATCGCCCAGGCCCAGCCGATCAGCCCGGCCTGAAAGAACATGGGCAGGATCGCTCCACTCGAAACGGAGAAGACGACCCCCGCGCAGACCGCACCACAGAGCAGATAGCGCCGCAGCGTTCCGATCCGGTCGCGAAACCCCACGAAGGCCAGCGAAAAGAGGCTGGCACAGAACACCCCGTAGTGGATAGGATGGGCGAACATCACCTGCGAACGTTCGAGCCCCAGCCGTCGCCCGGCGGCCGCGTTATAGAAATCATGAAAACCGTGGATGCCTGGCAGCTTCGACACCCAGATGTTGAGCGGCGCCCGACCGGTCTGCGTCTCGTAGAAGGCGAAGGGCAGCGAGCAGAGCAGCACGATAAAAAGCCCGCGGCAGGCTGCATGGAACTGCTCGGGCGTACGCACGAAGGCCCGGGCCAGCAGATAGCTGCCGTAAACCTCGAGCACATAGGAGCCGCCGAAGCTGATGGCCTGCGAGGGCGAGTTCAGAAAAAGCGTGAAGATGTTCCACAGGCCATAGACCAGCAGCAAGACATCAGTCAGCAGGATACGGCCCAGGCCGCCGGTAAAAAGCCGCAGGGTCAGCGGCACGATCATGACCAGCAGCACGGTTCGCACGCCGGTCATGAAGATCGTGCCGAGGTTGAACTGGATGGGGATCAGGATCATCGCCAGATACAGCACCACCGCCAGTGACAGCCTGGCGGGGGCAGTATCCTTCCCGGCCGCCGTCATGGCGATCGGTGCGGACAGAGGCGGGCGAGCGGTGACGGTCATGCCGGAAGCCTAGCGCGATCGTTCTCTCGAGACGAGTTCAAACCCTACCCCGTTTCGCGCGCGAAACATTGCCGCTTCACCGGCCCTCCCGCAGCCAGGCCTCCAGCCTTTCGCGGAAGTCCGGGTCGAGCGCGGGGCCGGAGAGGGCGAGGCCGGCGGGGGTGGCTTGCAGGAAAAGACCGGGGCGGATCTCGCGGGGCGGTTCGGGGGCGGTCTTCGCAGGCCCCGAGACGGCGCGGGTCAGGCGGGCGAGTTCGGCAGCGGCATCGGGGGCCGGGCGGGCGGCGAGGTCGGCGGCCAGCGCCGCCGCCGCCGCGGGATCGGTCTCGATGAGTTGCGCCAGCCTGAGGCCCAGCCGTTCCGGGATGGCGGCGGGAAAGCGCAGCACCGCGTCGAAGGCCCGCACCAGGGCGAGGAAGGAGCCGATCTTGGAGCGCCGGGCGCGCGAGGCGGCGGCGAAGAGGGTCTGCAGGGCCGCGCGTTCGGTGGGAAACACCCCCAGATCCACCGCCCGCGCCGCGATCCGGGCGCGTTCGTAGTAGGACAGCCCCAGCCGCAGCTCGTTCTCCTCAACCATGGCGACATAGGCGGCGGCCGCGCTCTCGGGCCGGCGCACCAGCGCCAGCACGGTGGAAAACCGCTCCTCGCCGGTCTCGGCCCGCAGCCGGGAAAGCGCGGTCAGCCGCCGCCAGCCGGAGATGAGCCCGTAGCGGCCCGGCCCGGTCTCGGCCACTTCGATGGGCGCGCGCTGGCCATGGGCGAGGAGCGAGGCCATCAGCTCGGCCAGGGCCTCCTCCTCGGCCCCCAGCCGGTCGCGCACCAGATGCGCGGGATCGACGGCGTCGAGCGGCAGCGCCAGCACCAGCCGGCCGGCGGCGCGGGCGGCGGCCATCTCGCCCGCCA
>JBBCJM010000022.1:0-9032 GCA_037190175.1 Paracoccaceae bacterium | reverse complement strand
GCGCGGCTGCGCCGCCGCCATGTCGGGGTGATCGTCTCGTTCCTGGCGCTGGTCGTCGCGCCCGCGGCGGCGGTGGCCTGGTACATGTGGGCCGTCGCCATCGACCAGTACCAGTCGCGCGTCGGCTTCTCGGTGCAGCGCGAGCAGATCACCAGCGCCATCGAGCTGCTGGGCGGGCTCAGCCATGTCTCGGGCAGCGCCACCAGCGACACCGACATCCTGGACAAGTTCATCCACAGCCGCGAACTGGTGCGCACCATCGACGCCCGGCTCGACCTGGCGGCGATGTTCACCCGGCCCGAGGATCCGGTGTTCAGCCTGCCCGCCAACCCCACCATCGAGGATCTGGAGGCGCACTGGAAACGCAAGGTGGACGTGTTCTACGACACTTCCAGCCGGCTGATCGAGGTGCGGGCGCTGGCCTTCACGCCGCAGGACGCGCTGCGGCTGACCGAGGAGATCTACGCCGAAAGCACGCGGATGCTGAACGAGCTGTCCGACATCGCGCGCGCCGACACCACGCGCTATGCGCGCGAGGAGCTGGACAAGGCCGAGGTCCGGCTGAAGGAGACGCGGCAGGCGCTGACCGCCTTCCGCGTGCGCAGCCAGATCGTCGATCCGCAGGCCGACGTGCAGGGGCGGATGGGGCTGCTGAACAACCTCCTGGCCCAGCAGGCCAGCGCGCTGATCGACCTCGACATGCTGGCCTCGAACACCGGCAGCTCGGACCCCCGCTACATCCAGGCGCAGAAGCGGGTGGAGGTGATCGACGCCCGCATCCGGGCCGAACGCGCGCGCTTCGGCGACAACGCCTCGGAACAGGACGAGCGTTACGCCGATCTGGTGGCCGAGTTCGAGGCCCTGCAGATGGACCTCGAATTCGCGCAGAAGTCCTATCTCTCGGCGCTGGCCACCTATGACACCGCGGTCGCCGAGGCGGGGCGCAAGTCGCGCTACCTGGCCACCTATCTGGCCCCTACGCTGGCCGAGACGCCCGAGTTTCCGCAGCGGACCATCATCATGCTGCTGGCGGCGGGGCTGTTCCTGGCGGTCTGGTCGATCGCGGTCCTGGTCTACTACTCGCTGCGCGACCGGCGCTAGGCCGATGATCCGGCTCGAGAACGTCTGCAAGACCTACTATTACAAGGGCGAGCCGCACCTGGTGCTGGACCGGGTGTCGGCGGTCTTTCCCTCGCGCACCGCGGTGGCGGTCTTCGGGCACAACGGGGCGGGCAAGTCGACGCTGCTGCGCATCCTCGCCGGCACGCAGGATCTGGATCAGGGCCGGGTGACCCGCACCGGAACGGTCAGCTGGCCGGTGGGCTTCGGCGGCAGTTTCCACCCCGAGATGACCGGGGCGCAGAACACCCGCTTCGTGGCGCGCGTGACCGGGGTGGATACCGACGAACTGGTCGCCTATGTCGAGGACTTCGCCGAGCTGGGCGAGCATTTCTACATGCCGGTGAAGACCTATTCCTCGGGGATGCGCAGCCGGCTGGCCTTCGGCGTCTCGATGGGGATCCGCTTCGACACCTATCTGGTCGACGAGGTGACCGCGACCGGCGACGCGGTGTTCCGCGCCAAGGCCGAGGCGGTGTTCCGCGAGCGGATGCGCGACAGCGGGATGGTCTTCGTCACCCATTCGCTGGAGGCGGCGCGGCGGATCTGCACGGCGGGCGCGGTGCTGGACGGCGGGCACCTGCACTACTACGACGACGTGAACGACGCGCTGGCCCATCACGCGGCCAACACCCGGCGCAAGCAGGAAGAGGCCGGCCGCCCGCCGCCCCCGCCCGGGCCGGCCGCCGGGGCGGGGCAGGGCGCCGGGCTCAGGTGAACACGAAGTCGCCGACCCCCAGCAGTTCGGGCGGCAAGAGGTCGACCAGGATGGTCTGGTGGCCGATCCGCACCATGCTGCCCCCGCCCGTGGCCGCGATCTCCAGCGCGGCGAAGCGGTCCGCCGCCGTCGCCCCCGCCACGCCGTCCAGGCGGATGCGGTCGAGCCCGTCCTGAAAGTCCAGGATGCGGTCGGTGGTCGGCCCGGCGACCGCCGCGAGGTTGAAGACGAAGAGGTCGGCCCCGGCCCCGCCGGTGAGCAGATCGTCCCCCGGCCCGCCGTTCAGCGTGTCGTTGCCCGCCCCGCCAAAGAGCGTGTCCGCCCCCTCGCCCGCGGCCACGAAGTCGTGGCCGTCCCCGCCGGTGAGCAGGTCGTTGCCCATCCCCCCGCCCAAGGTGTCGTTGCCCGCCCCGCCGTCCAGCGTGTCGTTGCCCGGGCCGCCGCCCATGTCGTCGTTGCCCGTGCCGCCCTCGGCCAGGTCGTTGCCTTCCCCGCTGGCGATGGTGTCGCCATCGGCGCCGCCGAAGATGCGGTCGTGGCCGGGCCCGCCGCTCAGCAGGTCGCGGCCGTCGCCGCCGTGGAGCGTGTCGTTCTGCTGCCCGCCGCCGATGGTGTCGTTGCCCTCGTCGCCGTGCAGCAGGTCGTTGCCGAGGCCGCCGCCGATCGAGTCGTTCCCGTCGCCGCCGTAGACCGTATCGTTGCCGTCCGAGGCGGCGATGTTGTCGTTGCCCGCCTCGCCGTACAGCAGGTCGTCGCCGCCCTGGCCCAGCACCTGGTCGTTGCCGTCGCCGGCGCGGATGGTGTCGCGGCCGACGCCGGCCTCCAGCCGGTTGTCCTCGAAGTTGCCGATGATCAGGTCGTTGCCCGACCCGGTGCGCAGGTGCTCGATCACCGTGTCGTGGTAGAGGATGAGGTTGCCGATCCCGCCCCAGGCGTCCGAGACCGCGCCGGGCCGCAGGTCGATGCGCTGGTCGGCGGTGACGGGCGAGAGGTCCAGCCGGTCCACCCCGCCGGTGTCGCGGATGGTCATCCCCACCGGCACGGCGTGGATCGAGGAGGGCGCGGCCCATTCGCCGGGGTCGGGTGACGCCTCGCCGAAGAGATAGGAGAAGATCCGGCCCAGATAGCCGCCCACGTTCGACCGCGCGCCCCAGACGGTGTTATCGTGGAAGACCGTGCCGCCCCAGCCATAGCCGTATTCGATGGCCACCAGGTCGCCGATCATCGGGGTGACGGGCACGAAGTAGCTGGCCGTCACATCGGGATTCTCGGCGGCCGAGAAATAGGACATCACCGTGATCTGGGTGCTGTCGTTGCGGTAGAGCCGGTCGGCCAGGGTGATGCCGGCGCCGTTGTAGGGGCCGGCGTGATAGAACCCCAGCGCATGCCCGACCTCGTGGAGATAGGTCAGGAAGGTCTCGGTGTTCAGCTCGCCGCCGAAGTCCTCGAACCAGTCGGGGCCGACGTTGACCGAGGTCGCAGCCAGCCGGCCCGTCAGTTCGTCGCGCTGGGTGAGCTGCGAAAATGCGCCGTTCTCGGCATCGTCGAAGCGGATGCCATAGTGGTCTTCGGATTCCCAGAGAAAGAAGGACAGCCCGGTGGTGACCGACCAGGCCTCCAGCGCCAGCGTGGCCAGCCGCGCTCCCCGCTCGTCCAGCGCGTCCAGATTGACCGGAATGCTGGTGGTCCGATAGGACCACGGCGTTCCGACGCCCCAGCCGAAGTGCATCAGTTGCAGGGCCACCTGCTCGGGCGTGTAGATGTCCGAGGCCACCTGAAGCACGTAGTTTGCCACCCTGTGGTCCCAGGCATCCACCTCCAGATAGTAGTTGGCCGAGATGGTGGGGGTGTAGGTGATCGCCGGATAGAGATTGCCCCCTTCGAAGTCGACGTCGTCGTTCCAGGTGATCAGCTGCCGGTTCTCGTCGTAGAGCGCCAGGATGGGGTCGTGAACGCTGGTCTGCGAACCGCCGCGGCCGGTGACGGTGAAGACATAGGTCTGCCCGGCTTCGAGTTCGATCCGCCACCAGTCGGGATCCTCCCACCAGGAATATCGCCCGATCCCCAGCGAGTTGAGCGTGAGGGTATAGGGGGTCGTCACATGGGCCGGGGCGTCCTGCCAAGGATCTTCGTGTATCTGCTCCATTCGGGTCCCCGCCTGTGCGGAAGACCGGACGCCGGACTTCCAACCGAGCCGCCGGTCCCGGCCTCGCGCAGGCCCCGTTCCCGTCGCCGGGCCAGGGGGCGTCGTGCGAAGGGCGGCCCGGCGTCACGTTACCGTGACACCGGGCCGTTTCGCGCGCAATGGGCGCGAACGCCTCAGCTGAAGATGAAATCGGCCAGCGTCAGCTGCGAGGGCGCGATGTCGTCCACCAGGATGGTCAGGTCGCCCAGCCGCACCTGCGCCCCGCCGGCGACGGCGGTGATCTCCAGCGCCGCGAACTGCGCCGCCGCCGAACCGCCGAGGCCGGCGATGCGGATGCGGTCCACCCCGTCCTCGAAATCGGCGATGCGGTCGGTCGAGGGGCCGTCCATCTGGGTCAGGTTGAACACGAAGATGTCCGCCCCCAGCCCGCCGTAGAGCAGGTCGTTGCCCGGCCCGCCGTTCAGCGTGTCGTTGCCGGTGCCGCCGTAGAGCGTGTCCATCCCAGCGCCGCCGGCCAGGAAGTCGTGCCCGTCCCCGCCGTAGAGCAGGTCGTCGCCCAGGCCGCCGCCGATGGTGTCGTTGCCGGCCCCGCCATCGAGCGTGTCGTTGCCGAAGCCGCCGCCCATGTCGTCGTCGCCGTCGCCGCCCTCGGCCCAGTCGTTCCCGTCGCCGCTGGCGATGGTGTCGTTGTCGGCGCCGCCGTAGATGCGGTCGTGCCCGAAGCCGCCGCTCAGCAGGTCGCGCCCGTCGCCGCCGTAGATCGTGTCGTTGCCCTGGCCGCCGCCGATGGTGTCGTTGCCGGCGTCGCCGTGCAGCAGGTCGTTGCCCAGGCCGCCGCCGATCGAGTCGTTGCCGTCGCCGCCGTAGACCGTATCGTTGCCGTCCGAGGCCGCGATGACGTCATGGCCGCCGCCGCCGTAAAGCAGGTCGTCCCCCGCCTGGCCGAGGATCTGGTCGTTGCCGTCGCCGCCGTGGATCGTGTCGTTGCCGTCGCCGCCCTCCAGCCGGTCGTCGCCACCGTGGCCCTCGATCAGGTCGGGGCCGTTGCCGCCGCGCAGGGTGTCCGACGCCGCGGTGCCGGTGATCACCGTGGCCGCGCCCGCCAGCAGCTGGGCCGCCGAAAGGGTCACGTCCTGGAACACGAAGGTTTCCACGCCATAGATCTCGTCCACCCCGTCCGGCCCCGACAGGCGGAAGCCGCCGGCGATGGCGGTGACCGTGGTGGCCGCGCGGGTGGCGCCGATCACCACCGTGTCGTGGCCGTTCCCGCCGAACACCGTGTCGTTGCCCCGGCCGGGGGTGATGCGGTTGTCGGCATCGTTGCCCCGGATATGGTCGTTGCCCGCGCCGGTCAGCACGTTCTCGATGATCGTGTCGGTATAGATCACCAGGTTGCCCTGCGCGCCCCAGACATCGGACACCGCGCCGGGCGTCAGGTCGACGCGCTGGTTCTGGGCGACCGGCGACAGGTTCAGCGTGTCGATCCCGCCGGTGTCGCGGATGGTCATGCCCACGGCCATGTCGAAGGGGCTGCTGGTGGGCGCCCAAGTGGTGCCGTCGGGCGCCACCTCGCCGAAGATATAGGCGAAGACCCGGCCCAGATGGCCGCCCACGTTCGAGTTCGCGCCCCAGACCGTGTTGCCCGCATGGACCGGGCCGGCCGAACCGTAGAGCGCCTCGATCGCGGCGATATCGGCGATCATCGGGGTCACCGCCGTCCAGCGCGAGCCGTGGACGTCGGGGTTCTGGTCGGGGGTGAAATAGGACATCACCGTCATCTGGGTGCTGTCGTTCACGAACAGCCGGCTGCCCGCCGTCACCCCGGCGCCGTCGTACTGGCCCGCGTGATAGAGGCCCAGCGCATGGCCGATCTCGTGGATATAGGTCATGAAGGTGTGGGTGTTGAGCTGGGTGCCGCCGTTCGACAGCCAGTCGAGCCCCACGTTCACCGTGGAATAGAGGATGTTGCCGCTGTCCACGAAGAACTGCGCCGGCCCGGCCCAGGCGCCGGAATTGGCGTCGTCGAAGCGGATCTGCGCCGAGGCCGAGGTGGTGACGGTGAAGCGCAGCCCGGTGAAGGCCTCCCAGGCCTCCAGCGCGGCCATGGCCAGCTGCTTGCCCTCATAGGTCAGCCCGGTCAGGTTCACGGTGATGCTGGGCGAGGTGAAGGCCAGCACCGTGGGCCGGCCCCAGCCGAACTCGGTCAGCTGGCTGACCACCTGGTCCAGCGAATAGGTGTTGCTGGCGGCCTGGATCACGTACTGGCCCTGCTCGCCCCCCACCGCCGAGGCGGCCAGATAGTACCGCCCCGTGGTGGTGGCGGTGAAGGTGATGGCCGAGAACTGGTTCGACGCGCTCACGTCGTTGTTCGAGGTCAGGAGCGTGCCGTTGGCGGCGTGCAGCGCCAGCATCGTGTTGTCGACGCCCAGCGTCTGCCCGCCCTGGCCGAACATGGTGAAGACATAGGTCTGGCCCGCCACCAGGTCGATGCCCACCCAGTCCACGTCGCCCGCGCCGCCGATCGAGCCGTTGAAGCGCCCGCCCACGTCCATCATGTAGGGGGTCGAGGTATTGGCCGGCGCATCGGCCCCCTCGCCCAGCACCAGGCCGGCCTTCAGGCCCGCCGTCAGGTCGTTCGTCTGGCCGTCGCCCGGCAGGCCCTGGGCCTCCGCTCCGCAGAAAGTGCACATCCGCTCGTCCGCCTCTCAGTCCAGTCGGATGCCAGGGATACGCGCGGTCCCGCCGGCCGGCCGCAGCGCGCCCGGGACCGCGGTTGCGCCCCGTCCCGCCTTCTGCAATATCGGCCAGACCCGGTCCGCCCGGCCCTCCGACCTGCCGCAGGACAGAATGTTCCCTGACATCTGTATCGTGCTTCCTGTTTTCCGGCCCGACCCCGCCTATCTTCAGGCGCAGCTGGCCTCGCTCGTGCAGCAGACCGTCGGGGGGCTTCATGTCATTCTTGTGGTCGCGGATGGATCATCCTGTGACCTCTGCCGCGACCTGGCCGCCGCCGCCGGGCTGGCGCACGAATGCGTCGAGCCCGCGCAGGAGTTGGACCCGCCGCGCGCCTTCGAGGCCGGGCTCTTCCGCGCGCTGGACGTGGCGGGGCCCGAGACGCTGATCGCGCTCTGCGACCAGGACGACATCTGGCACCCCCAGCGGCTGGCGCGCGGGGTCGAGGCGCTGCGGGCCGGCGGCGCGGCGCTGGTGCATTCCGACGCCCGGCTGGTGGACCCGGAGGGGCGGGTGATCCATCCCTCGATGTTCCGGTTCGAGCGCCGGCATCCCCGCCCCGGGCTGCGTGGGCTTTTGCTGCGCAACAACGTCACCGGCATGACCGTGCTGATGCGGCGCAGCCTGGTGGCCCGCGCGCTGCCCTTTCCGCCCCAGGCGGGGGTGCACTACTATCACGACCTCTGGCTGGCGCTGGTGGCCGAGGCGACCGAGGGCGTGGCGCTGATCCCCGAGGCGCTGGTCGACTATCGCCAGCACGGCGCCAACGCCCATGGCGCGGTGGACCGCCGCGCCGGGCCGCGGCTGCGGATCGGCCTGCCCGACGCCGCCTGGCTGCGGCGCGAGGCGTCGACCTATGCCCTGGCCCGGTATCTGGCCCAGAGCCTACACAACCGGCTGGCCGATTGCGTGGCCGCGGGCCTGCTGCCGCCGGACGGCGCGCGGCTGGGGCCGGTGCGGCCCTATCTGCGCCGCCTGCGCGGCAGCGGCCGGCTCATGCTGGATGCGGCCCGGCTGGCGCTGGGCGGCCGCACCGGGCTGGCCCGCATCGCCTTCGGCCATGCGGTGGTGGGGGCCGGCCGCAGCTTCTGGTCGCTGCGCGAGGCCCTGGGCCCGGGGGTGAACACCGCGCTCGACCGTTTCGACGTGCGGCTCTACAGCCTGTCGCCCGGCGCCCTGCCGATGGTGCCGCGCCACATGCTGCCCCCGCCCGGCGCCCCGGCGCCCGCCCGCACCGCGGCCGAGCTGATCGACCAGCGGATGACCGCGCGCTTCCGCCCCGAGCTGACCGCGCCGGCGCCGCAGCTGAACGTGCTGGTGCCCACGCTGAACCCGACCGAGGCCTTCGCCGGCATCCTGACCGCCATCGACCTCGGCCTGCACCTGGCCGGGCTGGGGCTGCGGGTGCGCTTCGTGGCGACCGACCTGCCGGTGGCCTCGGCCGACGCCTCGCAGCGGCTGCTGCTGGGCCGGCTAGGCCCGGCGCAGGCCGCCGCGGGCGCCGGGGAACGCATCGCGCTGGCCTGCGGGGTGACGGGGGGCACGCTGGCGCTGCACCCGGGCGACCTGTTCCTGGCCACCGCCTGGTGGACCGCCCATGCCGCCCAGCGGCTGATCGCCGGCGCGGGGCTGAAGGAACGGCGCTTCCTCTACCTGATCCAGGACCACGAGCCGCATTTCTACGCCTGGGGACCGGAGTTCGCCGATGCCGAGGCGAGCTATGCGCTGGACTTCACGCCGATCTTCAACACCACGCTCCTGCGCGACTATTTCGCCGGGCTGGGCCACGGCTTCGCCCGCCCCGACAGCCTGACCTTCCACCCCTCGATCGACATCGCCCGCTATGCCCGCGGCGCGCGGCCCGACCGCGCCGGCCAGCCGCGGCGCATTGCGGTCTATGGCCGGCCCGAGGTGCCGCGCAACATGTTCCCCACCGCGGTCGAGGCCCTGGCGCGGTTCGTCGCGCAGCGCGGGCTGGGGCCGGGGGAGGTCGAGGTGCTCTCGGTCGGCCTGCGCCACGATCCGGTCGACCTGGGCCGCGGCGTGGTCCTGCAGAGCCTGGGCAAGCTGCCGCTGGAGGATTATCCCGACTGGCTGCTCACGGTGGACGTGGGGCTGTCGCTGATGCTCTCGCCCCATCCCAGCCATCCGCCCATCGAGATGGCGGCCTCGGGCGTGCGGGTGGTGACCAACCGCTTCGGCCCCAAGGATCTGGCGCAATTGAGCCCCGCGATCCTCTCGGCCCCCGGCACCGCCGAGGCGCTGGCCGCGGCGCTGGCGGCCGCCTGGGACGCCGGCCCCGCCGGCCCGGCGGAC
>JBBCJM010000021.1:0-82052 GCA_037190175.1 Paracoccaceae bacterium | reverse complement strand
GGGCTCCCCCGCCTATTGCCGGGCCGGGGGCGCCCGCGCCGCCGCCACGGCGCTGCAGGCGCTGGGGCTGGCGGTGCCCGACCTGCCTTTGCCGGCGGCCGAGGATACGGCCGACCTGCCCTCGGCCCCGCTGATCGTTCCGGGCAAGGGTCGGGCCTGGCTGGATCTGGCCAACGACGTGACGGTCAAGGACGTGCGGCTGGCGGCGCAGGAGGGGTTCTCGGCCCCCGAGCACATGAAACGCTACACCACCCTCGGCATGGCCCCCGACCAGGGCAAGACCGCCAATACCGCCGCCATGGCGGTATTGGCCGAAGCCACCGGGCGCGGGATCGCCGCCACCGGCACCACCACCTTCCGCCCGCCCTTCACCCCGGTCTCCATCGCCGCCCTGGGCGCGGGCGGGCGGGCCGAGGGCTTCGCGCCGCAACGGTTCCTGACCTCCGATCCCGCCAGCCGCGACCGCGGCGCGCCGATGGTGGAGGCGGGGCTGTGGTATCGGCCTTCCTACTTCCCGCGGCCGGGCGAGACCGGCTGGCAGGCGGCCTGCGACCGCGAGGTGGCGATGGCGCGGACAACGGTCGGCGTCACCGATGTCTCCACCCTGGGCAAGATCGACATCCAGGGGTCGGAGGCCGGGCTGCTGCTGGATCTGGTCTATACCAACACCTTCTCGTCGCTGCCGGTGGGCCGCGTCCGCTATGGGCTGATGCTGCGCGAGGACGGCTTCGTGATGGACGACGGAACCACCGCGCGGCTCGGCCCCGAGCATTGGCTGATGACCACCACCACCGCGGCCGCCGGGCAGGTCATGCGGCATCTGGACTTCGTGCAGCAGGCCTACGGGGCCGCATGGAAGGTGCGCTTCGCCTCGGTCACCGAGCATTGGGCGCAGTTCGCGGTGGCCGGGCCGCGGGCGCGGGAGCTGCTGGCCTCGATGGGCCTCGCCCCCCTGCCCTTCATGGGCTGCGCGGCGGTCACCGTGCACGGCATCCCCGGCCGGCTGTTCCGCATCTCCTTCTCGGGCGAGGAGGGGTATGAGGTGGCGGTGCCGGCCCGCCATGGCGCGGCGCTGTGGCGCGATCTAGTGGCGCGGGCCGAGACGCTGGGCGGCGGCGCCTACGGGATGGAGGCGCTCAATGTGCTCAGGATCGAGAAGGGGTTCCTGACCCATGCCGAGTTGCACGGCCGCACCACGGCCTTCGACCTCGGCCTGCAGGGGATGGTGGGCAAGAAGGACTGCATCGGCAAGCGCGCCTCGGAACGCCCCGCGCTGATGGAGCCCGGGCGCGAGCGGCTGGTGGGGCTGCGGCCGCTGGACGGCGGGATGATCCCCGCCGGCGCGCATCTCTTCGACCCCGGCGCGCCGGTGACGCGCGAGGCGGATCAGGGCTATGTCACCTCGACCGGCCCCTCGCCCACGCTGGGCGGCTGGCTGGGCCTCGGCTTCCTGCGCCACGGGCCCGAGCGGCACGGGGCGCGGGTGCGGCTGGTCGACCACCTGCGCGGGATCGACCGAATCTGCGAGGTCTGTTCCCCCGTGTTCCACGACCCGGATGGAGGGAAGATGCGTGGCTGACCTGATCCCCACCCCCGCGCTGGACCATCCACCTCTGACGAACGGGGGGGTGACGCTCGCCCCGGTGGACCCCGGCCCGATCCACGCCATCCTGCCCTTTCCGGGCGGGCGCGCGGCGGTGGATGCGGCGCTGGCCCCGCTGGGGCTGGCCTTCCCGCCCGCCAACCGCTGGCAGGGGTCCGGCCCGGCCCGCATCGTCTGGACCGGGCGCGAGGCCGCCTTCCTGCTGGGCGCCCCGCCACCCGACCTGCCCGCCGCGGTCAGCGACCAGAGCGACGGCTGGGCGGCGCTGCGGCTGACCGGGCCGGGGGCGGTGGAGGTTCTGGCCCGCCTCACCCCCCTCGACCTGCGCCGGGCCGCCCCGGGCCACGCCGCCCGCGCCGCGCTCTTCCACCAGCCAATGGTGCTGATGGCGGAAGAAGGTGGCTTCCTGATCCTGGTCTTCCGCTCCATGGCCCGCACCGCCTGGCACGAGATCGCCGGCGCCATGGCAAGGGTCGCGGCGCGGGCGCTGGCATGAGCCTGACCGAGGCCGACATCGCCGAACTGACCGGCTGGCGGCGCGAATTGCACCGCAGGCCCGAGGTCTCGGGGCTGGAGCGGGAGACCGCCGCCGCCTTCGCCGCCATGGTCGCTTCGGCCGACGAGGTGGTGCAGGGGCTGGGCGGCCACGGGGTGGCGGCAATCTGGATGGGCGCGGAGCCCGGCCCCACGGTGATGATCCGCGCCGAGCTCGACGCGCTGCCGATCCTGGAGACGGGCGGCGCCCCCTGGGCCTCCACCCTGCCCGGCAAGGGGCATCTCTGCGGCCATGACGGGCATCTGGCGATCCTCGCCGGGGTGGCGCGGCTCCTGTCCCGCCACCGGCCGGGCAGCGGGCGGGCGGTGCTGCTGGCGCAGCCGGCGGAGGAGGACGGATCGGGCGCCGCCGCGGTGCTGGCCGACCCGCGCTTCGCCGCGCTGGCCCCCGACTGGGCCTTCGCGCTGCACAACTGGCCCGGCGCGCCACTGGGCCATGCCCTGCTGAAGGCCGGCCCGGCGAATTGCGCCAGCGTGGGGCTGCGGCTGCATTTCGCCGGCCGCACCGCGCACGCGGCCGAGCCGCAGGCCGGCCTCTCGCCCGCTCCCGTACTCGCCCGGCTGATCCCGGCGCTGTCCGCCCTCGGCCCCGGCGGCGAGCTGACCCCCGACTTCCGCCTGGTCACCGTCACCCACGCCCGGCTGGGCGAGCCCGCCTTCGGCATCGCGCCGGGCGAGGGGGAACTGTGGGCCACCCTGCGCTGCCTGACCGACGACCGCATGGCGGCGCTGAAGGCCGAGGCGCTGAGCCTCGCGCAGGAGGCCGCCGGCCCGCTGGCCCTGACCCATAGCTGGCACGACGACTTCGCCGCCTGCACCAACCACCCGAGGGCGACCCGGCGGCTGGCCAGGGCCGCCCGCGCGCTGGACCTGCCGCTGTCCGAGGACGGCCTGCCGATCCGCGCCTCGGAAGACTTCGGCCGCTTCGGCGCCGGCGCGAAATCCGCCATGCTGTTCCTGGGCGCCGGCACCGACCACCCCCGCCTGCACAACCCCGACTACGACTTTCCCGACGCGCTGATCCCCATCGGCGCCGCGCTCTTCGACCGGGCGATCCGCGACCTGCTGGGGTGACGGGCACGAACCTGTGGGCAAACGGCCGAATCCTCTGGCCTCCCCCTTCTTCTGTCCCCAAATATCCTGCGGGGGTCCGGGGGTGCAAAACCCCCGGGCCGCTCGCCGCCCGCGCTACGCCCGAAGGAACCCGCATGTCGCTGCCCCCCGGCTTTCTGGACGAGTTGCGGGCGCGGGTGACGCTGTCCAACGTCGTCGGGCGGGCGGTCACCTGGGACCAGCGCAAGTCCAACCGCGCCAAGGGCGACTGGTGGGCGCCCTGCCCGTTCCACCAGGAAAAGACCGCGTCCTTCCATGTGGATGACCGCAAGGGCTTCTACTATTGCTTCGGTTGCCACGCCAAGGGCGATGCGCTGACCTTCCTGAAGGAAAGCCAGAACATCCCCTTCATGGAAGCGGTCGAGCAGCTGGCCCGCGAGGCCGGGATGGCGATGCCCGCCCGCGACCCGCAGGCCGCGGCCCGGGCCGACCGCCGCACCCAGCTCATCGAGGTGATGGAGGAGGCGGTGAAGGTCTATCGCCTGCAACTCGCCGCCTCGGCCGGCGCGGCGGCGCGGGACTATCTGGAGGGCAAGCGGCGGCTGAACCCCGAGGCGCAGGCGCGCTGGGGATTGGGTTATGCACCCGACAGCCGCGGCTTCCTGATCGGGCAGCTGACCGCCCGCGGCATGTCCCTGGAGCTGATCGAGGCCGCGGGGCTGGCGGCCAAGGGGGAGGATGGCCCCTACGACCGTTTCCGCGGCCGCATCATCTTTCCCATCCGCGACGGCCGCGGGCGGGCGATCAGCCTGGGCGGGCGGGCGATGGACCCGAACGCGCGGGCCAAATACCTGAACGGGCCCGAGACCGAGATCTTCGACAAGGGCCGCACGCTCTACAACCTCGACCGCGCGCGCGAGGCGGCCGGCAAGGGCGCGACCCTGATCCTGGCCGAGGGCTACATGGACGTGATCGCGCTCAGCGAGGCCGGGTTCGGCGGCGCGGTCGCCCCCCTGGGCACCGCGGTGACCGAGGAGCAACTGCGGCTGCTGTGGCGGATCGGGGCCGAGCCGGTGGTGGCGCTGGACGGCGACAAGGCGGGCCTGCGCGCCGCGCATCGGGTGATCGACCTCGCCCTGCCGCTGCTGGAGGCCGGCCAGGGCCTGCGCTTCGCCATCCTGCCCGGCGGGCAGGACCCCGACGACCTGATCCGCTCCGAGGGCGCCGCCGCCATGCGGCAGGTGCTGGAGGGCGCGCTGCCCATGGTGCGGCTCCTGTGGCAGCGCGAGACCGAGGGGCAGGTGCTGGACAGCCCCGAGCGCAAGGCGGCCCTGCGCAAAAGGCTGCGCGAGGCCATCGCCCGGCTGAAGGACCCCGACCTGCGCCGCTACTACGCCGAGGCCTTCCGCGCCTTCGAAGCCGAGCTGCGCCCGCGCGAGTGGCAGCCGGGGCGGCGGAACGCCCGCCCCGGCCCCCTGCCCGTCCGCCCCGAGACCAAGGCCACCCTGCTGGCCCGGGCCGAGACCCAGCGCGCGGTGGACCATTACTGCGAGAGCGCGATCCTTGCCCTCGCGCTCTGCCGCCCGCATTGCCTGGCCCCCTTCGAGGCGGCGCTGGAGGGGCTGGAGATGGTGGAGGAAGGCCACGGGGAACTGCTGCAGCTCATCCTGCTGCACGCGGACCGGGACCCCGGCGCCCTCATGGCGCAGGCGCGCGCGACTTCGGGCGCGGCGGTTGACCGGCTGCTGGCGAGTGCCCATATCCGCGTTCTTCCCGCGATGAAGCCCGGCGCCCCGGACGAACTGGTGCGCGCCACGCTGGAGGAGCAACTGGCAAAGCTGGCCGCCGAACGGGCGCGGCGGCGCGAGATCGGCGAGGCCGAGGACGACATGGAAGGGCTGGTGGACGAAGGGCTGACCTGGCGCCTGGCCACCGCCGCCGGGGCGGCGCACGAGGCCACCCGCGCCCGTCCGCCGGATGGCGCGGAAACCGGCGAGGATGCCGCCGCGCTGTCCCGTTCGCTGCAGGAGATGATCGACCGTCAGGTCTGGATCAAGAAAAGACGCTGATCGGCTGCCCCCCCGGCCGATTCGCGCTAATCAGGGGGATGGTGTAAGTGATTCGCGACCGATTCGCCGCCCCAGACCCATCCGCGAAGGACAATCCATGGCGCTGAAGGACAACGACGACGTGAAGCCGGAGGAACAGGAAGCCGACGCCTCGCTCGACATGAGCCAGGCGGCGGTGAAGAAGATGATCGCCGACGCGCGCGAGCGGGGCTTCATCACCTATGACCAGCTGAACGCCGTCCTGCCGCCCGATCAGGTCTCCTCCGACCAGATCGAGGACGTGATGGCCATGCTGAACGAGATGGGCATCCAGGTCACCGACGCCGAGGAACCCGAGGAGGGCGACGCGGCGGGCGAACTGGTCGAGGCTTCCACCTCGCGCGAGATCGCCATCGCCGGCACCCAGACCGAGACGCTGGACCGCACCGACGACCCGGTGCGGATGTACCTGCGCGAGATGGGCTCGGTGGAGCTGCTGTCGCGCGAGGGCGAGATCGCCATTGCCAAGCGGATCGAGGCCGGGCGCAACACGATGATCGCCGGGCTCTGCGAAAGCCCGCTGACCTTTCAGGCCATCACCATCTGGCGCGACGAGCTTCTGAACGAGGACATCCTGTTGCGGGACGTCATCGACCTAGAGGCGACCTTCGGCCGCTCGCTGGACGGCGAGGACGACATGGTGGGCGAGGAACTCGACGGGGTCGAGATGGCCTCGCCGGCGCCCCGCCGCGCCTCCGCGGCCGAGCCGGAGCTGGACGCCGACGGCAACCCGATCCTGCGCGAGGGCGACGACGACGAGGACGACGAGGCGAGCGCGATGTCGCTGGCCGCGATGGAATCCACGCTGAAGCCCAAGGTGCTGGAAACGCTGGAGGTCATCGCTCGCGACTATGCCAAGCTGGCCGAGATGCAGCGGGCGCGGATGGACGCGACCCTGGGCGACAAGCGCCGCTTCACGGCGGATGCCGAGGACGCCTATCAGAAGCTGCGGTCCGAGATCGTGGTGCTGGTGAACGAATTGCACCTGCACAACAACCGGATCGAGGCGCTGATCGACCAGTTGTACGGGATCAACAAGCGGATCATGTCGATCAATTCCGGCATGGTGAAGCTGGCCGATGCCGCGCGGATCAACCGGCAGGAATTCATCGCCGAATACCAGGGTTGCGAGCTGGATCCCGGCTGGCTGGACCGCATGGCGGCCCGCCCCGGCCGCGGCTGGCAGGCGCTGATCGAGAAGAGCCGCGACCGCGTGGTGGAGCTGCGCGCCGAAATGGCGCAGGTCGGCCAATACGTGGGCGTGGACATTTCCGAATTCCGCCGCATCGTCAATCAGGTGCAGAAGGGCGAGAAGGAGGCGCGCCAGGCCAAGAAGGAAATGGTCGAGGCCAACCTGCGGCTGGTGATCTCCATCGCCAAGAAATACACCAACCGCGGCCTGCAATTCCTGGACCTGATCCAAGAGGGCAATATCGGCCTGATGAAGGCGGTGGACAAGTTCGAATACCGCCGGGGGTATAAGTTCTCGACCTATGCGACCTGGTGGATCCGGCAGGCCATTACGCGCAGCATCGCCGACCAGGCCCGCACCATCCGCATCCCGGTCCACATGATCGAGACGATCAACAAGCTGGTCCGCACCGGCCGCCAGATGCTGCACGAGATCGGCCGGGAACCGACGCCCGAGGAACTGGCCGAGAAGCTGCAGATGCCGCTGGAAAAGGTCCGCAAGGTGATGAAGATCGCCAAGGAACCGATCTCGCTGGAGACGCCCATCGGGGACGAGGAGGATTCGCAGCTCGGCGATTTCATCGAGGACAAGAACGCGATCCTGCCCTTGGACAGCGCGATTCAGGAGAACCTGAAGGAGACCACGACGCGGGTATTGGCCTCGCTGACCCCCCGCGAGGAACGGGTGCTGCGGATGCGCTTCGGGATCGGGATGAACACGGATCACACGCTGGAAGAGGTGGGCCAGCAGTTCAGCGTCACCCGCGAACGCATCCGCCAGATCGAGGCCAAGGCGCTGCGGAAGCTGAAGCATCCGAGCAGGAGCAGGAAGTTGAGGTCGTTCCTGGATCAGTGATATGAAAGAGCCGAGATCCTCTGAGGTCGAAAGTCTGTCACAAGTGACGCCGAGTAATTATTTATCATTTGATAAAGAGACGGCTACTCGTTTCGACAAGACCAGTGTGGTTTTGGCGGGCCGACAGCATAATTTTTCGGCCGAGTATGAACTCGGCTTTCGTGACCGCAACGAAGGCAAACCAGCAAGCGCGAACCCATATCGCACTAAGTTAGCACGGGAGCGTTGGCAGCGCGGTTGGAATGCAAGGGATAGATATACGGATTCTGGATACAAGTGGGTGGAGCCAGTAACTGACAGCAAGATTGTGCTGTGGGTCATTGTGATATTCTTTTTCGGGGGCGCACTTGCCGCTGGTATCATTCAAGGTGCACGCTAGCGCGTGTCCGCATCCGATTGAATCGGATTTTGGCTTTGCGGTCGGACTGTTTCGTGATTCACCTTCGCCACTGGATGATGGGTTTGGATCATGGTTGCACCACTTTCTATGGACCTCCGGATGCGGGTTGCGGCCGCATTGGAGGAGGGAGAGACGGTCCGGGCGGCAGCGAAGCGGTTCGGGGTTTCGGTGGCCTCTGCGGTGCGGATCGGGCAGCGACAACGTGCGGGTCGGGGCCAAATGCCGGGCAAGATCGGCGGGCACCGTCGCCAGGCTCTGGCGGGTGATGCCGGAGACTGGCTTCTGACCCGACTGGCCGAGAAGCCCGACCTGACGATGCGGGCGCTGACGGCGGAGCTGGCGGCGCACGGCGTCCATGTGGCGCACGACACGGTCTGGCGGTTCGTGCGGCGCGCGGGCCGGACGGTCAAAAAAAGACCCTGATGGCCAGTGAGCAGTTGCGCCCGAAGGTGGCGCGGTTCCGGGCACGCTGGAGGGCGCACCAGCACCGTCTCGATCCCAGGCGGTTGATCTTCATCGACGAGACCTGGATCAAGACCAACATGACCCGAACCAGCGGTTGGTCCGCGAAGGGCCAGAGGCTCACCGCCCATGTCCCGCACGGGCACTGGAAAACCCTGACCTTCCTGGCTGGTCTGCGCCACGACCGCATCGTCGCGCCCTTCGTGCTGGACGGGCCGATCAACGGCGATACGTTCACCGCCTGGGTCGGCCAGTGCCTCGCTCCGACGCTCGCGCCCGGCGACATCGTCATCGCCGACAACCTCGGCAGCCACAAGGGCCTGCCCGCCCGCCAAACGATCCGCGACGCCGGGGCGCACCTGCTCTTCCTGCCGCCCTACAGCCCAGACCTGAACCCCATCGAGATGGTCTTCGCCAAGCTCAAGACCCTGTTCCGCAAGGCCGACGAGCGCAGCATCGAAGCCTCATGGCGAAGGGTCGGAACCCTCCTTGACCACTTCACACCAAGCGAATGCCAGAACTACCTTCATCATGCCGGATATGCTTCAACCTAAACCGGACACGCTCTAAGCTGCATACATACGTCTAGTAGGGTGGGCAATCTGCCCACCACATCGCCAAAGTCAGGTGGGCAGAATGCCCACCCTACACCTCCACCCATTCCACCGCGCTTTCCGGCAGCGGCACCGGCGCGCCTTCGGCCCGCAGTCCGTCCAGATGCAACGGGATCGCCTCCGCCAATGCGGCCTTCACCTTGGCAACGCTGATCCCCGCGGCCACGCAGCCCGGCAGGTCGGGCACATAGCCGGAAAACCCCTTGCCCGCCTTTTCGATCACCACCGCATAGCGCATCTCAGTGCCCCTTCAATCGAGCCTGCTTCAAGATAGAGTTGAACGCGCCCGGGGCCAAGTCGTCCATGCCGGCCCGCCCCTCGCCGCGATCCTTCCAGACGGGCCGCCGGTCGCGGCATCGCTTGCCCGGACGCGGCACCGGCGCATAAGGTGGGCGGCGGATGGGTGGGCCGCTTGAGACTCCCGGCCCATCGGGGAATCGATGGCGTTCCATCGACAGACAAGGAGGCCGCATGTCCTGGCTTTCGCGCCTTCTGGGGGGCAAGACGGAACCGCCCGAGCCGGCGCCCGCGGGCGAGGCGGAGGACTACAAGGGCTTTGTCATCACGCCCGGGCCGATCCGCGAGGGCGGGCAGTATCGCGTTGCCGCCCGGATCGAGAAGGACGGGCGGGTCCATCAGCTGGTCCGCGCGGATACGATGGCCTCGCTGGACGAGGCGACGGCGATCTCGCTGGCCAAGGCCCGGCAGGTGATCGACGAACAGGGCGACCGGCTGTTCGCAGGCTAGGAGGCCGCAGGTTGATTTCCCGTACACGATCACGTACATATCCGCCATGCGTACCCTCTCCTCCACCGAACTCCGCGCCAATCTCTCCTCGGTCATGGACCAGGTGAACGACGACCACACCCCGGTCATCGTCACCCGCGCCCGCGGCAAGCCCGTGGTCATGGTCTCCCTGGAAGACTGGGCCAGCATGGACGAGACGACCTATCTGCTGTCTTCCCCCGCGAACCGGCGGGAGTTGCTGGCCTCGATCGCCGAGGGCCGCGCGGGCAAGGTGGTCGTCAAGACCATGGAAGAACTGCGGGCCTTTGAAGACGAATGAGGGTCGAGTTTCACGGACGGGGCTGGGACCACTACCAGCACTGGATCGAGCACGACCGGGCCCTGCTGCGCAAGCTGAACCGGCTGATCGAGGAGTGCCGGCGCCACCCGTTCGAGGGCACCGGCAAGCCGGAACCACTCAGCGGCGACCTCGCCGGCCACTGGTCCCGCCGGATCGACCGCGAGCATCGGCTGGTCTACCGGGTGGAGGGCGATGCGCTGGTTATCGTCCAGTGCCGCTACCACTACTGACGCCGCCCGACTCAGCCCGGGCGAGCGCAGCTTCATCGTCATCGGCGAATGGGACGCCCTGGTGGCCGCGCGGCCGGGGATGATCGCCAATCTCGACCGGCTGCGGCCGATCCTCGAGGATCTGGGCGGCGGGCGCGGGGTCACCGAGCCCTGGTCGGGCGAGGTGGTGCTGCAAGCCTGAAAAGGGCGCCGCGCGGTGGCCTGCCGGAACGGGGCGGGCTATTCGGCCCGCTCCACCGCCCGCACCCGGACCTTGGCGATGGAGAGCTCGTCCATCTGCACCACCTCGAACTCCAGCCCGTCGGCCACCACCTTTTCCCCCAGCGCCGGCAGGTGGCCGAGCTTCCACAGGATATAGCCGGCCAGCGTCGAGAACCGCCCCTCGTCGTCGCTGAGCTCCACCTCGAAGAGGTTGGAGGCATGGCGGATGTCCAGCCAGCCGTCCACCAGCCAGGAACCGTCCGCCTCCTGCCCGGTGGCGGCCGGTTCCTCGTCCTCCTCGGGGAATTCGCCGGCGATGGCCTCCAGGATGTCGGTGGGGGTGGCGATCCCTTCCAGCGAGCCGAATTCGTCCACGATCACCGCCATCTGCACCGGGCTCTGCCGCAGCTGCCCGATCAGCTGCAGCGCGTTGACGCTCTCGTGCACGATCAGCGGCTGGCGCAGCGACTGGTCGAGGTTCACCCGCCCGTCCTTCAGCAGGTCGCGCATCAGGTCCTTGGCCAGCGCCACGCCGACGAAGTTGTCCAGCGAACCGCGCGCCAGCAGGAAGCGGGAATGGCCCTGCTCCAGGATCTGGCTGCGCAGCTCGGCCTCGGGCGCCTCCAGATCGATCCAGTCGATGTCGATCCGCGGGGTCATGATCGAGACCACGTTGCGCTCGGCCAGGCCCAGGACGCCGTGGATCATCTCCTTTTCCTCGCGGGCGAAGAGCTGCTCCTCGGCCGCGCGCTCGGCGATCACGTCGGCAGCGCCGCCCAGTTCCACCTCGCCCCGCCGCCCGCCCAAGAGCCGCAGCACGGCGCCGGCAGTGCGCTCGCGCAGGTCGCCCGCGGTGATCTGCCGCTCGCGGTTCCTGCGGCCGATCTGGTTCAGCGCCTCGATCAGCACCGAGAAGCCGATGGCGGCGTAGAGATAGCCCTTTGGCACATGGATCCCGAAGCCTTCCACGATCAGCGAGAAGCCGATCATCATCAGGAAGCCCAGGCACAGGATCACCACCGTCGGATGCCGCGAGACGAAGTTCATCAAGGGCTTGGCCATGGCCAGCATCACGCCGATGGCCACGATCACGGCGATGTACATGATCGACAGATGCTCGACCATGCCGACCGCGGTGATCACGCTGTCCAGCGAGAACACCGCGTCCAGCACCACGATCTGGGCGATGACCTGCCAGAAGGCCACCTGCACCACCTTGGCCGGGCCGTGGGCGACATTGCCCTCCAGCCGCTCGTGCAGTTCCATCGTGCCCTTGAACAGCAGGAACAGCCCGCCCAGGATCAGGATCACGTCGCGGCCGGAAAAGCTCATCGCGCCGATGGAAAAGAGCGTGCGCTGCAGCGAGACGATCCAGGCGATGGAGGCCAGCAGCACGAAGCGCATGGCCAGCGCCAGCCCCAGCCCCAGATAGCGCGCCTTGTCGCGCTGGTGCGGCGGCAGCTTGTCGGCCAGCACCGCGATGAAGACGAGGTTGTCGATGCCGAGGATGATCTCGAGCACGATCAACGTGGCAAGTCCGGCCCAGGCAACCGGGTCTGACATCCACTCGAAAAGCATGGGGCGCGCAGGTCCTCGGCGACGGCGGCCACGGCGGGGCCACCCGGGCGTCAGGGTGGGTCATGCAAGGCAGGAAATGCAAGGGCTTTCGTGCGCGACCCGGCGGCCCCTCTTTGCCGCAGGTTAGCGCAACCCCCATTGCCGGCCCGGCGGGCGCCACGCTAGAGGGGGGCATCCATGTGAGGGGACGAGGGATCATGTCGGAAGCCGCCATCTTTCAGGACCGCCTGCTGTCGCTGGGCCTCGCCCGGGTGTCGGAGGCCGCGGCGCTGGCCTCGGCCAGCCTCGTGGGCCGCGGCGACGAGAAGGCGGCCGACCAGGCCGCGGTCAACGCCATGCGCGACCAGCTGAACCTGCTGGACATCGACGGCACCGTGGTGATCGGCGAGGGCGAGCGCGACGAGGCGCCGATGCTCTACATCGGCGAGAAGGTGGGCACCGGCAACGGCCCTGCGGTGGACATCGCGCTGGACCCGCTGGAAGGCACCACGCTGACCGCCAAGGACATGCCGAACGCGCTGACCGTGATCGCCATGGCCCCGGCCGGCACGCTGCTGCACGCCCCCGATGTCTACATGGACAAGCTCGCCATCGGCCCCGGCTACCGCCCCGGCACCGTGACCATGGCGATGAGCCCCTCGGAACGCGTCTCGGCGCTGGCCGCGGCCAAGGGGGTCTCGACCGAGGACATCATGGTCTGCGTGCTGGAACGCCCGCGGCACCAGGAGCTGATCGCCGAGATCCGCTCCACCGGCGCCTCGATCCGGCTGATCACCGATGGCGACGTGGCGGGCGTGATGCATTGCGCCGAGCCCGAGGTAACGGGGATCGACATGTACATGGGCTCGGGCGGCGCGCCCGAGGGGGTGCTGGCCGCCGCGGCGCTGAAATGCATGGGCGGACAGTTCTTCGGCAAGCTTTTGTTCCGCAACGACGACGAGCGGGGGCGGGCGAAGAAGGCCGGGATCACCAATTTCGACCGGGTCTATACCCGCGACGATCTGGTCAAGGGCGACGTGATCTTCGCCGCCACCGGGGTGACCAACGGCTCGCTGCTGACCGGGATCCGGCGGGAGCCGGGCTGGGTGACGACCGAGACCATCCTGATGCGGTCCAAGACCGGCTCGGTGCGGCGGATGACCTATCGCAGCCCGCAAAGGTGATCAGCCGGCGAGATCCGGCTCGCCCCGCACCTTGGCGGCCAGGAAGCTGACGAAGGCCCGCACCCGTTGCGCGATCAGCCGGTTGTCGGGATAGACGGCGTGCAAGGGCACGCGGTCGCCCTGCCAGTCGGTCAAAAGCGCGACCAGCCGGCCCGCCCTGATGTCCTCGCCCACCAGGAAGGCCGGCACCTGGCAGATCCCCGCCCCCTTCAGCGCCGCCAGCCGCAGCGCCCAGCCATCGTTCAGCTCCAGCCGCGGGGTGAAGGCGATCTCGGCCACCTCATCCCCCCGCGTCAGGATCCAGCGCCGCCCCCGCTTCAGATGCGAGAAATGCAAGAGGTCGTGGGCGGGCAGGTCGGCCGGCGCCTCGGGCCGGCCGCGGCGGGCCAGATAGTCGGGGTGGGCGCAGACCAGCATCGGGGCGCTGCCCAGCCGGCGGGTGATCAGGTTCGGATGCACCTCCAGCGTGCCGCGGATCGCCAGGTCGAACCGCTCCTCGATCAGGTTGCGCGCGGTGTTCGACATGTCGAGGTCGATGGTGATCGCCGGATGCCGGCCCAGGAACTCGGCCACCCATTCGACCAGGAACCGCTGGCAGAGGTCGGGCGGCGCCGTCACCCGCAGCCGTCCCTCGGGCGCGGTCTGCTCGGCCCGCGCCGCGCGTTCGGCCGCGTCCACCCGCGCGCGCAGGTCGGCCAGCCGGTCGCGATACGCCTCCCCCGCCGCGGTCAGCCGCACCGAGCGGGTGGATCGGTGCAGCAGCCGCACCCCCAGCCGCGCCTCCAGATCGGCCACCTGCGCGCTGACCGTGGCGCGCGTCAGCCCCAGCGCCGCGGCGCCGGCGGTAAAGCTCTGATGCTCGGCCACCGCGAGGAAGGCGGCCAGGCCATGCAGCGGATCGACCGTCTTCATTCGTCAGGTCATCCTGACAATCCTGTGGGGTCCGCCCGGATTATCATGCCCCCCGCCCCCCTGTATAGCCGCCGCACTTCGACCGATTTTGGTGCAAGCGATACTGGAGAGACAGATGACCGCATTCGAGACGGCGCAATTTTCCCGTGCCGGCGCCGGCGTGGTGGCCGAGGCCTTCGGCCGCCACGTCATCCGGCTGACGGCCGGGCAGACCGGCGGCAGGCTCGGCGTCTTCGAGGCCGAGGTGCCGGCCGGCGAGGGCCCGCCCTTCCACGTCCACGAGGCCGAGGACGAGTTCTTCCACGTGCTGGAGGGCCGCTTCACCTTCTGGTGCGGCGCGGACAGCGTGGAGCTGGAGCCGGGCGGGGTGATCGTGATCCCGCGCGGGGCGGTCCACCGCTTCCAGAACACCGGCGCCACCATGGGCCGGGTGCTGGTGGTGGTGACGCCCGGCGGGTTCGAAGGGTTCTTTCCGGCGGTCGCCACCGCCCGCCCCGACGGCCCCGAGGAGATCATGCAGATCGCGGCGCGCTACAACCTGCGCTTCGTGCCGGCCCCGGTGGCGGAGGCCGCCTGAGGGGGCCCGGGGGGCGGGTTGACAACGCCCCCCTGCCCCGCGACATGGGCGCATCCGAGACCCGGAGCGCCCATGTCCCTCGACCTGACCCGCCTGCTGCCCCAGGCCCGCATCCCCGAACTGCCGAACCCCTATTTCGGCAAGGTGCGCGACTGCTACGACCTGCCGGCCGAGGGCGGCGAACCGGCCCGGCGCATCCTGATCGCCACCGACCGCATCTCGGCCTTCGACCTGTCGCTGGCGGTGATCCCGTGGAAGGGGCAGGTGCTGACCCAGACCGCGCGCTGGTGGTTCGAGCAGACCGGCGACATCATCGGCAACCATGTGCTGGCCTATCCCGACCCCAATGTGGTGATCGGCCGGCGGCTCGACATCCTGCCGGTGGAGGTGGTGGTGCGCGGCTATCTGGCCGGCACGACCTCGACCTCCATCCTGCCGCTCTACCGGCGGGGGCAGCGGGTGCTCTATGGCCATAGGCTGCCGGATGGCCTGCGCGACAACCAGGCGCTGCCGGCGCCGATCATCACCCCCACCACCAAGGCCTTCGACGGCGGGCATGACGAGCCTTTGTCGGTCGCCGAGATCGTGGAGCGCGGGGTTTTGCCGGCGGCGCTGTGGGAGCGGGTGCAGGAGGTGGCACTGGCGCTCTTCGCCCGCGGGCAGGAGGTGGCGGCCGGGCGGGGGCTGATCCTGGTCGACACCAAATACGAGTTCGGGCTGGACGAGGACGGCAACCTGCTCTTGGCCGACGAGATCCATACGCCGGATTCCAGCCGCTACTGGCTGGCCGAGGGCTATCCCGCCGCCTTCGAGGCCGGCACCCGCCCGCCCTCCTTCGACAAGGACGTGATCCGCGCCTGGGTCGCCGCCCGCTGCGACCCCTACAAGGACCCGATCCCGCCGATCCCGGCCGAGATGATCGCGCAGACGGCGCAGACCTACATCACCGCCTATGAGACGATCACCGGCCAGCCCTTCGTGCCCGACATGCGGGGGGCAACCCCGCTGGACCGCATCCGCGCGGCGCTGGAGCCGTGGTTCGTGCGGTAGCCGCTCATCGAGCCTGCCGGCTCTCTTCGCTGGCCCGGCGCAGCGAAGAGAGCCGCAAGGCGAGCGGCTATTCCGCCGGCCGCCCCAGGTCGGCGACCGAATTGAAGCGGCGCGCGCCCTCGTCCCAGACCAGCGCCTCGACGCAGGGCGAGGCGCCGAAGGCGTCGCAGAGCGTGCCGTGCTGCGCGATCAGCAGCAGTCGCACCGGCGGCATCTCCTCGCCGTCGGCGGTGAAGGTCGCGTCCTGCAACAGCCAGGCGCCGGCCGGCACGCTTTGCACCACATCGCCCACCGCCAGGTGCAGCATCGCCCCGCCCGAGCCGCCGCGATAGCCGAAATGCGGGGCGCAGAAGGCGCCGTATTCCCAGACCAGCGCATCGTCGGCCACACCGTCCCCGGTCAGGTCCACCCATTGCGCGCCGCCCTCGGCCACCTGCAGGGTGCCGCCCTCGGCCGCGCAGGCGGCCCCGGCGGCCTCCATGGCCAGCGCCATCGGATCGGCGGCGGCAGGGGCGGCCAGCAGCAGCAGGGCCAGCAGGCAGCGGATCATGATTTCCTCCCGATCTTCGGTTCGGTGCCGTCGCGGATCCGGCGGATGTTGGACCCGTGCCGCCAGACCACCATCGCCGCCAGCACCGCGGCCAGCGCCACCATCTCCCCCCGCCCCAGCGCCAGCGCCCAGAGCGGCGAGGCCGCCGCCGCCACCAGCGCGGCCAGCGAGGAGATCCGGCCGACAGCCGCGGCGACCGCCCAGGTCAGGCAGGCCGCCAGCCCCACCGGCCAGGCCAGCGCCAGCAGCGTGCCCAGGAAGGTCGCCACCCCCTTGCCGCCCCGGAACCCCAGCCAGACCGGGAACAGGTGGCCCAGGAACGCCGCCAGCCCGGCCAGTTGCGCCGCATCCTCGCCCGCCCAGGCCCGCGCCAGCAGGACCGCCGCCACCCCCTTGCCGGCATCCAGCAGCAGCGTGGCCGCCGCCGCCCGCTTGCTGCCCGTGCGCAGCACGTTGGTCGCCCCGATATTGCCCGAGCCGATGGCGCGCAGATCCCCCAGCCCCAGCGCCCGGGTGATCACCACCCCGAAGGGCACCGAGCCCAGCAGATAGGCCAGCACCGCCACCAGGGCCAGCACGGGCAGCGGGGTCACGATCTCCGGCATCGCCTAGCCTCCGAACACCCGCTGGCCGCCCACCCAGGTGCCGCGTACCCGCCCCTCCATCCGCGCCCCGTCGAAGGGGGTGTTCTTCGACTTCGAGGCCAGGGTGAAACGGTCCAGCACGAAGGGCGCGTCGGGGTCGAACAGCACGAGGTCGGCCGGGGCGCCCCTGGCGAGGCTGCCCCCCGGCAGGCCCAGCCGGCGGGCGGGGTTCAGCGACAAGGCCCGGAACAGCGCCGGCAGGCTCAGCGCCCCGCCATGCACCAGCCGCAGCGCGGCGGGCAGCAGCGTCTCCAGCCCCACCGCCCCGGGCGCGGCCTCCTCGAAGGGCAGGCGCTTCTCCTCCTCGTCGGCGGGGGTGTGCAGCGAGGAGATCACGTCGATCAGGCCCGAGGCCACCGCCTCCACCACCGCCAGCCGGTCGTCCTCGGACCGCAGCGGGGGGGTGAGCTTGAAGAAGGTGCGGTATTCCCCCACGTCGAACTCGTTCAGCGTCAGGTGATGCACGCCGACCCCGGCGGTCACGTCGAGGCCATTGGCCTTGGCCCGTTCCAGCGCCGGCAGGCTGCGGGCGGTGGTGATCTGGTCGGCGTGATAGCGCGCCCCGGTCATCTCGATCAGCCCGAGGTCGCGGTCGAGCCCCAGCCGCTCGGCCATCGGATGCACCCAGGGCAGGCCGTAGAGCGAGGCGAACTTGCCCGCGGTCGCCGCCGCCCCCTTCGACAGCCCGGCGTCCTGCGGATGGCCCACCACCAGCGCGCCCAGGCCGCGGGCATAGCTGAGCGCCCGGGCCAGCACCCGGGTATCCCCCGCCTGCCGCAACCCGTCCGAGAAGGCCACCGCGCCGGCATCCATCAGGAAGCCGATCTCGGTCATCTCGCGCCCCTCGCGGCCCTTGGTCAGCGCGGCCATGTGGCGGATGCGCACCGGGCTGGCCCCGGCGGCGCGGCGGGTGACGAATTCCAGCACCTCGGGCGTGTCGATGGCCGGATGGGTGTCGGGGCGGGCGACGATGGTGGTCACCCCCCCCGCGGCCGCGGCCAATCCGGCCGAGCGGAAGCTCTCGCGATGCCGCTCGCCCGGTTCGCCGATCTTCACCCCCCAGTCCACGATCCCGGGGGCCAGGCACAGGCCCTTGCAGTCGACGACCTCGGCGCCCTCCGGCGGCTCGCCCCCCTGCCCGGCGATCAGGCCGCCGCGCACCAAGAGGCTGCCGCGCGTCTCGGCCCCCTCGGGGTCGATCAGGCGCGCGTCGGAAAAGAAGATGTCCATCGTGCCCCGCCCTACCCTGCCGGAGCGTCTCTTAGCCCGGCGTTGCGGCCGCTGTCCACCGTCAGCCCAGCACCATCCCCTCGGTCTGCCGGGCAAGGTCGGCCCGCATCCGCGCCACGATGAAATCGGTGAAGAGCCCGATCTTCGGATCGCGCAGCCGCCGGTGCTGGGTCAGGCAGGAGAGCAGCGCCGGCAGCGGCGGCGTGGCGATGGCCACCGGGACCAGCGCGCCGGAACGCAGGTGGTCGGCCACCTCGAACACCGGCTTCAGCACGATCCCGCGCCCCGCCAGCGCCCAGCCGGTCAGCACGTCGCCGTCGTCGCTCTCGAAGGGCCCGGTGATCTCGAACCGCCGCGGGCCCTCGGGGGTGACCAGGGTCCACTGGAACTCCCGCGCGCCGGGATAGCGCAGGTTCAGGCATTCGTGCCGGTCGGCCACCAGCGCCGCGCCATCGGCCGGCATACCCCGCCGGGCGATGTACTCGGGCGAGGCGCAGAGCAGCCGCGGGCAATCCGCCACCACCCGCATCTTCATGGTGGAATCGTCCAGGTGGCCCAGGTGGAAGGCCAGATCCAGCCCCTCGGCCAGCATGTCGATGTTGCGGTCCGACAGCCGCAGCCGGATGTCGATCAGCGGCCAGGCGTCCTTGAAAGCCGGCACATGCGGGGCCACGAAGCGCCGGCCGATCCCCAGCGGCGCGGCCACGAAGATCGTGCCCCGCGGCGACTGGCCGGCGTCCATCACCGCCGCCTCGGCCTCGTCGATGGCATCGAGGATCCGGTGCGCGCCCTCGTAGAACAGCCGCCCGTGTTCGGTCGGGTTCAGCGAGCGGGTGGTGCGGTTGAAGAGCCGCACGCCCAGATGCTTCTCCAGCTCCGAGATCCGCGCCGAGGCCACCGCGGCCGAGGTGCGCTGGTCGCGCGCCGCGGCGCTCATGCTGCCCAATTCGTAGACACGCACGAACATCCGCAGGTTGGCGACGTAGGACATCCGATTTTCCGGCTGGCGTTGAAAGTGATCCCGCATTTGCAGGATTACCGGAAAAGTCGGCCCCGGTATAGGCTTTCGCCCGGGTGGCCGGAACGGAGGCTTGGCGATGTACGACTGGGCGGTGCTGTGGGAATGGGTCGAGATCGCGGCGCGCTGGACGCATGTGATCACGGCCATCGCCTGGATCGGATCCTCCTTCTACTTCATCGCGCTGGACCTCGGCCTGCGCCGCGACCGGGCGCTGACCTCGGGCGCGGACGGCGAGGAATGGCAGGTCCACGGCGGCGGCTTCTACCACATCCAGAAGTACCTGGTCGCGCCCGAGGCGATGCCCGAGCACCTGACCTGGTTCAAGTGGGAGAGCTATGCCACCTGGCTGACCGGCTTCGTCATGCTGGTGCTGGTCTACTGGCTGGGCGCCGAGATGTACCTGATCGACCCGACGGTCATGGAACTCTCGGTCTGGCAGGGAGTGCTGATCTCGGCCGCCTCGCTGGGGGTGGGCTGGCTGGTCTACGACTACCTCTGCAAGTCGCCGCTGGGGGACAGCCCGACGGTGCTGATGGTGCTGCTGTTCGCGGTTCTGGTCGCGATGTCATGGGGTTACACGCAGGTCTTCAGCGGCCGCGCGGCGCTCCTGCACCTGGGCGCCTTCACCGCCACGATCATGTCGGCCAATGTCTTCATGGTGATCATCCCCAACCAGAAGGTGGTGGTGGCCGACCTCAAGGCGGGCCGCAAGCCCGACCCGAAATACGGCAAGATCGCCAAGCTGCGCTCGACCCACAACAACTACCTGACCCTGCCGGTGCTGTTCCTGATGCTGTCGAACCACTATCCGCTGGTCTTCGCCACCCAGTGGAACTGGCTGATCGCCAGCCTCGTCTTCCTGATGGGGGTGACGATCCGGCACTGGTTCAACACCCACCACGCGCGGCAGGGCAACCCGCACTGGACCTGGTTCGCCACTGCCGTGCTGTTCCTGCTGATCGCCTGGCTTTCCACCGCGCCGATGCGGGGGGTGGAGGGCGAGGCGCGGCTCTCGCCCGCCGCCGCCCGCTTCGCCGCCGCCCCGGGCTTCGGCGAGGTACACGACATCGTGCTGGGCCGCTGCTCGATGTGCCACGCGGCGGAACCGGCCTGGGAGGGGATGCTGTGGCCGCCCAAGGGCGTTCGGCTGGAGACCGAGGCCGAGATCGCCACCGAGGCCCGGCGCATCTACCTGCAAGCGGGGCTCAGCCACGCCATGCCGCCGGGCAACCTCAGCTTCATGGAACCCGCCGAACGCGCCGCCATCGTGCGCTGGTATCGCGCCGCCGGGGGGTAGGGTGCGTGCTCGCACGCACCATCCCGGCAAGGGCCCCGTCACTTCCGCCGCCGGTGTTCCTCGAGCCGGGGGAAGATCTCCACGAAGTTGCAGGGCCGGTGGCGGTAGTCGAGCTGCCACGCCAGGATCTCGTCCCAGGCGTCGCGGCAGGCGCCGGGGCTGCCGGGCAGCGCGAAGAGATAGGTTCCCCCCGCCACCCCGCCGCAGGCGCGGCTCTGCACCGCCGAGGTGCCGATCTTCTGCATCGAGACCATGGTGAAGACGGTGCCGAAGGCCTCGATCTCCTTCTCGTAGACGTCCCGGTGCGCCTCGACCGTCACGTCGCGCCCGGTGAGCCCGGTGCCGCCGGTGGTCAGGATCACGTCCACCTCGGGGTCCGCGATCCACTCCCGCAGCCGGGCGGCAATCAGCGGGCGGTCGTCGGTCACGATCCCGCGGGCGGCCAGCACATGCCCCGCCGCGGTCAGCCGCTCGACCAGCGTGTCGCCCGAGCGGTCGTCGGCCGCGGTGCGGCTGTCGGAGACCGTCAGCACCGCGATGCGGACCGGGATGAACTCGCGGGATTCGTCGATGCGGGACATGGGGCCTCACAGGCAGGGATTCATGATCGGCAGGCGGGGGGTAAGCAGGTCCTGCTCGATCTTGCGGACGGTCTCGGGGTCGGTGACGGCCGCAATGAAGTCCAGTATCCCTTGGTCGGGGTCCCGCATCTCGGCACAGAATTCCGGGGTGTAGGAATCCTCCTCCTGGAGGTCGGACAGCCACCGCGCATCAAGGGTGCTCCATTCCATCGGCGGCACCGCATTCGCGGCGACATGGCGGCCGGCCAACTCATAAAGGCGATCGAGCGTATCGCGCTGGTCGGGCGGCACCGCCAAGGCACATTCCGTTGCCGCGGCCCGCAGTCCAGCGACAATCGTGAAGGTGCAGCCCGTGGCGCCCGTCATGTCCATGCCGACACAACCGTCCGCATCGCAGGTGACGGTGACGCCATCGCCGAAGTCCAGGCGGCGGACCTGCCGTCCCGAGGCGTCGGTAGTGGTGACAACCTTGTCCTGATGTAGCTGCATGAGGAGGTCGTAGTCGATCCACGGCTCGGCCCCTGCGGGCTGCCCGCATAGCAGGGCCAGAAGGGCGGCGCGGCGGATCATGCGAGAGCCTCCAGCCGCTCCTGCACCGACAGCAGGTCGGCCCAGGCCTCGCGCTTGGCCACGGGGTTGCGCAGGAGATAGGCGGGGTGGGTCATCGGCAGGGCGGGGCGGCCGAAGGCGGTGATCCACTGGCCGCGGCGGCGCAGGATGCCCTTGGTGCCAGTGGCGGCGAACAGCGGGGTGTTGCCCATCAGCACGATCAGCGCCGGGTCGATCAGCTCGATGTGCCGTTCCACGAAGGGCAGCATCATGGCGATCTCGGCCGCCTCGGGGTCGCGGTTCTGCGGCGGGCGCCAGAACATCACGTTGGTGATGTAGAAGGCGCGCTCGGCGTCGGGCGAGGTGCGCGACAGACCAATGGCGGCGAACATCCGGTCCAAGAGCTGCCCGGCGCGGCCGACGAAGGGCCGGCCCTCGATGTCCTCGTCGCGCCCCGGCGCCTCGCCCAGGATCAGCAGCCGCGCGGCCGGGTTGCCGTCGGAGAACACGGTGTTGCGCGCACCCTTCTTCAGCTCGCAATGTTCGTAGGCGGCGATGGCGGCGTGCAGATCCTCGCGCGTCGCCGCAGCGGCGGCCATGGCGCGGGCCGCCGCCACGGGGTCGACCTCCTGCGCGGGCTGCTCCGGCCGCGGGCGGGCGGGGGCGGCCTGGCGGGGGGCGGGGTCCAGGCGTTCGGGCAGGGCGAAGGCGTCCACCGCCACCTCGCCGATCGCCTCGGTCGCGCCCAGGTCGACCTGCCAGGCCAGCGCGGCCAGGGCGGCCCGCCAGCCCTCGGGCGTGGAGGTGTCGAAGGCGATTCCCATGCGGCGAAGCCTAGGGCGGCCGGGGCCCGGGGGGAACCCTGCCCATTTGTCGCGCCGGCTGCCGGTTGAGCCCGCCCGGCCCCGGCCCTAGTGTGCCCTCGCGCAGCGGGGGAGAGGATGCGTTTCGCCATCCTGACGGACATCCACGGCAACCGGGCGGCGTTCCAGGCCGTGCTGGACGATCTGCCCGGCCGCGGCATCGGGCGCATCGCGCTTCTGGGCGACATCGTGGGCTATGGCCCGGATCCCGAATGGTGCACCGACCGGGCGATGGAACTGGTGGCCCGGGGCGCGCTGGCGGTCAAGGGCAACCACGACAGCGCCATCGACAACCCCGCCGAGGTGCTGAACGCCAATGCCCGGCGGTGCATCGACTGGACCCGCCCGCGGCTGAGCGAGGCCCAGCGCGCCTTCCTCGCCGCCCTGCCGCTGACCCAGGCCGACGACGGCGTGTTCTTCGCCCATGCCTCGGCGCAGGCGCCGCAGGACTGGGTCTATGTCACCTCCGACACCCGCGCCACGCCCTCGTTCCGCTCGGCGCGCGAGCGGGTGATCTTCGTGGGCCATGCCCATGTCCCGCAGCTCTATTCGCAGGACCTGACCGGGGTGGTGCGCGAGCAGAAGGTGGTGCCGGGCGCCGCGGTGCCGCTGATCCGCTCGCGCCGCTGGCTGGCGGTGGTGGGCTCGGTGGGCCAGCCTCGCGACCGCTCGCCCCAGGCCGCCTATGCGATCTTTGACACGGCAACCGACGAACTGACCTTCCGCCGCGTGCCCTACGACGCCTCGGCCACCGCGCAGAAGCTGCGCGCGGCCGGGCTGCCGGAGACGCTGGCGCGGCGGGTCCTGCGGGGGGAATGAGCGATGCTGCGACCGCGGACGGCGCTGGAGATCGACGGCTTCACGCTGGGCAAATGCCTGCACAAGGGCGGCTTCGCCACCATCTGGGACGTGACCCACCCCGACCACCCGGGGCCGATGGTGATGAAGGTGCCGATCATCCTGGACGGCGACGACGGCCCCACCATCGTGGGCTTCGAGGTGGAGCAGATGATCGTGCCCCGCCTCTCGGGCCCGCATGTGCCGCGCGTGATCGGCACCGGCGGCTTCGACCGGATGCCCTATATCGTCAGCGAGCGGATCCCCGGCGCCTCGATGCTGGAGCTGTTCAAGAGCCGCCCCCGGCCGCTGTCCGAGGTGGTCGAGGTGATCGCGCGCATGGCCGAGGCGGTGCATTCGCTGCACCGCCAGCAGGTGATCCACCTGGACCTGAAGCCCGAGAACTTCCTGCAACGCCCCACGGGCGAGATGGTCTGCATCGACTTCGGCCTGTCGCGGCACCAGGATCTGCCCGACCTGCTGGCCGAGGAATTCCGCATCCCGATGGGCACCTTCCCCTATATCGCGCCCGAGCAGATCCTGCGCCGGCGCGACGACCTGCGGTCGGACATCTTCGCCCTGGGCGCCATGGCCTATGAACTGGCCACGGGCGAGGCGCCCTTCGGCCGGCCCGAGAAGCTGCGCGGCACCCGCAGGCGGCTCTGGCGCGACCCGGTGCCGCCGCGGGCCATCGACCCCGGCCTGCCCGAATGGTTCCAGGAGATCGTGCTGCGCGCGCTGTCGGTCCTGCCGCTGCGCCGCTATCAGACCGCGGCGCAGATGCTGTTCGACCTCACCCACCCCCAGCAGGTGAAGCTGACCGAACGCGCCTTCCGCACGCGGGCGGACGGCTGGTGGACCGTGTTCCGCCGCTGGCGCGCCATGCGGGGGGTGAAGGACCTCGGCCCCGCCCCGCGGATGGGCGAGCAGGTGGAGCGCGCGCCGATCCTGATGGTGGCCGTGGACGTCTCGCCCGCGATGGAGGCGCTGTCGGCCAGCCTGCTGCACACGGTGAAGCTGATGCTGACCATCCAGCCCGACGCCCGGGTGGCCTGCGTCAACGTGATCAAGACCGCGCGGCTGGGCATCGACCCCACCACCACCGACGACGGCCAGCACCTGCATGTCGCCCGCCTCGTGGCGCTGCGGCAATGGGCCGAGACGCTGGAGCTGCCCGACCACCGGCTGACCTTCACCGTGCTGGAAGACCCCGACCCCGCCCGGGCGCTGATCGACCATGCCGAGGGGCTGCACGCCGACCACATCCTGATGGGGGCGCGGGGTTCCTCCTCCACCCGGCGCTATCTGGGCTCGGTCTCGGCGCAGGTGGTGGCCGAGGCGCCCTGTTCGGTCACCGTGGTGCGCCGGCCCGAGCCGCGGGAGGAGGCGGCCGAGCCGCTCTCGCCCGCCGCCGCCGACCTGGCCCAGCGGCTGGGGCTGGGGGCCGAGTGAATCGCCGTTGCCGGGGCCGGCGCGGTTTGCCATAAGGCCCGGGCCTGCAACGGAGAGGGCCATGACCTTTCGCGCGCGCCACCTCCTGGGGATCGAGCAGCTGGCCCCCGAAGAGATCCGCAGCGTGCTGGATCTGGCCGACCGCTATGTCGAGCTGAACCGCCGCACGGTGAAGCAGGCCGACATCCTGGCCGGCATGACCCAGATCAACATGTTCTTCGAGGCCTCCACCCGCACCCAGGCCAGTTTCGAACTGGCCGGCAAGCGGCTGGGGGCGGATGTGATGAACATGGCGGTGGCCTCGTCCTCGGTGAAGAAGGGCGAGACGCTGATCGACACCGCGATGACGCTGAACGCCATGCACCCGGATCTGCTGGTGGTGCGGCATCCCTCCTCGGGCGCGGTGAACCTGCTGGCGCAGAAGGTCGATTGCGCGGTGCTGAACGCGGGCGACGGGCGGCACGAACACCCCACCCAGGCCTTGCTGGACGCGCTGACCATCCGCCGGGCCAAGGGGCGGCTGCATCGGCTGACCGTGGCGATCTGCGGCGACATCGCCCATTCGCGCGTCGCCCGCTCGAACCTGATCCTGCTGGGCAAGATGGAGAACCGCATCCGCCTGGTCGGCCCGCCCACCCTGATGCCGGCCGGGGTGGCGGATCTGGGCTGCGAGGTGACCGACGACATGAAGGCGGGGCTGGAGGGCGCCGACGTGGTGATGATGCTGCGGTTGCAGCGCGAGCGGATGGACGGCGGCTTCATCCCCTCCGAGCGGGAATATTACCACCGCTACGGGCTGGACGCCGAGAAGCTGGCGGTGGCGAAACCCGACGCCATCGTCATGCACCCCGGGCCGATGAACCGGGGGGTGGAGATCGACGGCACGCTGGCCGACGACATCAACCGCTCGGTCATCCAGGACCAGGTGGAGATGGGCGTGGCGGTGCGCATGGCCTGCATGGACCTCTTGGCGCGCAACCTGCGGGCCGAGCGGGGCCGGCGCGCGATGGGCGGCGAGACCCCGGATATGTTCGATAACATCAAGGCCGGGGCGTAAGGCGGGGCTTTGGCCTTGTGGACAGGTGGGGTTTGTCCAGCCCTCAGTTCAGCGGCAGCACCACCGGGGCCGGCGGTTCGGCCGGGGCCGGGCCCATCGTGCCGCGCAGGTCGAAGTCGCGCACGCCGATGCCGCCCCAGATGATCACCGCCGAGAGCACCGCCCAGATGCCGGTGGCGATCACCGTGGTCAGCCGCGCCTTGCGCCCCACCACGAAGCCCGCGGGGGCCGAGGCCGAGGTGCCCGGCTCCACCCTGCCCTCCTCGCCCTGCGTGGTCAGCCGCAGCGGCAGCACCACGAAGAACACCATGAACCAGATGGTCGCGAACAGCACCACGGCAGAGGTGATCGACATCAGACCTGCTCCAGTTCCACCAGGCAGCCGTTGAAGTCCTTGGGGTGCAGGAACAGCACTGGCTTGCCATGCGCCCCGATCTTCGGCTCGCCCGAGCCCAGCACCCGCGCGCCCGCCGCCTTCAGCCGGTCGCGGGCGGCCAGGATGTCCTCCACCTCATAGCAGATGTGGTGGATGCCGCCCGCGGGATTCTTCTCCAGGAACCCGGCGATGGGAGAGTTCTCGCCCAGCGGGTGCAAAAGTTCGACCTTGGTGTTCGGCAGGTCGATGAAGACCACGGTCACGCCATGGTCGGGCTCGTCCTGCGGGGGGCGCACCCGGGCGCCCAGGGTGTCGCGGTACTGCGCCACCGCGGCCGCCAGATCCGGCACCGCGATGGCCACATGGTTCAGCCGTCCGATCATGATCCCCTCCGGGTTGGCGCGCGCCCCGGGCCTTCTGCCGCCTGCGGGCCGGTCCTGCAAGGGCCGGCGGTGCGTTTACGGGTTGTTGACCGGGATATGCGTGACTGGGGGCGCCCCAGGATGACGGAGACGACAGGTGCCCAATCCCCCGCCCGCCCCCCTGCCCGGACTGGCAGAACCCTCGCCCGACCTGCCGCTGGCCGGGCTGACGCTGCTGGCGGTGGAGGACAGCCGCTTCTCCTCCGACGCGCTGCGGATGATGGCGCAGCGGTCCGGCGCGCGGCTGCGAAGGGCCGAGACCCTGGCCGAGGCCTGGCGCCACCTGCGGGTCTACCGCCCCGACGCGGTGCTGGTGGATCCGGGCCTGCCCGACGGCGATGGGCTGGACCTGGTGCGCTGGCTCTCGGCGCTGGGGCCGGGCGCGCCGCCCGCGCTGGTGATCAGCGGCCTGCCGGTCGAGGCGGAGGCGCGGGCGGCCGGGGCGGCGGGGTTCCTGGCCAAGCCCGTGCCCTCGCTCGCCGCCTTCCGGCAGGCGGTGCTGGCCATGTTCCCCGGGCGCCGCTGGCTGGGGCGCCATGGGGCCGAGGCCGGCCGCCTGCCCGCCCCCGACCCGCTGGCCCTGCGCGAGGATCTGGCGCGGGCCGCGGGCCGGCTGGCCCGGGCCGAGGACGATGAGGAACGCCGCTACCTCGCCGGCTTCATCGCCGGGATCGCCCGCACCGCAGGCGATCCGGCGCTGGCCGAGACCGCCCGCGCGCTGGACGGCGGGCCGCAGTCGATAGGCACCCTGGCCCGGGCGCTCTCCGACCGGCTGGCGCGGGGCGCGGTGCCGCTCTTCGCGCCGTGACGGGGCGGGACTTGCCTCATCCGTAGGGCGGGCTTCAGCCCGCCCTTTCCGCCGGCCGGGGTGGCGGGGTGAACCCCGCCCTACCGCAGCACCCCGGGGTCCATGGTCCCCATGTCCAGCCCCGGGAAGACCGAGCCCTCCAGCACGCCGCGGTCGAAGCCGTAAAGCCCGCGCATCGCCCAGGCGGCCCAGCCCCGCACATCCGAGGTCGGCATCAGGTCGCGGCGGTCGTAGAGGTCGGCCTCGGCCAGCCCCGGCCAGTGCCCCAGCACCCGGCCCCCGCGCAGCGCCCCGCCGGCCAGCACCGCCACGCCCCCGGTGCCGTGGTCGGTCCCGCGCGAGCCGTTCTCGCGCACCGTGCGGCCGAATTCGGTGACGGCGAGGAACAGGGTGCGGCCCCAGATCTGCGGCCCCACCCCCTCGCGCAGTTGCAGCACGATCCGTTGCAGCCGGGCCAGCGGCGCGCCGATGGCATTGGCCTGCGCCCGGTGCGTGTCCCAGCCGCCCAGCGAGAAGGCGGCGATCCGCGTGTCGCCCCGCAGCCGCTCGGCGGCGAAGCGCACCAGCGCGTCGATGTCGGCCAGCCGGGCGGGCGGGGCCTGCATCATGCCCATGCCCTCTTCCTCCTCCGCGGCGGCCTCGGCGCGGCGGCGGGCCTCGACCTCGGCCTCGATCATCATCGCGTCGGCCGCCGCCTCGCGGAACAGCGCGTCGTCGTGGTAGATCTGCTCCAGCAGCAGTTGCCCCTGCGCGGTCAGCGGCAGCTGCTGGTCGGGCGTCCAGCTGAGCGTGGGCGCCCGGCCGGACAGCAGCGGCAGCGCCTCGCGCCCCACGGCAAATGCGGTCTCGGCCGCCAGCCCCGGCACCGCCTGCAACATGCGGTTCAGCCAGCCCTCGCGCCTGGCGATGCCGAGGTCGCCGGCATCCATCCCGATCCCGGCCTCCAGCAGGTCCTGCCCGTCGAAATGGCTGCGCTTGTCGCGATAGGGGGTGGAGGTGGCGTGCACGAAGCCGAGTTCCCCCGCCTGCCACAGCGGCATCAGCCCCGAGAGCCCGGGATGCAGCGCGAAGCGACCGTCGAGCGGCAACCCGCCGGCGCCCAGATGCGGGCGCAAGCTGGCGAAGGCGGGGTCGCCCACCGGCTGCACCACGTCCAGCCCGTCCATCGCCCCGCGCAGGATCACCACCACCAGCCGGTTCTCGCCCAGCCCCGGGCCCCCGGCGAGCGCCAGACCCCCCAGCCAAGGCAGCGCGGCGGTGGAACAGCCCACCGCGCCCAAGCCCAGAAACCGCCGCCGGTCCATCGCCCCCTCCCTCATCGCCGGTTGAAGGCAGGGGAGGCCAGCACCAGCCCCACCGCCTCGGCCTGGGTCTCGGCCCGTTCCACCGCCCAGAGCACCGGGCCCTCGGCCAGCGGCCCCAGCGCGCGGCGGGCGAAATCCGCCGGGTCGGGCAGCCGGCGCAGGAGCGCGCCCGGCGCCTCCATCGCCCACTGGATGCGGGCGGCCAGCAGCTGCGGGGTGATCCAGGCCTCCGCCGCCTCGGGCCAGCCGTCCGGGCCCTGCGGCGTCTGCCAGGGCTGGCCCATCGCAGCCATCGCGCCCAGGATCCGCTGGCGCAGCAGGCGCGGCGACAGGTCCGTCACCTGCGCCCCGCCGATCCCCAGCGCCCTGAGCCCCGCCGCCACCAGGTCGAAGGGCTGGCGCACCTTGGCCAGATCCGGCGCCCAGGCCGCGGGATGTTCCACCAGCACGGCATGGACCTGCGGCAGGTCGCCGCCGGTCTCCAGGAACCGCACCTCGATGGCCGCCACCAGCCCCGGGTCGGGCTCGTCGGCCACGAAGTGCACGGCCAGCTTGCGGGCGATGTGGCGCGCGGTCTCGGGGCGGGCGGCGAGGTCGGCCAGCACCTCCAGCACCGGCTCCACCCCCTCGCCGCCATAGCTGCGGCCCAGCACGGTCTCGGCCCCCGGCTCGGCCCAGTCGGCGCGAAAGACGGTGCCCTGCTCGGGGTCGACCGACAGCCCGGTCAAGAGTTCCGCCAGTTCCCGCACGTCCGCCTGGGTATAGCCCGCGCCCACCCCCAGCGTGTGCAGCTCGATCAGTTCCCGCGCCAGGTTCTCGTTCAGCCCCCGCCGCCGGCGCTGGCCGAGGCGGGAGTTGGGGCCGATGGAGCTGGTCTGGTCGAGAAACACCAGCATCGCCGGATGCAGGGTGGCCGCGGTCAGCATCTGCGCGAAGCTGCCGTTCAGGTGGGGCCGGATCGCCTCCTCCGCCAGGGTGAAGGGCAAAGGGCCGTCGATCGCCACCTTCGGCCGGGTGGTGAAGTGGTCGGCCCAGAACCGCACCAGCCTTTCGCGCAACCCGTCCGGGCTGTCCAGCGCCCGGGCCAGCGAGACGCGCAGCCCCCGTTCGGTCATCACGCGCAGCACGCGATGGGTCTCGCGCCGCGCTTCGGCCAGGCCGGGGTCGTCGGGGCTGCGCACCAGCGCGCGGCGGGCCTGCGCGGCGCCGAAGATGGCGTTCAGCGTCTCGGGCAGCCGCGGGCCGGGATGGGCCTCTATCGCGAGGTCGGGGCCGGACAGCAGGTCCAGCATCCCCGCCGGCGTCCCGGGCGCGCCCGGCGGCGGCGGCAGGCCGAAGCCGAAGCGGATCGCGGCGATCTGGGGCGGGGTCAGCATGGGTTCTGGCTAGCACCGAAGCGGCGGCCTTGCACCTCACCAATGCGCGCCTAGGTCTCGGGAAAGCGGAAATCGGCGGGATAGGCGTGGAACCCGTCGAAATCCGCCTTGCCCAGCGGCATCCCGGCGGCGCGCAGGGCAGCATAGCCCATGGTCAGGTGGAAGAGGAAGTTGGGCATCCCGTAGAGGTGCAGGAACTCCGCCGCCGGCTGTTCCAGCATCGCCTCGCCCGCCTGGTGCGCGATCACCCGGTCCTCGGCGCCCGCGAACTCGTGCGGCCGCATGGCGCCCAGGATGGCGCGGGCCACGGCGAGGCGGGGGGCCAGCGCCTGCGGCAACCCGGGGGTCTCGCGCCCCGCCAGCGGGCAGGCCACCCGCAGCGCGAAGCCGGCGGCCACCGCGAACTGCCGGCCGGCGGGAAAGGCGTCGGCGATGCGGGCCTGCAGCAGCTCCGGCCCGGCCCGTTCCACCAGATCGGTGATGCGGCCCAGATAGTGCCGGAACACGGGCACCGATGCGGCATAGAGCGGAGGATCGTTCATCGGGCCTTTACTTCCGTTTCCCTATTGTTCACCTTGAAAACCTGTCCACCGCAATCGCACCATGTTGAAGATGAACCCCTCGCCTGCACAAGATCTGGCGCAGTTTCTGGCAGGCGGCCGATATGGTTGCGTGCTGGCCGATCCGCCGTGGCGATTCGAGAACCGCACGGGCAAGGTCGCGCCCGAGCACCGCCGGCTGGCGCGCTATCCCACGCTGACGCTGGAGGAGATCTGCGCCCTGCCGGTGGCGGCGCATCTGGAGGATCGGGCGCATTGCTATCTCTGGGTGCCGAACGCGCTGCTGCCTGACGGGCTGCGGGTGCTGTCGGCCTGGGGGTTCGACTACAAGTCGAACCTCATCTGGCACAAGGAGCGCAAGGACGGCGGGTCGGACGGCCGCGGGGTGGGGTTCTATTTCCGCAACGTGACCGAGATCCTGCTGTTCGGCACCCGCGGCAGGAACGCCCGCACCCTGGCGGCCGGGCGGCGGCAGGTGAACTTCCTCTCCACCCGCAAGCGCGAGCATTCCCGCAAGCCGGACGAACAGTACGAACTGATCGAAAGCTGTTCCTGGGGGCCGTATCTGGAGCTCTTCGGCCGCGGCGTGCGGCCGGGCTGGACGGTCTGGGGCAACCAGGCGGATGCCGACTACAAGCCCACCTGGGCGACCTATGCCTACAACTCGGGGCTGGCGGCGGAATAGGCGCGCGGGTGGCATCACCTCGTAGGGCGGGATTCATCCCGCCATCCGGCCGACGCGGGGGGTGGCGGGATGAATCCCGCCCTACAGAACGCTATAACTCGGGGCTGGCGGCGGAATAACGGTGGGGGTCACCCCGCCTCACCCGAACAGGTCGGGCTCGCCGGGGCGCCACACGGGCGGCGTGTCGTCGGTCAGGATGTGGTCGGGCAGCCCGATCAGCAGCAGCGGGCACGGGTTGCCCACGCCTCGCGCCACCCGGTCCTCCAGCTTCGTCCAATGCGTGGTGGCGGCGCCGAACTTGTCGGCCACGAACTTGCGGGCGAAGGCTTCGGCGAAGGGCACGCCGCGCGCCACCTGCCCCGCCACCGCGCGCCTTTGCGCCGCGGTGCGCTCGCCGATCCCCAGCCGGTCGAGGTCGGACTCGCTGTCCAGCATATGCGCCTGCATCCAGCCCAGGATCCGCTCCGGCAGCCGGGCCTGCATCGAGCGGCCGCGGGTCACGATGATGCCCAGGCTGATCGCCGACTGCGCGTGCAGGCGCTGGAAGTTCTCCAGGTCGCGGTCGAAGAACGGATCCTTGTTGTTCCACTCGATCTCCAGCGCCAGCGCGCCCTTCGGGGCGAAGCAGACGTGATCCACCTCGTGGCTGGCGGATTCGCGCAGCACGCCGTCCACGATGGTCTGCACGGTGAACTTGTGCTTGCGCCAGCCGGCGGCGGTCAGCGCCTGCCGCAGCCGCTGGGTCTGCCCGCTCTCGCCCCCGCCGCCGCCGATCACCTCGGCCATGCCCACGCGGAAGCCGGCCAGGGCGGTTGTCAGCGCCCCCAATGCCTCGGGAAAGTCGAAGGCCAGGATCGCCTCGGCATGGTTCCGGGCCAGCACGTCGAAGCCGAGGTCGCGCAGCCCCGCCAGCATCAGGCGTCCTTGGGCACCACCCGCAGGCGCAATTCACGCAGCTGCTCGTTGGTGGGCTCGGAGGGCGCGCCCATCAGCAGGTCCTCGGCGCGCTGGTTCATCGGGAACATGATGACCTCGCGGATATTGGCGGTATCGGCCAGCAGCATCACGATGCGGTCGATCCCGGCCGCGCAGCCGCCGTGCGGGGGGGCGCCGTAGGTGAAGGCCTTCACCATGCCGCCGAACCGCTTTTCCACCTCCTCGCGCCCGTAGCCCGCGATCTCGAAGGCGCGGAACATGATCTCGGGCGTGTGGTTGCGGATGCCGCCGGAGATCAGCTCATAGCCGTTGCAGGCCAGGTCGTACTGGTACGCATGGACCTTGAGCGGGTCGCCTTGCAGCGCCTGCATCCCGCCCTGCGGCATCGAGAAGGGGTTGTGGCTGAAGTCGATCCCGCCCTCGTCGGTCTTCTCGAACATCGGGAAATCGACGATCCAGGCGAAGCGGAAGCTGTCGGTCTCGGTCAGCCCCAGCTCCTCGCCGATCACGTTGCGCGCCCGGCCGGCGACGGGCTGGAACACCTCCGGCTTGCCGCCCAGGAAGAAGGCGGCGTCGCCCTCCTTGAGGCCCAGGGCCACCCGCAGGGCTTCCGTCCGCTCCGCCCCCAGCGCCTTGGCCACCGGCCCGGCGGCCTCGGTCTCGCCCGTTTCGCCCTTCCGCCAGAAGATGTACCCCATCCCGGGCAGGCCCTGGCTCTGGGCATAGGCGTTCATGCGGTCGGCGAACTTGCGGCTGCCGCCGCCGGGGGCCGGGATGGCGCGGATCTCGGTGCCGTCCTGCTCCAGGATATTGGCGAAGATGGCGAAGCCCGAGCCGCGGAAATGCTCGCTCACGTCCTGCATGCGGATCGGGTTGCGCAGGTCGGGCTTGTCCGAGCCGTACCATTTCAGCGCGTCGTTGTAGGCGATCAGCGGCCAGTCGGCATCCACCCGCCGGCCGCCGCCGAATTCCTCGAACACCCCCTGGATCACCGGCTGGACCGCGGCGAACACGTCCTCCTGCGTGACGAACGACATCTCCAGGTCGAGCTGGTAGAAGTCGGTGGGCGAGCGGTCGGCGCGGGGATCCTCGTCGCGGAAGCAGGGGGCGATCTGGAAATAGCGGTCGAAGCCCGCCACCATGATCAATTGCTTGAACTGCTGCGGCGCCTGCGGCAGGGCGTAGAACCTGCCCGGATGCAGGCGCGAGGGCACCAGGAAGTCCCGCGCCCCCTCGGGGGAGGAGGCGGTGATGATCGGCGTCTGGAACTCGGTGAAGCCCTGCGCCCACATCCGGTCGCGCATGGATTTGATCACCCGCGACCGCAGCATGATGTTGGCGTGCAGCCGCTCGCGCCGCAGGTCCAGGAAGCGGTAGGCGAGGCGGGTTTCCTCGGGGTATTCCTGCTCGCCGAACACCTGCAACGGCAGGTCGCCGGCCGGCCCCAGAACCTCGACCGCGCTCGCATAGACCTCGATCCCGCCGGTGGGGATCTTGGGGTTCACCAGCGAGGCGTCGCGCGCCTTCACCCTTCCGTCGATGCGGATCACCCATTCGGCGCGCACCTTCTCCAGCGCCGCGAAGGCCGGGCTGTCGCCGTCGGCCAGCACCTGGGTGATCCCGTAGTGGTCGCGCAGGTCGATGAACAGCACCCCGCCATGGTCGCGCACCCGATGCACCCAGCCCGACAGCCGCACCTCCTGCCCGGCATGGCCGAGGTTCAGTTGCGCACAGGTGTGGCTGCGATAGGCGTGCATGGTCTTCCCCGGGATCACGAAGGCCCGGGCATTGAGCGCGCGGGCCGGGGGAAGTCAAGCCCGGGGCGGGAACTACGCCACCCGGGCCGGGAAGCGGCGTTCCATCGAGCGGAAGGCCAGCACGATCAGCCCGGCGATGGCCATGTAGACCACGGCGAGCAGCAGCAAGGGCTCGTAGACGATGAAGGTATCCTGCCGCACCCGGCTGGAGACGGCATAGATGTCGACCACGGTGATGGTGGCGACCAGCGGCGTGGCCTTCAGCTGCAGCACCGTCTCGCCCCCCAGGGTGGGCAGCGCGCGGTGGACCGCCTGCGGCAGCCAGATGCGCCACAGGATCTTCCACCGCGGCATCCCCATGGCCTGCGCCGCCTCCATCTGCCCGCGGGGGACCGAGCGGAAGGCGCCGCGCATCACCTCGCCCTCGTAGCCGGCGAAGGAGAGGGTCAGCGCCAGCAGCGCATAGGGCCAGGCCTGCCGCAGGATGGGCCAGAGGTCGGACTGCCGGATCCAGGGGAACTGCGGGAACAGGGAACCCAGCCCGTAGTAGAGCAGCCAGAGTTGCAGCAAGAGCGGCGTGCCGCGGATCACGGTGCAGAAGGCCCGGGCGGGACCGGCGAGATACCAGGGGCCGGCGGCCTGCGCGAGCCCCAAGGGGATCGCCAGCGCCATCCCCAGCACCAGCGACAGCGCCAGCAGCCACAATGTGCGCCAGATCCCCTGCGCGGCCAGCGGCAGGTAGCGCGGCACCCAGTCCCAGCGCAGCGTCGCCGCGCACCAGACCACGATCGCCGCGGCGATCAGCAGCAGCACCACCCGGTGCGGGGGAAGCCAGTCGGGCAGCCTCATCGCCCGCCCCCCGTGACCCGCGGCTGGCCGCGGCGCGCCCAGGTCTCGATCCGGCCGAAGAGCGTGCCGGAGAAGATCGACAGCAGGAGGTAGAGCCCCCCCGCCGCCATGAAGAAGGTGAAATAGGCCCGCGTCGCCCCGGCCGCCTGCCGCGTCTCCTGCGTCAGCTCGCCGAAGCCCACGATGGCCAGGAGCGCGGTGTCCTTGGTGGCGATCAGCCAGAGGTTGGCGAGGCCGGGGATGGCGCCGGCCAGCACCGCGGGCGCGGCGATCCGGCGGGCCAGCAGCAGGGGCGGCATCCCCATGGCGCGGGCCGCCTCGATCTGCCCGCGCGGCAGCGCCAGGATCGCGCCCCGCATGACCTCGGTGTGGTACGCCCCCTGCACCACCCCCAGCACGGCGATCCCGGCGGCCAGGCCCGAGATCTGGATCCGCTGGTAACCGAAGGAGATCAGCACCTGGTTCACCGCATCGGTGACCGCGTAATAGAGGATCAGGATCAGCACCAGTTCCGGCACCGCCCGCACGATGGTGGTGTAGAGCGCCAGCAGGTCGCGCAGCACCGGCCCGCCGGACAGCTTGCCCCAGGCCCCCAGCGTGCCGATGACCAGGCCGAGGCCGAAGGCCCCGGCCGCGATCACCACCGAATGCCAGAGCCCGCGCAGGAGGTTCGGCCCCCATTCGGCGAGAAGCTGCAGCGACTGGTCCACCGCGCGGAGCCGGGATCAGAACCCGTAGATCGACGAGGAGAAATAGCCCGCCCCGACGCGTTCGTAGGTGCCGTCGGCCAGGATCTTCGCGATGCCTTCGTTGAACTTGGCCTTCAGCGCTTCGTCGCCCTTGCGCAGGCCCACGCCCACGCCGAGGCCCAGCACCTCGGTGTCGTTCTCGACCGCGCCCTTGGTCTCGCAGCAGGCCGCGCCCTCGGCGGAGGCGAGGAATTCGTCCAGCGCGATGCTGTCCGCCTGGGTGGCGTCGATGCGGCCGGCGACCAGATCCTGGTTGGCCTCGTCCTGCGTCTGGTAGATGCGGATCTCGGCCACGCTGCCGGCGAAGTGCTTCTGGGCATAGGCCTCGTGCACGGTCGAGACCTGCACGCCGAGGATTTTGCCGGAAAGCCCCTCGGGCGTCGGCTCGAAATCCTCGCCCTTCGGCCCCACGATCACGGTGGGGGTGTCGTAGTACTTGTCCGAGAAGTCGATGGTGCGCATCCGCTCCTCGGTGATCGACATCGAGGCCATGATGGCGTCGATCTGGCCCGCGGTCAGTGAGGGGATGATCCCGTCCCAGGCCACCGGCACGATCTCGCACTGCATCTCGGCCGCGGCGCAGACCGCGCCGATCATCTCGACCTCCCAGCCCACCCAGTTGCCGCTGGCGTCGGGGCTGGCGAAGGGCGGATAGGGCTCGGCGGCGATGCCGACCTTGACGGTCTGGGCCGAGGCGGCGCCGGCGATCAGGACGGCGGCAAGGGCGATCAGGGGCGTCTTCATGGGCTTTCTCCCGTTGGTTTTGCAGGGTTGTTGCCGTCGTCAGGCGACGGATTTCAGGAATTGTCGCAGCCGGTCGGACCGGGGGTTGCCGAAGACCGCCTCGGGCGGCCCGGCCTCCTCGACCTGCCCGTTGGCCAGGAACACCACGTGGCTCGCCACCTCGCGCGCGAACTTCATCTCGTGGGTGACGAGGATCATGGTGCGCCCCTCGGCGGCCAGCCCGCGGATCACCGCCAGCACCTCGCCCACCAGCTCGGGGTCCAAGGCCGAGGTGGGCTCGTCGAACAGCATCGCCCGCGGCTCCATCGCCAGCGCCCGGGCGATGGCGGCGCGCTGCTGTTGGCCGCCGGAGAGATAGGCGGGATAGACGCCGGCCTTTTCCGCCAGCCCCACCCGCGCCAGCAGCCGTTCCGCCCGCGCCACCGCCTGATCCTTCGGCACCCCCAGCACGTGCACCGGCACCTCGATGACGTTCTGCAAGACCGTCATGTGCGCCCACAGGTTGAAGCTCTGGAACACCATGCCCAGGCTGCGGCGCAGCCGCTCGATCTGCCGGCGGTCGGCGGGGCTGCCGTCGGGGCGCATCGCCACCTCCTCGCCCCCGATCACCACCCGGCCGGCGCTGGGGGTTTCCAGAAAGTTGATGCAGCGCAGCATGGTGGACTTGCCCGAGCCCGAGCCGCCGATCACCGCCACCACGTCGCCCTCGCAGGCGGTCAGCGAGACGCCCTTCAGCACCTCCAGCGAGCCGAAGGACTTGCGCAACCCGTCGATGCGGATCGCCTCGGGGCGCGCTGCAGCGGCGGCGGGGTCGGCGGAACCGTGCGGGATGGCGCGGGACACGTCGTCGGACATGGGCAGCCTTGTCAGATCCTGCTTGAAGTAAGCCCACGCCGGCTTAATTATGCAAGCGTATAATTCTGGGGCTGGGGATGACCGCAGGATCGCAGGCCGGCGAGCGTCGCAAGTACCGCCGGGCGCCCGAGGCGCAGCGGCGCGAGGCGCTGATCGCCGCCACGCTGGACGCGGTGGCCGAGGCGGGCACCGGCGGGGCCACGGTGCGCAACATCGCGGCGCGGGCCGGGGTGACGGCCGGGCTGATCCGCCACTATTTCGCCAGCCGCGAGGCGCTGTTGCAGGCCGCCTATGCCCGGGTCATGCGGATGATGACCGAGACCAGCCAGAAGGCGACCGAGGCCGCGGGGATCGACCCGGTGGCGCGGCTGGCGGCCTACGTCTCGGCCTCGCTGCGCCCGCCGGTGCTGAACGCGCGGATGCTGGCGATCTGGGCCGAGTTCCAGCACGCCGCGCGCGGGGACGCCGCCATGGCCCGGGTGCACCACGACACCTATCTGGACTATCGCGACCGGCTGGAGGCGCTGATCGCCGCCCTGCCCCGGCCGCCCGCCAGCCCCGAGCGGCTGCGGCAGGAGGCCATCGCCTGCAACGCGCTGATCGACGGGCTGTGGATCGAGGGCTCGGCCGGCACCGCCGCCTTCGCCCCGGGCGAGGTCGAGGCCATCGGGCTCGCCGCGGCCGGCGCGCTGCTGGGCGTGGACCTGACGGGCGGCAAGTCATGAGATACGCCCCCCTCATGGACCGGCTGACCGACCTTGGCGGCGCCAAATGGGCGATCCACGCCCGGGCGCGCGAGCTGAAGGCCGCCGGCCATCCGGTGATCGAGCTGACCATCGGCGAGCCCGACGTGCCCACGCCGCCCGAGATGGTGGCCTCGGCCCTGGCGGCGATGGAGGCCGGGCGCACCGGCTATTCCAACGGCCGGGGCGAGCCGGGGCTGTTGCGCGCCTTGGCCGCCCGCTATTCCGCCCGCCGCGGCCGGCCTTTCGGCCCCGAGAACGTCATGTGCTTCCCGGGCACCCAGACCACGCTCTATGCGGTGATCGCCGCGCTGGTGGGCGAGGGGAACGAGGTGCTGGCGGGCGACCCTATGTATGCGACCTACGAGGGGCTGGTCGCCGCCGCCGGCGGCCGGCTGGTTCCGGTGCCCTTGCGGCCCGAAAACGGCTTCCGCATGGCGGCGGCGGACGTGGCCTGTCGCATCACGCCCTCATCGCGCGTGCTGTTCCTGAACACGCCGCACAACCCCACCGGCGCGGTGCTGCGGCGGGAGGATCTGGCGGCGCTGGGGGAACTGGCCGTGAAGCACGACCTCTGGATCCTCTGCGACGAGGTGTACGAGGAGATGACCTTCGGCGTTTCCTTCACCTCGCCGCTGGACCTGCCGGAGCTGGCCGGGCGAACCATCGTCGCCTCCTCGATCTCCAAATCCCACGCCGCGCCGGGGTTCCGGTCGGGCTGGTGCGTGGGGCCGGCGGAGTTCTGCGCCCGGCTGCTGCCGCTCTCGGAGACCATGCTGTTCGGCAACCAGCCCTTCATCGCCGACATGACCGCGCGGGCGATCTCGGCGCCCTCGCCGGTCGCCGCCGGCATGTGCGAACGCTTCGCCCGCCGCGCCGGGCTGATCGCCGAGCGGCTGGACGGGGTGGCCGGGATGGCGGTGCTCCGGCCCGAGGCGGGGATGTTCGCCATGGTCGACATCCGCGCCACGGGGCTTTCGGGCGAGGAGTTCGCCCGGCGGCTGCTGGAAGAACAGGGGGTGGCGGTGATGCCGGGCGAAAGCTTCGGGCAGGCCGCCGCCGGCTGGCTGCGCCTCAGCCTCACCCAGCCCGACTGCCAGACCGCCACCGCCTGCGACCGCATCGCGGCGCTAGCGCGGGGGCTGGCATGACCACGGTCGGGCAGGCGCTGGTGGCGGGGTTGGCGGCCCGCGGGGTGCGGGTGGTCTTCGGCATCCCGGGCGTGCACACCATCGAGCTCTACCGCGGCCTGGCGGGTTCCGGCATCCGCCACGTCACCGCCCGGCACGAGCAGGGCGCGGCCTTCATGGCCGACGGCTATGCCAGGGTCAGCGGAAGGCCCGGGGTGGCCTTCGTGATCACCGGGCCGGGGCTGACCAATGCGCTGACCGCCATGGCGCAGGCGCGGGCGGATTCGGTGCCGGTGCTGGTGGTCTCCGGCGTCAATGCCCGCGACAGCCTGGGCCGCGGCCTGGGCCACCTGCACGAATTGCCCGACCAGGCCGGGCTGGTGCGCCAGCTCTGCCCCTCGCTGCGGGTGACCTGTCCGCAGGCGCTGCCCGAGGTGCTCGACCGCGCCTTCGCGCTGATGCAGGGCGGGCGGCCCGGGCCGGTGCATCTGGAGGTGCCGCTGGACGTGATGCCGCTGCCGGCGCCCGGGCCCCCCGCCCCGGCGCCGGACCCGTCGCCCCTCCTGCCCGACCCCGGCGCGGTGAAACAGGCGCTCGCCCTGCTGGCCGGGGCGCGGCGCCCGGTGATCCTGGCCGGGGGCGGGGCGCGGACGCCCGCCCTGCGGCGGCTGGCCGAGCAGCTCGACGCCCCGGTGGTGATGACGGTGAACGCCCGCGGGCTGCTTCACCGCCATCCGCTGGGGGTGCCGGCATCCCCCAGCCTCGACGCCACAAGGGCGCTGATCGCGGCGGCCGAAGCGGTGCTGGCGGTGGGCACCGAGCTTGGCCCCACCGACTATGACATGTACGCGCGGGGGGGCCTGCCCGACCTCTCGGCCATGATCCGCATCGACGCCTGCCGGCAGCAACTGGCCCGCCACCCCGCCGCCGTCCGCCTCCATGCCCATGCCGAACCCGCCCTGCTGGCGCTGTGGCAGCGCGCGGAGCGGAAGACCGGCGACGGCCCCGCCCGGGCCGAGGCCGCGCGCACCGCCGCCCGCGCCGAACTCGCCGCCCTGCACCCGGCGATGCCCGGGCAACTGGCGATGGTCGAGGCGATCCGCGATGCGCTGCCGCAGGCGATCGTGGTGGGCGACAGCACCCAGCCGGTCTATGCCGCGAACCTCTGCTACGACCACGACCGCCCCGGCGGCTGGTTCAACGCCGCCACCGGCTATGGCGCGCTGGGCTTCGCCCCCGGCGCGGCGCTGGGCGCGGCCATCGCGGATCCCGAGGCGCGGGTGGTCTGCCTGATCGGCGACGGCGGCCTGCAATTCTCGGCCGCCGAGCTGCGCTCGGCCCGCGACGAGGGCGCCGACATCGCCTTCGTGGTCTGGAACAACGCCGGCTATCGCGAGATCGCCGAGGCGATGCGCGAGGCCGGCGCGCCGGTGATCGGCTGCGACCCCTCGCCGCTGGCCCTCGAACCTTTCGCACAGGCCTGCGGCCTGCCCTTCGCCAGCGTGCCCCTGGACCCCGCCGCCCTGCGGCAGGCGCTGCAGGGCCCCCGCGGCCCGCGGCTGGTCGAGATCCGCGCCCCCTGAGCGGTCAGACGAAGATGAAGTCGCCCGCGTCGAAGTCGCCGACCACCGAGCCGGCGACGAAGATCGTCTGCCCGCCGACCGCGATGTTCACCCCCTCCGCAGCCGCCGTGATCGACAGGCTGGCAAAGCGCGCCGCGGCATTGGGCCCGCTGATCCCGGCCAGTTGGATGCGGTCCTCCCCATGGGTGAAGTCCATGATCCGGTCCACCGTGCCGGCGAAATAGGTGTTGAAGACGAAGACATCCGCCCCCGCCCCGCCGTAGAGCCAGTCGTTGCCGGCCCCGCCGTTCAGCCGGTCGGCGCCATCGCCGCCATAGAGCGAATCCTGCCCCGCCCCGCCGTTGACCCGGTCGTCGCCCGCCCCGCCGTACATCCGGTCGTTGCCGTCGCCGCCGCCCATGGTGTCGTTGCCGTCGCCGCCGAACATCCAGTCGTTGCCGAACCCGCCGCCCATGTCGTCGTGCCCGGTCCCGCCGAACACGTAGTCCAGCCCCGCGCCCCCGGCCAGGTTGTCGTTGCCCGCGCCGCCGTAGATCGTGTCGTCGCCGAAGCCGCCGCCCACGAAGTCGTTGCCGTCGCCGCCGTCCACGAAGTCGTTGCCCTGACCGCCGGTCACCACGTCGTTGTCGGCGCCGCCGTAGATCTGGTCGGACCCGAGCCCCCCGCCGATCGAATCGATGCCCGCGCCGCCGAAGGCCAGGTCGTCGTCGTCCGAGGCGGAGATGTTGTCGTTGCCCGCCCCGCCGTAGATGACATCGGCCCCGGCGTTGCCCAGCAGCTGGTCGGCCCCGTCGCCGCCGTAGATCAGGTCGTTGCCGCCCTGCCCCTGCAGCCGGTCGCCCCCCGCGCTGCCGGTCAGCGTGTCGTCGCCCGCCCCGCCCACGATGGTCTCGGGCCCGCTGGCCGTACGGTCGATGCCAGGGGTGCCGGCGGTGATCTGCTGGGCGCCGGGAATGCCGGTGAAGGGGATCGCCGCGCCGGGCGTCAGGCCGGGGGTGGTCACGTGGCTCAGCACGAAGCCGTCCGACATCGCCGCATATTCCTCGAGCGATTCGAACCGCAGCGGCACGCCGCCCAACTGGAAGTAGTAATAGGTGACGAGACCCGTCGCCGGGTCGTTGATGGCCTCCAGCTCCAGGATCTGCGACTGGAACCCCTCGCCCCAGGTGATCTGGTAGACATAGGCCTCGGTGTCGATGGCGTTCGACTGCACCGCCGGGGCGCCGAAGAAGGGCGTCGTGCTGGCCCCGGCGGTCACCGAACTCGCCTGCGGCACCAGTTGGACCAGATAGGGATCGTCGGGGGTGCCGATATAGCTGTAGCTGAAGCTCGAGGTGGGCGAGAGCGCCTCGATGTCCAGCCAGGAGGGATAGACGGCCAGGATCTCGCCCGCCACATTCTCGACCGCCGCATAGCCCCAGTAACGAACCGTCATCCCACGTCTCCCCGATACAGAACACCCGCGCACCCACAGCGCGAGCCGCAGGATACAGAGGCCGGTCGCGCCAAGGCAAGGCGGTCGCGGCGGGCCGCAGCCCATCTTTCATTTGATCAAAAGACAGGCGATAAGGAAGCAGCCAGGGGAGGCGCGGATGGACGGGGCGATGGCAGCGGGGCAGGCGGGGCTCGACATGGCCCGGGTGGCGGCATTCCGCACCGCCGAGGCCGCGGCCTATGCCGCCCGCCGCCCCCGCACCCGGGCCGCTTTGGCCGAAGGGGCCGCCCCTTGGCTTGCCGGCGTGCCGATGCACTGGATGCGCGACTGGCCGATGCCCTTTCCCATGCTGGTGGCCGAGGCCAGGGGCGCCCGGCTGACCGACATCGACGGCAACGAGCTGGCCGACTTCTGCCTGGGCGACACCGGCTCGATGTTCGGCCATTCGCCCCCGCCGGTGGCCCGCGCCATCCGCCGGCAGGCCCGCCGGGGGCTGACCTGCATGTTGCCCACCGAGGCGGCGCTGAAGGCGGGGCGGCTCTTGACCGAGACCTTCGGCGATTTCCGCTGGCAGCTCGCCACCACCGCCACCGACGCCAACCGCTTCGCCCTGCGGGTGGCGCGCGCGGTCACCGGGCGGCCGAAGGTGCTGGTGTTCCACGGCTGCTACCACGGCACGGTGGACGAGACGATGGTCTGCCTGTCGCAGGGCCGCACAGTGGCGCGCCCGGGGCTGGTGGGCTCCTGGCACGATCCCGCGGCCGGCGCGGTGGCCTGCGAGTTCAACGACCTGGCCGGGGTGGAGGCGGCATTGGCCAAGGGCGAGGTGGCCGCGATCCTGACCGAGCCGGTGATGACCAATTCCTGCATGGTCCTGCCCCAGCCGGGCTTCCTGGCGGGCCTGCGCGCGCTCGCCACCCGGCACGGCGCGCTGCTGGTGGTGGACGAGACGCATACCCAGTCCTCCGGCCACGGCGGCTATGCCCGGGGGCACGGGCTGGAGGCCGACATCCTGGTGGTGGGCAAATGCGTCGCCGGGGGCGTGCCCGCCGCGGTCTGGGGCCTTTCGCCCGAGCTGGCCGGGCGGTTCGAGGCCCATGACGCCCTGCGCCCGCCCGGCTTCTCCGGCATGGGCACCACGCTGTCCGGCAACCCCATGCAATTCGCCGCCCTGGTCGCCACGCTGGAGGAGGTCGCCACGCCCGCCGCCTTCGCCCGCATGGAAAGGGGTGCGGCCCGGCTGGAACAGGGGCTTGCGCAGGCCATCGCCCGCCATGGGCTGCCCTGGCACGTGGTCCGCGTCGGCGCGCGGGTGGAATTCGTCTGCGCCCCCGGGCCGCTGAAGAACGGCACCGAGGCCGCCGCCGCCCATGCGCCCGAGGTCGAGGCGGCGGTGCATCTGGGGCTGGTGAACCGCGGCTGCCTGATCGCCCCCTTCCACAACATGATGCTGGTCTCGCCCGCCACCGGCAAGGGCCGGATCGACGCCCTGACCGCCGCCTTCGACGCGGTGCTGGCCGCGCTGTGCGGAGCCGCGCCATGACCAGCCCCTCCGGCTCCACCCCCGAGGAGGCGGAAGCCTTCCTCGCCGCCCACCCGGATGTGGAGGCCATCGACCTGGTGCTGCACGACGCCAACGGCATCGGCCGGGGCAAGATCATCCGGCGGCACGAGCTGATGGCCTTCTACCGGGGCGGACGGCACCTGCCGATCTCGATCCTGGGGCTCGACATCTGCGGCGAGGACGTGCACGAGACCGGCCTCATATGGGACCAGGGCGATGGCGACCTGCGCACCTGGCCGGTGCCGGGAACCCTGAAACGGCTGCACAACACCTCGCCCGCAAGGGCCGAGGTCCTGATGTGCATGTACGGGCTCGACGGCCGGCCGATGGGCTCGGACCCCCGCCATGCCCTGACCCGGCGGATCGCGATGCTGGCCGGCAAGGGCCTGCACCCGGCCGGGGCCTTCGAGCTGGAGTTCTTCCTGCTGGCCAATGACCGCGGCCCGGACGGCAGGCCCCGCCCGGCGGAGGCGGTGCTGGACGGCCGCGCCTCGCACCGGACCGAGGTCTATTCGGTCGACCACCTGCACGGGATGCTGCCGCTGTTCTCCGACATCTACCGCGGCGCGGAACTGGCGGGGATAAGCGCTGAGACGGTGATCAGCGAATACGCGCCGGGGCAGTACGAACTGACCCTGCACTACCGGACCGATGTGGCGCAGGCGGCCGACGACCTGATCCGGCTGAAGCGGATCGTGCGGGCTCAAGGAAGGGCGCATGGGGTGACCGCCTGCTTCATGGCCAAGCCGGTCGAGCAATACGCGGGCTCGGGGATGCATTTCCACGTCTCGCTGGCCGATGCCGCGGGCCGGAACGTGTTCATGGAGCCGGAAGGGGCCAGTTGGACCGACAGCATCCGCCACGCCATCGGGGGCATGCGGGCCACGATGGGCGAATCCATGCTGGTCTTCGCGCCGCACGCCAATTCCTGGCGCCGCTTCGCCGCGCAGAGCTACGCCCCGGTGGCGCCGACCTGGGGGGTCAACAACCGCTCGGTCGCGCTGCGGATCCCGGCGGGCGACCGCACGGCGCGGCGGATCGAGCACCGCCCGGCCGGGGTGGACGCCAATCCCTATCTGGTGGCCGCCACCGTGCTGGCCGCGCTGGAGAAGGGGCTGGCCGAGAAGCTGGACCCCGGCCCCGAGACCACCGGCAACGGCTAGGAGGCCGCGACGGACGCACCGCCCATCCCGCGCGACTGGCTGAGCGCCATCACCGCGGCGCAGGGATCGGCCTTCCTGCAAGGCGCGTTGGGCGAGGAGATGCACCGTACCTTCTGCGCCATCAAGGCCGCCGAATACGCCCGCGTCGCCCGCACCATCGCGGATGTGGACTACGACCTCTACCTGCACACGGTCTGAACCGGGGTGAAGATACCTCGATTCAAATTCTCCCCGCCCCCCGCTTTTCTTTCGAGCCAAAAATATCCCGCGGGGGGTCCGGGGGGCGCGAAGCCCCCCGGCGCTTGCCACCCGCCCCCCGGCCGGAAGCTCAGCGCCGCAGCAGCCGGAACGCGGTCGAGGCGCCCCAGCCCGCGGCCACCGCCAGCACCAGCGACAGCAGCCCATAGGCCAGCGGCTGCTGGCGCGAGAGGTTGAAGATCCAGCGTTCCAGCCCCGCCTTCTGCACCGGGATCACCTGCTCCTTCCAGTCGAGCACCGCGCCCCCGCGCAGGATGAAGAGGCGGACGCGATAGCTGCCCTCGGTCAGGTTGGCGGGCAGCCGCACGTCGGCGCGGAACAGCGTCTCCTCGGCCAGCCCCACCTCGCCCTCGGCCATCACATAGCGCCCTTCCTCCCCCCGGATGCGGATCAGCGCATCGACGAAGGCCGGCGCGTCGGGGGCGTCGGCCGAGGTGCCCACCGCGCGGATCGCCCGCGGGATCGAGATCGCGTGGCGCAGGTTCTCGGTCTCGCTCAGGATCTCCGGCAAGGGGCGGGTGGAGGCGATGGCATAGAAGGAGGGCGCGCGGTCGATCCGCACCGCGGCGCCGTTGGTCCAGATGCCGAAGACCCGCGCCTTGCGCCGCACCTCGACCGGGGTCCGCGGCCCCTCGACCGTCACGATCACCTCCAGCTGCGGGCCCCCGGGCGGCGGCGCCTCGCGCTTGACCGCGCCGTAGACGAGGATCTCCTCCCCGGTGAAGTCGGTGGTGATGGCGACCGAGGCGTGGCTGAGCCCGGCCACGATGGTCTCGGCCCCCGCGGGGGCGGGCAGCATGAGGCAGAGGAGCGCCAGCCACCTCATGGCACGATGCTGCCCGGGGCCAGCGAGTAGAGCTCGTCCGGCGTCAGCACCAGGTCGGCCGCCACCCGCAGGCAGACCAGCAGCACGAGGATCGCCAGCATCAGCCGCATCTGCTCGGCCCGCAGCATGACCCCCAGCCGGGTGCCGATCTGCGCCCCCACCACCCCGCCCAGGATCAGCAGGAGGGCCAGCACCATGTCCACGGTCTGGCTGGTCACCGCATGGGCCACAGTGGTGAAGGCCGCGACGAAGACGATCTGGAAGAGCGAGGTGCCCACCACCACCTTGGTCGGCATCCCCAGGATGTAGATCATCGCCGGCACCATGATGAAGCCGCCGCCCACCCCCATGATCGCGGCCAGGAACCCCACCGCGGCGCCCACGCCCAAGGGCGGCAGCACCGAGATGTAGAGCCCCGAGGTGCGGAAGCGCATCTTCAAGGGCAGCCCGTGCACCCAGGTATGCACATGCGCCCGGCGCACCGGCGCCTGCGGGTTGCGGGCGCGGGCCAGGCTCGCCAGGCTCTCGCGCAGCATCATCGCCCCGATCCCGCCCAGGAAGATCACGTAGCAGAGCTGCACGAAGAGATCGACCTGCCCCACCCGGGCCAGCGTGGTGAAGACCCAGATCCCCAGCGCCGAGCCCACCACCCCGCCGGCCAGCAGCACGCCGCCCATGCGGAAGTCGACCCCCTTGCGCCGCAGCTGCGCCATGACGCCCGAGACCGAGGAGGCCACCACCTGGTTGGCCCCGGTGGCCACCGCCACCGCCGGCGGGATGCCCAGGAAGAACAGCAGCGGCGTGATCAGGAAGCCGCCGCCCACCCCGAACATCCCCGACATGACGCCCACCAGCCCGCCCAGCCCGAAGAGGACGAGCGCATTGACCGACAGTTCGGCAATGGGAAGATACAACTGCATCGGCAGGCCCCGGCGCGCGGTTCCTTCCAAGCCATGTCCGCTGCGGTGCAGCTTGTCAAAGGTCAGGCGGTCACGTCCTGTTGCATCCCCCGCAGCATGGCGCGCAGGACACGTTCCAGCTTGGCCGCGCCCAGCGGCGCCATAGCCTTGGTGTGCTCGTGGCTGATCTGCTCGTCCGACAGGCCCGCGGCCATGTTGGTGATGGTGCTGACCGCGGCGACCCGCAGGCCCAGGAAGCGGGCCAGGATCACCTCGGGCACCGTGGACATCCCCACCGCATCGGCGCCCAGGGTGCGGATCGCCCGGATCTCGGCCGGCGTCTCGAAGGAGGGGCCGGAGTACCAGGCATAGACCCCCTCGGGCAGCGCGATGCCCTCGGTTTCGGCGGCGGTCCGCAGCGCGGCGCGCAGGCCGGGGTCGTGCGCCTCGGTCATCGGCACGAAGCGGCGGTCGGTGGGCTCGCCGATCAGCGGGTTGAGGCCGGAGAAGTTGATGTGGTCGCTCAGCAGCATCAGGTCGCCGGGCCGGATGTCGGGCCGCAGGCTGCCGGCGGCATTGGTCAGGATCAGGGATTGCGCCCCCAGCGCCGCCAGCACCTCCAGCGGCCGGCGCATCACCCTGGGGTCGCCGCTCTCGTAGTAATGCGCCCGCCCGCCGAACACCGCGACCCGCACCCCTTCCAGATCGCCCACGACGAGGTTCGGATTGTGTCCGCTGACGCCCGCATGGGGAAAGCCCGGCAGGTCGGGATAGGGCACCGCCACCCCCTCCACCGCCTGCGCCAGATGCCCGAGGCCGGAGCCCAGCACGAGGCCCAGCCGCACCGGCTCTGCCCCCGCCCGCTGCCGCACGATGGCGGCTGTCTGCTCGGCGGTCATGGCTTTCCCCCTCCCATCGTTGCACCCGGCTCCGGCCCCAGGGGTTTTGCACCCCCGGACCCCCGCAGGATACTTGGAACACCAAAGAAAGCAGGCATCTGATTCAGAATGGCTTTCTTTGGTGTTCCAAGTATCCCGGGGGTGAGGCGAAGCCGAGGGGGCGGCGCCCCCTATCTTTCCTTCACATAGGGCTCGCCGCCCGCCCGCGGCGGGATCGCCTTGCCCACGAAGCCCGCCAGGATCACCACCGTCAGGATATAGGGCAGTGCCTGCATCGCCTGCACCGGCACCACGAAGGCGCCGAGGTCGATGTTCTGATAGCGGTTGCCCAGCGCCTCCAGCAGGCCGAACAGCAGGCAGGCGCCCAGCGCGTGCCAGGGCCGCCACTTGGCGAAGATCAGCGCGGCCAGCGCGATGAAGCCGCGGCCCGCGGTCATCTCCTTGCCGAAGCCGGCCGAGAGCGAGGTGGCGAGGTAGGCGCCCGCGAGGCCGCAGAGCACCCCGCAGATCCCCACCGCGGCGAAGCGCATCCCGATCACGCTGACCCCCGCGGTATCGACCGCCGCCGGGTTCTCGCCCACCGCGCGCAGCCGCAGGCCGAAGCGGGTGCGGTAGAGGAGCCACCAGGTGCCCGGCACCAGCGCCGCGGCCAGGTAGACCAGGATCGAATGGCCCGAGATCAGTTCGAAATAGACCGGCCCCAGCACCGGCACCTCGCGCAAGGACTCGGCGAAGGGCAGGGTGATGGGCTGGAACCGCGCGTCGCCCGAGATCGGCGGGGTGCGCCCGCCCAGCCCGAACCAGTTCTGCCCCAGCAGCACGGTGATGCCCGAGGCCAGGAAGTTGATCGCCACGCCGGAGATCAGCTGGTTGCCGCGGAAGGTGATCGAGGCCAGCCCGTGGATCCCCGACATGGCCACCGAACCCGCGATCCCCGCCAGCAGCCCCAGCCAGACCGAGCCGGTGACCGCCGCCGCCGCGCCCGAGACGAAGGCCGCCATCAGCATCTTGCCTTCCAGCCCGATGTCGAACACCCCGGCGCGTTCGGAGAAGAGCCCGGCGAGGCAGGCGAAGAGCAAGGGCGTGGCCAGCCGCACGGTGGAGTCGAGGATCTGGATCAGCGTCGCGAAATCCATCACCGCGCCCCCCTGCGTGCCACCGCGAACAGCCATTCGACCGGCCGGCGCACCATGTTGTCCAAGGCCCCGGTGAACAGGATCACCAGCGCCTGGATCACGGTGATCAACTCGCGGGGGATCTTGGTCCAGAGCGCCAGTTCCGCCCCGCCCTGGTAGAGGAAGCCGAACAGGATCGCGGCCAGGAACACCCCCACCGGGTGCGACCGCCCCATCAGCGCCACCGCGATGCCGATGAACCCGGCGCCCTCGACCGAGTTCAGCAGCAGCCTCTGCGCCTCGCCCATCACCTGGTTGGTGGCCATCAGCCCGGCCAGCCCGCCCGAGATCAGCATGGCGGCCATGGTGATGCGCACCGGGTTGATCCCGGCATAGACCGCGGCGCGTTCCGACTTGCCGAAGGCGCGGATCTCGTAGCCGAGCCGGGTGCGCCAGATCAGCAGCCAGACGCCGAGGCAGGCCAGAACCGCGATCACGAAGGTCACGTTGGCGGGCGTGCCGCGGGCGAAGGGGATGCCGAGCCCGTTCAGCATCTCGCCCAGCCGCGGCAGCCGCAGCTCGGTCGCGAAACGGGCCGAGGCCGGGTCCATGCTGCCCACCGGGCGCAGGATGTTGACCAGGATGTAGTTCAGGAGCGCCGCGGCGATGAAGTTGAACATGATCGTGGTGATCACGATGTGGCTGCCGCGCTTGGCCTGCAGCCAGGCCGGCACCGCGGCCCAGAGCGCGCCGAAGGCCGCGGCCGCCAGCACCGCGGCGGCGAGCGCCAGGCTCCAGTGCGGCCAGGGCAGGAACAGGCAGACCAGCGCCACGCCGAGGCCGCCCAAGGTCGCCTGCCCCTCGCCGCCGATGTTGAAGAGGCCCGCGTGGAAGGCGACCGAGACGGCGAGCCCGGTGAACATGAAGTTGGTGGCGTAATAGAGCGTATAGCCCCAGCCGTAGGTGGAGCCCAGGGCCCCCGTCACCATCAGCTTCATCGCCTCCCACGGGTTTTCCCCGATGGCGAGGATCACGAGGGAGGAGATGACGAAGGCCAGGAGCAGGCTGATCGCCGGCACCACGGCCACATCGGCCCATTTCGGCATCCGGTCCATCAGGTGCCGTCCTTCTGAGTCAAGGATTGAACCTGCGCCTGCAATTCAGCAATCTTGCTATGCAAGTTACGAATATTCGAGCCCAACTCGAACTGCTGGACAAATTGTTGCACACTGGCAATCTTCAGAATTTCAAGTACTTCCGATGGCGCAAAGCTCAAGTACACTTCGTACGCTCCGTTTAGTTGGGTATTAAATCCCTCCAATCTGATTGATACTTCCCCGCTCCGAACATTAACCTTTTCCAGATCGATATCGCCGTTAAAGTAGTCATGGGTCTCGCTATTTCTAGCTTCGCGTTTCGCTGGATACCGAGTCAGCTTCATTTCACCCCCCCACCCCCGCCATCAGCAGCCCCAGTTCGCGCTCGTTGGTGGTGGCGGGGTCGCGTTCGCCCATGATGCGGCCGTCGAACATCACCGCGATGCGGTCGGAGAGCGACATGATCTCGTCCAGCTCCACCGAGACCAGCAGGATCGCCTTGCCGGCGTCGCGCAGCGCCACGATCTGCTTGTGGATGAACTCGATGGCGCCGATGTCCACGCCGCGGGTGGGCTGGCCGACCAGCAGCAGGTCGGGCCCGCGCTCGATCTCGCGGGCCACCACCAGTTTCTGCTGGTTCCCGCCCGAGAAGCTCTTGGCCGGCAGCCAGCAGTCGGCCGGGCGCACATCGAAGCGTTCGATCTTGGCGAGCGCGTCGCGGCGGACCGCCTCGTTGTCCATGAAGACCGCGTTCTTCTGGTATTCGGCGGCGTGGTGATAGCCGAAGGCCACGTTCTCCCAGGCCGTGAAATCCATGATCAGGCCCAGCACCTGCCGGTCCTCGGGCACATGGGCGATGCCGGCCATGCGGCGGCTCTGCCCGTTCGCCGCCTTGCCCAAAGGCAGGTCCTGCCCGTTCAGCCGGATGGCGCCGGTGCCGTGGGCGATGCCGCCCAGCACCTCCAGAAGCTCGGTCTGCCCGTTGCCGGCCACCCCGGCGATGCCGAGGATCTCGCCCGCGCGGATGGTGAGGCTGACGCCCTTCAGCCGCTCCACCCCCTGGGCGTCGTGCACCCGCAGGTCGTCGACCTCCAGCACCACCGGCCCGGGGGCGGCGGGCTTCTTGTCCACCCGCAGCAGGACCTTGCGGCCCACCATCAGCTCGGCCAGTTCCTCGGGGCTGGTGCGGGCGGTCTCGACCGTCGCCACCATCTCGCCGCGGCGCATCACGCTGACCGCGTCGGTGATCTCCATGATCTCGCGCAGCTTGTGGGTGATCAGGATCACGGTCTTGCCCTGGTCCTTCAGCCCCCGCAGGATGCGGAACAGGTGGTCGGCCTCGGGCGGGGTCAGCACGCCCGTGGGCTCGTCCAGGATCAGGATGTCGGCCTGGCGGTAGAGCGCCTTGAGGATCTCCACCCGCTGCTGGTGGCCGACCGAGAGGTTCTCGATCAGCGCGTCGGGGTTCACCTCCAGCCCGTATTCGCGGGCGAGGTCGACCAGCGCCTGCCGCGCCTTGGCCAGCGAGGGGCGCAGCAGGCCGCCCTCCTCGGCGCCCAGGATGATGTTCTCCAGCACGGTGAAGTTCTGCACCAGCTTGAAATGCTGGAACACCATGCCGATCCCGGCGCGGATGGCCGACTGGCTGTCGGGGATCGGGGTGACCTTGCCCCCGATCACGATCTCGCCCGCGTCGGCGCGGTAGAAGCCGTAGAGGATCGACATCAGCGTGGACTTGCCCGCGCCGTTCTCGCCGATGATGCCGTGGATGGTGCCGCGGCGGACCTGGATCGAGATGTCCTTGTTGGCCTGCACCGGGCCGAATGATTTCGAGATGCCGCGCAGTTCGATGGCGAGGGGCGCGGTCTGCGGATCGCTCATGGCTCAGCACCCTGGGGCCGCGGGGCGCAGGGCGCCGGGGCGGCGGTCGCGAAGGGGGGATGGCTCACCGTCACCGGGCTGGCGGGGGAGGGGCGCCCGGCAGCGGTCGCCGCCGGGCGCAGGCGATCAGAACTGCGCCGCGGGGCAGGTGTTGTCGTCCGAATAGTTGTGCACCGCCAGCTCGCCCGACTTGATCTGCTCGGCCGCCGCATCGACCGCCGCCTTCATCTCGTCGGTGATCAGCGCGGCGTTGTGCTCGTCCAGCGCATAGCCCACGCCCTCGGAGGCCAGGTCCATCGAGATCGTGCTGCCGGTCTCCAGCGCCTCGCCGGCCGTGAAGGCCTCGTACACGGCGTTGTCCACCCGCTTCAGCATCGAGGTCAGCACCTTGCCCGGGTGCAGGTGGTTCTGGTTGCTGTCGACCCCGATCGAGAGGATCCCCTCGTCGGCCGCGGCCTGCAGGACGCCGATCCCGGTGCCGCCCGCGGCGGCATAGATCACGTCGGCCCCCTGCGCCTTCTGGCTTTTGGCCAGTTCGCCGCCCTTCACCGGGTCGTTCCAGGCCGCCGGGGTGGTGCCGGTCATGTTCAGGATCACGGTGGCGTCGGGATTCACCGCCTTCACCCCCTGGGCATAGCCGCAGCCGAAGCGGCGAATCAGCGGGATGTCCATGCCGCCGATGAAGCCCACGGTATCGGTCTGCGAGGCCATGGCGGCCAGCACGCCGACCAGATACGACCCCTCGTGCTCGGCGAACAGCACCGAGCGGACGTTGGGCTGGGCCACCTCGGCGTCGATGATGGCGAACCTGGTGTCGGGATAGTCCGGCGCCACGGTGTTCAGCACGTCGCCGAAGGCGAAGCCCGTCATCACGATCGGGTTGGCCCCGGCCTCGGCCAGGCGGCGCAGCGCCTGTTCGCGCTGGGCCTCGGACTGCATCTCGAGCTCCTTGAAGGTGCCCCCGGTCTCCTGCGCCCAACGGGTGGCGCCGTTGAAGGCGGCCTCGTTGAAGGATTTGTCGAACTTGCCGCCCAGGTCGAAGATGATCGCCGGCTCGGCGGCGGCAAGGCCCGCGGTCAGCGCCAGGGCCGATGCCGCCGTCGCCAGGGATTTCGTGAGGGTCATGGGTCTCTCCCGGTTTGGTTGTTCGCGGCGGGGCTCTCGCATGGCCCCGGTTCGTGGATCATTTAGGGGGGCAAGCCCGCGGGCGGTCAAGGGGCTATCCGGGGCCGGCCGGGCGGGATTTGATCGCCCGGTCAGGAAAGGGGCAGATCGCGGGCCATGACGATGGCATCCTGCGCCGGCTGGCCGGGGGCGGCGAAGTAGCCCCGCCGGCGGCCGACCTGCCCGAACCCCATGCGGGCGTAGAGCGCGCGGGCGGCGGCGTTGGTCTCGGCGACCTCCAGGAAGGCGCGGGTGGCGTGGCGGTGCAGGGCCTCGCTGAGGAACTCTGCCACCAGCGCCGCGCCGGTGCCCCGCCGGCGGGCGCGGGGGTCGACGGCCAGCGTCAGGAGCTCCGCCTCCCCCGCCAGCGCCCGGCCGAGCAGGAAGCCCGCCGGCCCCTCCTCCTGCCCTGCCGGGCCGTCCTCGGTCGGCGAAGAGCGCCCGGCAGGGAGCGATGAGCGGTCGGCGAGGCACAGGAACACCCCGGGGCGGGCCAGGATCTCGGCGAACTCGGCCGCGGTCCAGGGGCGCGGCTGGGTGAAGCAGATCGCGTGCAGCGCGGCCATGTCCTCGGGGCTCACGGCAGGATCACCGGCGGCGGGTCGGCGGGCGGGCTCGCGTCGGCCCCGCGCAGGTAGAAGGGCGCGGGGCGCGGATGCGGGGGGGTGCGGGCGGCGGCCACTTGGGCGATGGCCTCGGCCAGCGGCATGGCCGGGGCCAGCCCGCCCTGCCCCACCCGCGAGCCGGGCAGCGCCAGCGCCTGCGCCATCGGCATCAGCCGGGCCGCGCCGCCGTCGAAGGCCTGCACATAGGCCTCGCCGCGCCGGGCGTCCTCGACCACCGTCACCGGGCGCGGCAGGCCGTGGGCCAGCGCCTCCAGCCGGGTCACGCCGATGGCCGGGATCCCCAGCCCCAAAGCCAGCCCCCGCGCCGCCGCGACCGCGATGCGCACCCCGGTGAAGTTGCCCGGCCCCGTGCCCACCGCCAGCGCCGTCAGGTCGCGCCAGCCGATCCCGCCCTCGGCCAGCACCTCCTCCAAGAGCGGCAACAGCCGTTCCGCCTGCCCGGTGGCCATCTGCTCGTCACGGCTGGCCAGCACCCGCCCGCCCGACAGCAAAGCGGCCGCGCAATGCGCGGCCGATGTGTCGAAGGCCAGGATATGCGGCTCAGGCGGCAACCGGCCGCACCTCGCGCACCTCGGGGATATAGTGCCGCAGCAGGTTCTCGATCCCCATCTTCAGCGTCAAGGTCGAGGACGGGCAGCCGGCGCAGGAGCCCTTCATGTGCAGGTAGACCACGCCCCGGTCGAAGCCGTGGAAGGTGATGTCGCCGCCGTCCTGCGCCACCGCGGGGCGCACCCGGGTATCCAGCAGGTCCTTGATCTGGCGCACGATGTCGGCATCCGGGCCGTCCTGCACGCTGTGGGCCGCCGCGGCCTCGCCGATCAGCGCCGGCTGGCCGGACTGGTAGTGTTCCATGATCGCGCCCAGCACGCCGGGCTTCACATGGGCCCAGTCGGTGCCCTCGGCCTTGGTCACGGTCACGAAGTCATGGCCCAGGAACACGCCGGTCACCGCGCCGGTGTCGAAGATGCGGCTGGCCAGCGGGCTCTGCGCGGCGGCCTCGGCATTGGGGAAGTCGGCGCTGCCCGCCTCCAGCACCATCTGGCCGGGCAGGAACTTCAGCGTCGCCGGGTTGGGGGTGGACTCGGTCTGGATGAACATGGCGCGATCTCCATGGGGACAGCCCCGGATATGCGCCCGGCCCCCGCCCCTGTCAAGTTTGGAACGGTTCTAAGGTGCCGTCTTCCACCCGCTGCGCGCCGGTTCCGCCGCGATCACCGCGCGATAGTCGCTCAGCGCCTTCAGTTCGGCGTGCCGCGCGCCCACCACCGCCGAGATGCAGAGGTCCAGCTCGCTGAAAAAATCGTGGGGGAGGGGGAGGAGGCGGTCGAGGCCCTTGGGCAAGCGGTCCTTGCCGCAGTTTTGCCAGGCGGCCTCGAACCGCTCCTGCTCGGCCTCGATCCCCTCCACGCCCTCGGCGGCCAGCGCGGCGGCCAGGGCGCTGATTTCGGCGTGCTGGCGGGTGGCGGTCAGGCTGTCGCAGATCGCGATGCGCGCAAACGAGTTCGCCGTCGTCTCCCCCAGCCAGTCGGTCTGCCCGCAGCGCGCCAGCGTGCCGTCCGTGACCTGCAACTGCTGGCCGGGCCGCATGGCATGGGTGATCACGCCCCAGTCGCGCAGCAGGTCGTCGCCCACCAGCCCGATATCGTTGTGGGCGATCTCCAACGAGGTCTCGACCATCCGCGTGTCGCCGATCAGCTCGCGGCTGGCCATCAGCAGAAACCGCGCGACGGCCTGCACCGCGTCGGTGCGGGCGTTCGGATCCTCGGCGCCCGCGCCGCCCGAGAAATCCGCCCCCGGCCGGACGCCGATCGCATGGATGGCGAAGTCGCCCCTGACCCGGCGCTGCACCCCGCCCAGGAAGGCGATGGTGCAGGCCGAGGCGCAGACCGCACCCTCGGGCACGAAGGTGTCGAGCCCCAGCTTGCGGATGGCCAGCGCAATCTCGACCCCCACCAGCGGATCGCCGCCGGGCGAGTCGAAATAGACCGTCGGGTTGGGGTCGAGCCGGTTGCCCGCCGCCCGGTGTTCCGCCACCAGCACCGCCAGCCGCGCCGCGTCGTCGCCCTCGATATCGCCCGTGCCCGCGATATGGACGATGGTGATGTCCGACAGTAGCCCGGGCATCCCGGGTCTGGTCACGATGGACCAGTCCATCGCCGCCGCCGGCATCGCCGCCAGCCACAGCGCCGTCAGCGCCTGTCCCGCAGCGCGGACGATCCGCGCGCCTTTGCCGCCTTCAGTTTCACCCATTGCGCATCCCCCTGTCTGTCGAGACGCCGGTAGCCGGCCATCCCCGATCCCTGGACGCAGGCCGCGAGGTTTTCCTTGGCCGCGCCCGCAGATTCCGGCGCCGGCCCTCAGTCGTAGCAATAGACCGGCACCACCGCCGCCACGATCTCGTCCGGCACCCCGGCCGAGAGGTCGTGCCGGATCGAGCCCGCGGCCGGCCAGGTCACCCGCGCCCGGTCGAGAAACCGCGCCAGCTCGTCCACCGGCACGGCGAAGTTCATGTTCTGCGGCAGGCTGCCGGTGGCCTCGAACACCTTCATGTCGTCCAGCCGCGAGACCACCACCCCGATCACCGCGCCGCCGCCGTCGATCAGCGGGCCGCCGGAATTGCCGGGCTGCACGGGGGCCGAGATCATCAGCCGCGGCTGGCGCGGGCCGGCCAGCGCGCTGACGTTGCCGCCGGTGACGGTCAGCCCCTGCTCGATCAGCCCCTGATAGGGATAGCCCAGCGCCATGACCGGCGCCCCCAGCCGGGCGCGGGCGTCGGGGCGCAGGGCCAGGAACCCCTCGCCCTGCGCGGGCGCCGACAGCACCGCCAGATCCAGCCGGTCGTCCTGCAGCACGATGCGCAGGCGCGCGCCGTCGGCCAGCGCCACCCTTCCGCAGCCCTCGATCACATGCGCGGCGGTCACGATGTCGGTGCCGGTGACGTAGAAGCCGGTGCCGCTGCCGGTGGGCTCGCCCAGTGGCGGGCCGGGGCGGGGCAGCGTCTCGGACCGCGGGCCGGAGGTCTCGGGCCGCGGCGCCAAGAGCGGCCCCAGCATCGCCGCGATCCGCCCCCCGGCGGGCGGGACCAGCCCCTGCCCCGGCCCGCGGGTGACGCTGCCGGCCATCAGCGCCAGCCGCCCGACCTGTTCGGGGGCGGCGCGCATCTCGACCGTGTGGAACATGCCCGCCACCAGATCCGAGCGCAGGTGCAGGCTCTCGCCCCCCGGCAGGCGGCCCAGCGTCAGCATGGTGTCGTCGCCCAGTTCCTGCACCGGCTCGGCCAGCCCCTCGCGCAGGCTGCGGTGGCGGGCGGCGGTGGCCGAACGCCAGCCGAAGCTGACCCGCGCGGTCAGGCTGCCGTCGCGGCTGGCGAAGGCCAGCGTGTCGCCCTCCTCGTGCATGTCCAGCAGGCCGAAGGGGAAGAGATAGGAGATCCCGCCGCTCTCGGGTTCCAGCACGTCCCAGCCGCCGCGCCGCCGCTCCTCCTCCAGCTGCCGCACCAGCGGCTGCAGGTCGGCGAAGGCGGGGCGGTCCTTGCGTGCCTCGCGCCAGGCCCAGGAGGCCAGCGCCGCGGCGCTTTCCGCGCCCCAGAGCCCGTCCACCCGGCCCCGGTAGTCGCCCGAGAGCGCCAGCGCGGCCTGCACCAGCCGCCGCTCCTCGGCCGAGAGGCTGCCGGGCTCGAAGGGGTCCGCCAGCCAGGGTTGCGCCCGCGCCATCCCGGCCCAGAGCCCGGCCAGCAGGGCGACGAAAAGCGTCAGCCGCAGCACCCGCCACCAGAGGGCCCGCAGGCCGATGACCCGCATCGCGGTGCCGCCCGCCGCGCCGCCGAAGGCCGCGCGCAGCACCAGCCCGGCCGAGGCCCAGACCAGCCGCCGCGCCATCCAGCGCACCAGCCAGAACCCGAGGGCCGCCAGCCGCCAGATCATGTGATCGCCTCCAGCCGTTCCTTGGGCATGTCGCCCGGCACGATGGTCACCGGGATGGGCAGGCTGCCCGAGTTGCGCGACATGGTGGTGACCAGCGGGCCCGGCCCCGCCTTCTCGGTCGAGGCGCCCAGCACCAGCACGCCGATCTCGGGGTCGGCCCTGACCTGGGCGAGGATCTCGGCCGCCGGGTCGCCCTCGCGGATCACCAGTTCGGGGTTCACCCCCTGCCGGTCGCGCATCCACTTGGCGAAGACCTCGTAATGCGCCTCGATCCGCTCGCGCGCCTCGGCGCGCATCAGGTCGGCCACACCCATCCAGTGCTGGAACTCCTCGGGCGGGATGATGGACAGGATCACCACCCCCCCGCCGGTATGCGCCGCCCGCAGCGCGGCATAGCGCATGGCGTTGAGGCATTCCTTGCTGTCGTCCAGCACCACGAGGAACTTGCGCATCCGGCCACCCTCCGGCCGCGGATCATGGCGGCTGGCCCGGGTCGTGGCAAGCGGGGTCGTGGGGGTCGGGGCCTCGCCGGCCACAAGGGCCGGCCGCGTCACCCCTTCCCTTTTCCCCGCGCCCGCGCCACTGTCGCCGCCCATGAGCCCGCTGCGCCCCAGGTACTGGCAGACCGTCCCCCTCTCCGAGATGACCCCCGCCGAGTGGGAGGCGCTGTGCGACGGCTGCGGCAAGTGCTGCCTGAACAAGATCGAATACGAGGACACCGGCGAGGTCGAATTCACCCGCATCGCCTGCCGGCTGCTGGACGGGTCCACCTGCCGCTGCCGCCACTATGCCACCCGGTTCGAGCATGTGCCCGACTGCATTCACCTGACCCCGGAGAAGCTGCCCGAGGTGGCCTACTGGCTGCCGCGGACCTGCGCCTACCGCCGGCTTCACGAGGGGCGCAAGCTGCCGCGCTGGCATCACCTGATCACCGGCGACCCCGAAAGCGTCCACCGCGCCGGCGCCTCGGTGCGGGGCTGGACGGTGCCGGAGACCGAGGTGGGCGAGGACGACTGGGAGGACTACGTGATCGAGGAGCGGCCCTGATGTTCTTCGCCTCCGACAACGGCGCGCCGGCGATTCCCGAGGCGCTGGCCGCGCTGGTGGAAGCCAATGCCGGCGGCGCGCTGGGCTACGGCAACGACCCCTGGACCCGGCGGGCGCAGGAGGCGGTGCGCGCGGTGCTGGAAGCGCCGGAGGCCACGGTGCATTTCGTCACCACCGGCACCGCGGCCAACAGCCTGGCGCTGGCCAGCCTGACCCCGCCCTGGGGCGCGGTGTTCTGCCACGAGGACGCCCATGTGCAGATGGACGAATGCGGGGCGCCCGAGTTCTTCACCGGCGGGGCCAAGCTGATCGGCCTGCCGGGGGATGCCGGGCGGATCGCCCCCGATACGCTGCGTGCGGCGCTGGCGGGGGACAGCGGCGTGCATTCGGTGCAGCCCGCCTGCCTGACCCTCACCACGGTGACCGAGGCCGGCACGCTCTACACCCTCGCGCAGATCGCCGAACTGGCCGGGATCGCGCATGAGGCGGGGCTGAAGGTGCATCTGGACGGCGCGCGGCTGGCCAATGCGCTGGCGGCCACCGGGGCCTCGCCGGCGGACATGACCTGGCGGGCGGGGGTCGATGCGCTCTCCTTCGGCGGCACCAAGAACGGGCTGATGGGGGTGGAGGCGGTGGTGATCTTCGACCCCGCCAAGGGGCGCGAGCTGGAACTGCGGCGCAAGCGGGCCGGGCATCTGGCCTCGAAGATGCGCTACCTCTCGGCGCAGGTGCCGCCCTGGCTGGAGGGCGGCCGCTGGCTGGACCTTGCCGCCCATGCCAATGCCATGGCCGCCCGGCTGGCCGAGGGGCTGGCCGCCCGCGGTGCCCGCTTCCTGCACCCGGTCGAGGCCAACATGATCTTCGCCGCCTGGCCCGCCGGCACCCATGCCCGGCTGAAAGCCGCCGGCGCGGTCTATTACGACTGGGCGCCCCCCGGCCCGGGGGAGGAGGCCGCCCGGCTGGTCGCCAGCTGGGCCACCACCGCGGCCGAGGTCGATGCCTTCCTCGCCGCGCTCTGATCTTCCCTCGGCCCGCCTGCTGCCCTAGCATCGCCACGAAAGGGTGTCCGACATGGCCGACAGCGACTTCCGCCTCTATCCCGAGGGCGATGCCTCGGTGGTGATCCGCCGCAGCTTCGAGGCCGAGGCGGAGGAGGTGATCCGCGCCCATCTCGACCCCGAACAGCTGCCGAAATGGATGGGCGCGCCCGAGATGCCGCTGGCGCTCTGCGAGGTGGACGCCCGGCCGGGCGGGCGCTACCGCATGGCCTGGACCCGGCCCGACGGCTCGCAGTCCTGGATCGCCGGTCACTTTGTCGAGATCGCCGAGGCGCGGATCGCCTTTACCGAGTACCATCGCCCCGACTGGGTGGGGGGCGAGACTCAGGTGATCGTCGAGGCGCGCGACCATGACGACCGCGCCTTCCTGCGCAAGATCGTCACCTTCTCGTCCCCCCAGGCGCGCGGCAAGGCCATCGGCGCCATGGCGCCGGGCACCGCCGCCTGCCTCGACCGGCTGGAGGTGCTGCTGGGCAGCACGGAGGAAGAGGAGGAGGATACCGATGGGAACGGATCGCAGCCTGCCTGACGTCACCCTGCGCGCGGGGGCCTTGGCCCTGGCGCTGCTGGCCATGCCGCTGGCGGCGCAGGAGGCGCCGGGGGACTACCGCACCCTGTTGGAGCACGAACTCGACAAGGCCCCGGCGCAGATCGACTTCCTGCGGCTGCGGCAGGCCTATGCCGGCTCGCCGCAGCATGACGGCACGATCCGGCTGCAAGGGGAGGACACCGCCCGCGACCCCGCCGCCATCGAGGCCGCGGCGCTGGAGGACTTCCCGCTGCTGGACACCCACCTCGCCGCCATCGCGCTCTACGACACGATGGGCAGCCGGCAGGCCGTGCTGGAGCACCGGCAATATGCGGAAGGGATCCTCTCGGCCATCCTCGCCGGCCGCACCGAGGTGGAGGGGCGGATGGTCTTCCCCGTGCTGAGCGCGGGCGAGGCGCAGGCGGTGCTGGCCGAACTCGGCGTGCGCAGCACGGGCGAGAGCGAGGTCGCCCTGGCCGGCCGGCCGCACGCCTGCCACGAGGTGGAGCCCGACCCGGCCCATACGCCCCACACCGACGACCCGCCGCTGCCGGCCGGCCCGGTCTGCTTCGACATCACGGCGACGGCGGGGTAGGGACCGGAGTTTTTGAAAACTCCGGCGCGGAGCCTTGGAAGGCTCCGACCCGATTTCTTCAAAGAAATCGGTTGCTTGGTCTACCGCGGCAGGTTCCCCACCAGCCGCGCGAAATCCTCGCCGCGCTTCTCGAAGTTGGGGTACTGGTCGAAGCTCGCCGCCGCGGGGGCCAGCAGCACCACCTCGCCCGCCTGTGCCTCGGCGGCGGCACGGGCCACGGCGCGGTCCATGGTCTCGCAGATCTCGTGCGGGGTCTGCCCGAGTTGCAGCGCGAAGTCGCGGGCGGAATGGCCGATCAGGTATGCCTTCACCACCGCGCCCAGGTGCGGAGCCAGGGCGGCGATCCCGCCGTCCTTGCCCAGCCCCCCGGCGATCCAGCGGATGCGGGGGAAGGCGCGCAGGGCCTGGGCGGCGCTGTCGACGTTGGTGGCCTTCGAGTCGTTGACGAAGCGGACGCCCGCGATCTCGGCCACCAGCTGGCTGCGGTGGGGCAGGCCCTTGAAGCTGTGGAAGGCCGCCTCGATGGCCTTGGGCCCCAGCCCCAGGGTGCGGGCCACGGCCCAGGCGGCGCAGGCGTTCTGGTGGTTGTGCGCACCCGGCAGCCCGGCCACCCCGCGCAGGTCGACCGCCGCCACCTGCCGTCCCTTGCGCCATTCGGCCAGGAACCCCTTGCGCGCGAAGACCGCCCAGCCGAAACCCTCGAGCTTCTGGCCGGAGGAGATGCGGATCACCCGGTCGTCGGCCGGCCCCTGGCCCACCGCGCCGGCCAGGAAGCGGCCCTCGGCCTCGTCCACCCCGATCACCGCGCGGTCGGGGCCGCCTTGGGTGAAAAGCCGCGCCTTGGCGGCGAAATAGCCGCCCTGCCCGCCGTGGCGGTCCAGATGGTCGGGCGAGAGGTTGGTGAAGACCGCCACGTCCGGGGTCAGCGCGCGGGCGAGGTCGGTCTGGTAGGAGGAAAGCTCCAGCACCACCACCTCGCCGTCCCGCGCGGGGTCGAGGTCCAGCACGCCGCGGCCGATGTTGCCGCCAATCTGCACCGGCCGCCCGGCCTCGGCCAGGATGTGGTGGATCAGAGCCGTGGTGGTGGACTTGCCGTTCGAGCCGGTCACGCAGACCGCCCGCGGGGTCTGGTCGAAACGGTCCCAGGCGGGCGTGGCCCAGGAGCGGAAGAAGAGCCCGATGTCGTTGTCCACCGGGACGCCCAGTTCCAGCGCCCGGGCGATCACCGGATGCGGCTGCGGGTAGAGATGCGGGATGCCGGGCGAGGCGATCAGCGCCACGGCCTGGTCCAGCCCCCCGGCGCGCAAGGGGTCGGTGCAGGCGAAGCCCTCGGCCGCGGCCTTGTCGCGCGCCTCGGGGCTGTCGTCCCAGACCAGCGGCTCGGCCCCGCCTGCCGCCAGCGCCCGCGCCGTGGCGAGGCCCGAGCGGCCCAGCCCCAGCACCGCCACCCTCTGCCCCGCATAGCCCCGCACCGGAATCATCCGCGCCCCCTGCCCCGTCGGCGGGGCACCTTGCCCGGGGCGGGGGGGCTCCGCAAGCCGACCGCCGGCTGCCGCTGCTTCCCGGCGCCCTACCTGCGCCGGGCCAGGAAGTTCAACGCGCCGCAGATCATCAGCACCGCCCCGGCCAGCATGGCCAGCCCACCGACCGCCATGAGAACGCCGGAGAAGGCCGGAACTGCCAGCGACAGCGCCAGCGGGATCAGCTTGCCGCCGAGAAACAGCGCCAGCCCGCGCTTGAAGGCATGTTCCGTCATCCAGCGCGGCATTTCCGCCCTGGCCCGGGGCAGATGGGGGTTGACGCCCTCGAACCGCTCCTGCCTCTCGCGATAGGCCCGTTGCCCGGTGAATTCGTCAAGCGTGGTGGGCGCCCCGGCGGCGGGGCCGAAGGTCGCGTGGCGGTTGTAGTCATCCAGTGACATCGGATCCCCCTGCCTGCCCGGACCGAAGGGTAGTGCCGATGCGGGCCGCAAGGCAAGCCTGCCGCTATCCCCCACCCTGCGCCGCCCGTGCCCGCAGCGCCTGCAACGCCTCTTCGGCGCGATCCTCCGGCACGAAGGCGTGGTCGTGGTGGAAGGCGGCGACCATGTTGCAGGGGATCCCGCACTCGGTCAGCGCGGTGGCGACGGCGGCGGTCAGCCCCACCCCGTCCAGCGCGGAATGGACGGAGAGCGTCAGGCAGGCCATGGGCTGGGGGTCGGGGAAGCCCAGCGCCCGGGCCACCTCGAAGGGCAGGACCAGCGACAGCCCCTCGTCCTCGGCGAAGCTGGCGATGGCCTGCGGCGCGGCGCGGGCGGCGGTGGCGGCGTCGGGGCAGGTGACGAAGGCGAAACTGCCGGGCCGGCGGCGGGGCGCCATGGCGGCGATCATCGCCGCGCGCTCCCGCACCGGGTTCATTCAGGGCCGGACGGCGGCGAAGCGCAGGCGCACGTAGTCGGCGATCCAGCCCTCGGCCGGGTCGTGCAGCGCGGGCAGCAGCGCCGCGACGCGGGTCAGGAATGCCGGCCGGTCCTGCACCGCCATGTCGGCCATCGCGGGGGCGGCGAAGGTTTCCAGCCAGCCGGCGAGCCCGGTGGGCAGCGGCGTGGGGCGGGGGATCAGCTGCATCGCGGCCACCCGGAACCCCGCCGCCTCCAGCCGCCGGGTCTGGGTGGTGGGCGAGGGATAGTCCCAGGGGCTGAGCGGGGGCAGGCCGCGTTCGGCCCGGGCAGCGTTCAGCGCGGTGACGATGGCGGCGATGTTGCCGAAGCCGCCCTGCTCGGCCACGAAGCGGCCGCCGGGGCGCAATGCGTTGAATACATTGGCGATCACGCGGGGCGCATCGCGCATCCAGTGCAGCACGGCGTTGGAGAAGACGGCATCGTATGGGCCGCCCGGCAGCGGCTCATGCGCGTCGCCCTGCACCACGGCGAGGCCCTTGGCCCTTGCCGCCTCCAGCATCGAGGGGTCGGCGTCCAGCCCGGTGACCTGCGCCCCGGCCTCGGCCAGCCGCAGGGTCAGCACCCCGTCGCCGCAGCCCAGGTCGAGGATCCGCTCGCCCGGCTGCGGCGCCAGCAGGGCCAGCACGTCGCCCCCCAGCGCCGGCACGAAACCGGCGTGGCGGGCATAGCCCTCGGCCTGCCAGTGCTGGCCGGCGGCCGGCTGTCCGCTCACTTGCGGACGCGGGCGGGGGCGGCGGCCGGGCGCGGCAGCGTCAGCGCGGCGAGGGCGACAAGCAGGGTCAGGGCGATCTCGATACCGGGCATCAACATCCTCAGCGACTCGGGCGGCCGCCAGACTGGCAGGCCGGGGCGGAAAGGAAAAGCCCCGATCCGGGGATCAATAGTCGTGGATATGTTCCACGCGCGCACCTTCGCGCATCAGCCGGGCGAGGTCGGCGACCTTCACCAGCATCAGGTGCCGGGTGTCGCCGGCGCCTTGCCGAGGCAGGCTGATCAGCGCGCCGGGGGCGGCGGGCCGGTCGTCCACCGCGGTATAGAGGATATCGTCGTTCCCCGCGATCTCGACGAAATCCCCGCCCGCACCGGCGATCTGCCGCGCGAGGTCGGTGAAGGCGCGGTAGCGCGGGGTCTCGATATCCACGCCCTCGGGCCGCTCGGCGATCACGGTGACCCCGGGCATCCCCGCCAGCGTGGCGGCGGGCAGGCCGGCGACGATGGCGCGCATGGTCAGCTCGTCCTGCCCCATGCCCTCCACCGCGGCGGCGATCAGTTGCGCATAGGCGGCCTTCACCCGGTACTCCAGCCCCAGCGCCAGCGCCCGCTCGGTGTCGCGCAGGCTGCCGGTGGAGCGGGCATCGAGTTCGGCCGCGTCGCGGCGGAAGTCCCAGCGATACCACGGCACCTGCTGCAGGAAGCCGGCATAGGCCGCGGCCTGCGCGGCCGACACGTCGTCCAGCACCGCCCGCGGGCCGCGCATCAGGGTGACGAGGCGGCCCAGCGTCTCCTCATAGGCCGCCTTGGCCAGCAGCTCGGCGGTGAAGCTGACCCCGATGGTATGGACCATCTGCCTGGTCGGCCAGTCGATCCCGCCATGCGCGGGTGCCGCCTGCGACAGCGAGCAGAGCGAGGACCAGAAGCCGCCGATGGCCCGCAGGAAGCCGAAGTCGTGCGGGTCGCCCGCGGCGATCACCCGGGCATAGTCGTCATAGGCATGGACGATGTGCCATTCGGGATAGGTCAGCAGGGTGCGGGATTCGGGGCGGTGGTGTTCGGGCGGCAGGATGGCCGCATAGGGCGCGGGGGTGCCGGAGCCGCGGCACATGGTTTCGACCCACACCACCGGGGCCAGCAGCGCCAGCACCAGCACGAGGGCCAGCAGGATCAGCCGGCGGGTCCAGCGCCAGAGGAACCTCATTTCCGCAGCCCCATGGCCAAAGCGAAGCCGCCCAGCGCGATATGCGGCAGGCTGGCCAGGAACTTCAGCCACAGGGGCATGTCGAGGATGCCGTAGATGCAGATGCCCAGGTCCAGGAAACCCGAGCCGGCATAGACGCCCAGCAGACCGTCGGCCAGGTAGAGCGCCCCGAACCAGGTCAGGAAGATCCGCGAGGCGCGCTTGGAGGTCACCGCCGCCAGCCCGGCCCAGAGCGCCGAGGCGAGGTGCAGAAGGTCGTCGTAGAGATCCAGCGCGAAGATGCCCAGGGTGCGGCCGTATTCGTCCACCAGCCCGGGGATCGGCAGGTAGTTGGTCGCGGCCACCGCGGACAGGATCACGAAATAGCCGAAGGCGATCTTGCGGTGCAGGTCGGCGAACAGGGTCCGGTCCATCCTACACCTCCGCCAGATAGCGGTCCCACAGCGCGTTGCGGAACAGGAGGCCGGGGTCGAGCCGGCGTTTCAGGGCCGCGAACTCCTCGGCCCGGGCATAGACCCGGCGGAACTGGTCGGGCGTGGCGTGCAGGCGGTAGGGCAGGTAATAGGCCCCCTCCATCCCCGCCACCGGCTCGATCAGCGCCGATGTCATCCGGGCCATGTCGGCCTCGGCCCGCGCCGTCATCTCCTGGCTGAACAGCATCACCGCGGCGATCACCGGGCCGCGGGGGGCATAGGAGAGCATCGCGGTGTCGTCCCGCTCCACCCAGCGCAGGGTCACGTTCAGGAGCTCCTGGTACGAGGCCGGGATGATCGCCCGGCAGGCGGCCAGGAAGTCGGGGAAACGGTCCGGCGCCACGAAATATTCGTGCAGGATGTCGGTGCGGCCGGGGTCGCGGTCGTCCAGCGTCACCACCGGCTCGTTCATCAGCGAGTTGCGGCTGGAGGGGCCGGCCAGCCAGGCGCCGATCCCGGTCTCGATCCCCCAGCGCCGGCGCTTGATCCATTCGTTGCCGACCTGCGCCCGGAAGATGGGGCGCGAGGCATGGGACATGAAGCCCGAGCCCGCCACCGCCGGGATCGCGCCCTCGGCCGGCCGCCAGGTGACCAGCATCGCCTCGCGGAAGAAGGCGCCGCGGTCGACGTTCAGCCGGCCATAGGCCATGGGCAGCCCGTCCAGCGCCTCGGGGAAGGCGATGCCGAAATCCTCGGCCTCCATCAGCTCGAAGGTGGGTTGCAGCAGCAGGTTGGGCGCGGCCTCGACCTCCATCTCGGTCAGGATGCCGATCAGGCCGTAGCCGCCCATGGCGGCGGCGAAGATCTCGGGGTTCTCCTGCCGCGAGGCGGCGACGTGGCTGCCGTCCGCCAGGAGGATGCGGATGGAGCGCACCGTGGCCCCCATCGGGCCGAAGGCGGTGGGCCAGCCGTGCGCGCCGACCGAGAAGGTGGCGCCCACCCCGAAATCGGCATTCGACTGCATGACCTTGGGGGAAAGCCCCAGCGGGTCCAGCGCGGCGATCACCTGGTGCCAGCGGGCGCCGGCGTGGCAGCGGTAGGCGGCGCTGCCCGGCTCGGTCCGGACCGAGGCATTGTCGAAGGTGATGGCATGGCCCCCGCGCGGGATCGCCTGCCCGCCCATCGAATGCCGCGCCGCGCCCGCGTTCACCGGCCGGCCGGCGGCGGCGGCGTCCTTCAGTTCCGCGCGCAGGGCGGCCAGCAGCGCCTCGCCCGGATCCTCGCGGCGGATGACGTGGCGGAAGATCGGCGTCTCGGACAGTTGCGAGGCGTCGTTCAGCACCCCCTCGCCCGTGCGGGGCGCGATGAGCCCGGTTCCGGCCATCGAGGGGTTGCGGGGGCCCGCCCAATGCGCCGCCGCCGCGCCCGCTGCCGCCCCGCCCAGAACCAGCGCCGCCCGCCGTGTGAATGCCATGATCGAAATCCGTCCCTGTCCCGCCCGCATCCTGCCCCAGCGAGGGGCGCCGCGCCAGTGGAGGAAAACCCGACCCCAGCCGGCCGGTTCAGCGCAGCTTCAGCGTGGCCAGCCCCACCATCGCCAGGATCAGGCTGATGATCCAGAAGCGGATGACGATCTGTGGCTCGGCCCAGCCCTTCTTCTCGAAATGGTGGTGGATGGGGGCCATCAGGAACACCCGCCGCCCGGTGCGCTTGAAATAGGCGACCTGGATGATCACGCTCAGCGCCTCGACCACGAAGAGCCCGCCCACGATGGCCAGCACGATCTCGTGCTTGGTGCAGACCGCGATCGCCCCCAAGGCGCCGCCCAGCGCCAGCGAGCCGGTGTCGCCCATGAAGACCGCCGCAGGGGGCGCGTTGTACCACAGGAACCCCAGCCCCCCGCCGACCAGCGCGGCGGTGAAGATCAGCAACTCCCCCGTGCCGGGCACGAAATGCACGCCCAGGTATTCGGTGAAATTGAAGTTCCCCACGAAATAGGCGATCACCCCCAGCGCCGAGGCGGCGATCATCACCGGCATGATGGCGAGGCCATCCAGCCCGTCGGTCAGGTTCACCGCATTGGCCGCCCCCACGATCACCACCATCCCGAAGGGGATGAAGAAAATTCCCAGGTCGATCAGCACGTTCTTGAACACCGGCATGGCCAGCTGGTCGGTCAGCCCCGCGGGATGGAACCGCGCTGCGGCCCAGGTGGCGAAGGCGGCGATCAGGAGGCCCAGCAGGAAGCGGACGCGCGAGGAGACGCCCTTGGAGTTCTGCTTGGTCACCTTCTTGTAGTCGTCGGCAAAGCCGATCAGCCCGAAGGCCCCGGTCACGCTCAGCACGATCCAGACATAGGGATTGTCCAGCCGCGCCCAGAGCAGCGTCGAGACGATCAGCGCCGAAAGGATCAAGAGCCCCCCCATGGTGGGCGTGCCCGCCTTGGCGAAATGGGTCTGCGGCCCGTCGTCCCGGATCGGCTGGCCCTTGCCCTGCTTGCGGCGCAGAAGGTCGATCAGCGGCCGGCCGAACAGAAAGCCGAACATCAGCGCGGTCAGGAAGGCCGCCCCGGCGCGGAAGGTGATGTAGCGGAACAGGTTGAAGACATCGCCGCCCTCGGAAAAGCCGGTCAGCCAGTACAGCATTCGCTCGCGTCCCTTCGTCCTTCGGCTGCCCGTCAGGTCGCGCCGCCCTGCCCCAGTTTGCGCAGCGCGTCAACCACGAGGCTGACCTTGATCCCCTTCGAGCCCTTGACCAGCACCACGTCGCCGGCATCGACCAGCGTGCGGGCCTGCCGGGCCAGTTCCGGAGCGGTCTCCACCCATTGCCCGCGGCTCTGCCGCGGCAGCAGATCCCACAAGGCGCGCATCCGCGGCCCCACGCAATGGATCAGTGCGATGGATGGCAGCGCCGGATGCCGGGCGATGGCGGCGTGCAACTCGGCCTCGGCGGCCCCGAGTTCCAGCATGTCGCCCAGGATGGCGATCCGGCGGCCGCGGCCCACGCGCCCCACCCCGTCGGCCGGCTGGCAGACCGCCAGCAGGTCCAGCGCCGCGGCCATCGAGGCGGGGTTGGCGTTGAAGGCGTCGTCGATCAGGTCGAAACTCGTCTCCTCCACCCGGTCCAGCAGGATGGTCTCGCGCGTCCCCCGCCCCGGCGGCGGTGCCCAGCGGCCGAGGTCGAAGGCGGCCAGCGCCGGGTCCAGCCCCAGCGCATCCGCCGCCGCCAGCGCGGCCAGCGCGTTCATCGCGAAGTGCCGCCCGGGGCTCGACACCTTGAACAGCCGCGGCTGGCCATGGTGGCGGGCCTGCACCACGGTCGCGGCCTCGCCCACCTCGACATGGCCGAGTTGCCAGTCGGCAGCCGGGTCGGTGCCGAACAGCACGGTGTTCGCCCCGGCGTTCTGCCGCAGGATGGCCAGGTGCGGGCTGTCGGCGGGCAGGATCGCGGTGCCGCCGGGCTCCAGCCCCTCCAGGATCGCGGCCTTCTCGGCGGCGATCTCGGCCACCGAGGCAAAGGCCGCCAGATGCGCCGGGGCCACGGTGGTGACGATGGCCACATGCGGGCGGGCGAGGCGGGCCAGGGGAGCGATCTCGCCCGGGTGGTTCATGCCGATCTCGATCACCGCGAACCGGGCGTCCTGCGGCAGCCGGGCCAGCGTCAGCGGCACCCCCCAGTGGTTGTTGTAGCTGGCCTCGGCGGCATGGGTCTCGCCTTGGCCCGAGAGGATCGCCCGCAGCATCTCCTTGGTCGAGGTCTTGCCGACCGAGCCGGTGATCGCCACCACCTGGGCCCGGCTGCGCACCCTCGCCGCCGCCCCCAGCGCGGTCAGCGCCGCCAGCACGTCCGGCACCACCAGCAGCGGCCCCGTCACCCCCTCCGGCACCCGCGCGACCAGCGCCGCCGCCGCCCCCTGCGCCAACGCCTGCGCCACGAAGTCGTGCCCGTCGCGGGCATCCCTCAGCGCCACGAAAAGGTCGCCGGGCCGCAGCGTGCGGGTGTCGATGGAAACGCCGGTGGCCCGCCAGTCGGCGGTGCTGCGGCCCCCCGTTGCGGCGACGGCCTCGGCGGCGGTCCAGAGCGGCGGGGTTTCCATCAGATCAGCCCGTCCAAGGCGGCCACCGCGATGCTGGCCTGTTCCAGGTCGTCGAAGGGATAGATGTCGGTGCCCACGATCTGCCCGCTCTCGTGCCCCTTGCCGGCGATCAGGAGCGCATCGCCCGGCCCCAGCGCGTCCACCCCGCGCAGGATCGCCTCGGCGCGGTCGCCCACCTCCTCGGCCCCCGGGCAGGCGGCCAGGATGGCGTCGCGGATCGCCGCCGGATCCTCGCCGCGGGGATTGTCGTCGGTGACGATCAGGTGGTCGGCATACTGCGCCGCCGCCGCGCCCATCAGCGGCCGCTTGCCCCGGTCGCGGTCGCCGCCCGCGCCGAAGACGATGACGATCCGGCCCATGACATGCGGGCGCAGGGCCTGCAAAGCGGTGGCGATGGCGTCCGGGGTATGGGCATAGTCCACGAAGACCGTGGCGCCGTTCCGGCGGGTCGCGGCCAGCTGCATCCGCCCCCGCACCCCCTCCAGCCGCTCCAGCGCCGGGAACACCCGGGCGGGCTCGTCGCCGCAGCCGAGGGCCAGCGCCGCGGCGGTCAGCGCGTTCAGCGCCTGGAACCCGCCCACGAGACCCAGCCGCGCCATGTGGGGCTGACCGTCCCACAGGAAGCGGATCACCTGCCCGGTGGCGTCGTAGCGTTGCCCGGCGAGTTGCAGATGCGCGCCCTCGGCCCGCCCCACCCGGATCAGCCGGTGCCCGCGTCCGGTCACCAGGTAGGAAAGCTCCATCCCCTTGGGATCGTCGATGTTCACCACCGCCGCGCCGCCGGGCGGCAGCAGCCGGTCGAAGAGCCCCCGCTTGGCCAGCCAGTAGGCCTCCATGTCGCCGTGGTAGTCGAGATGGTCCTGCGTCAGGTTGGTGAAGCCCGCCGCCGCCAGCATCACCCCGTCCAGCCGCCGCTGGTCCAGCCCGTGGGAGGATGCCTCCATCGCCGCATGGGTGACGCCGGCCCCCGCCGCCTCGGCCAGCATCCGGTGCAGGGTGATGGTGTCGGGGGTGGTGTGGGTCGAGGGCGCGGCCCAGGCGCCCTCCACCCCGGTGGTGCCGATGTTGATCGCGGCATGGCCCAGGGCCTGCCAGATCTGCCGGGTGAAGCTGGCGGTGGAGGTCTTGCCGTTGGTTCCCGTGACCGCCGCCACCACCGCGGGCTGCGCCCCGAACCACAGCGCCGCGGCGCGGGCCAGCGCCTCGCGCGCGTCCTCGGCCACCACCAGCGCCACCGGCGCCCCGCCCTGCCCGCGCAGGATCGCCGCCCCCGCCGCATCGGTCAGCACCGCCGCCGCCCCGCGCGCCAGCGCCGCGGCCACATGCTCGGCCCCGTGCACGCGCGAGCCCGGCAGCGCGGCGAAGAGCATCCCCTGCCCCACCGCCCGGCTGTCGAGCGCGAGCCCCGTCACGCCCAGGTCGCCCCCCGCCTGCGCCGCCAGCCCCAGTTCCGAAAGCCGCTTCACACCCACACTCCAGCTTTCTTTGGTGTCACAAATATCCTCGGGGGGGTCCGGGGGGCAGACAGCCCCCCCCGGCGGCCAGCCACGGGCCGAACCCCGTCAGTTGCGCGCGGCTGTTAGCCCGACTCCGGCCCGCTCTTCAACCATCGGCCGCAGGCCCAAGAGCGGCGCCACCCGCCGGGTGATCTCGGCCGAGACCGGCACCGTGGTCCAGCCCGCGGTGCGCCAGGGCTGGGTGCCGCCGGTGTAGATCGGCTCGTCCAGTGTCACCACCAGCACGTAGCGGGGGTCCGAGGCGGGGAACATCGAGGCGAAGGTGTTGATCACCTTGTCCTTGTAGTATCCCTTCCCGTCCGAGCGCGGCTTGTCGGCGGTGCCGGTCTTGCCGGCGACCTCGTAGCCCTCGACATCGGCCATCGAGGCGGTGCCGGTGGTCACCACCTTGCGCAGCATGTCGACCGAGGCGCGGGCCACCGCGGCCGACATCACCCGCCGCCCCTCGGGCACCTCGTCGCGGCGCAGCAGCGTGGGGGTGATCGAGACCCCGCCGTTGGCGATGGTGGCATAGGCCGCGGCCAGGTGCATGGGCGAGGCCGACATGCCGTGGCCAAAGGAGGTGGTGATGGTCACGATCTCGGGCCAGCGCGGCGGCAGCAGGGGCCGGGCGCGCGGCGCCTCGGTCAGCTCCAGCGTGGTGGCGTCGAAGAAGCCCAGGGCGCGCAGGAACTGCTGCTGCCGCTCGCCCCCGATCATCAGCGCGATGCGCCCGGTGCCGGCGTTCGAGGACTTGGCGATCACCTCGGTCGCGGTGATCATCCCGTAGTTCTTGTTCTGGAACTCGCTGATCTTGTGCTTGCCCCAGACCAAGGGCGCCCGGGCGTCGATCACGGTCGCGGGGTTGATGAGCCCCAGCTCCATCGCCTGCGCCACCGCGAGGATCTTGAAGGTGGAGCCGAGCTCGTACACCCCCTGCACCGCGCGGTTGAAGAGCGGGCTGTCGGCCGGGTCGCCCTTGACCAGCGGGTTCGGCCGGTCGTTGGGGTCGAAGTCGGGCAGCGAGGCCAGCGCCAGAACCTCGCCCGTGCGCACGTCCATCAGGATGGCGGTCGCGCCCTTGGCGTTCATCATCTTCATCCCGGCGTCGAGGATCTCCTCCACCGCCGCCTGGATGGTCAGGTCGATCGACAGCGCCACCGGGGTCGCGGCCCGGCCCGGGTCGCGCAGCCGGGCGTCCAGCGCGCGCTCGACGCCCGCCACCCCCACCACCTCGGCCGCGGCCACGCCCTCGGTGCCGAAGGTGGCGCCGCCCATAATATGCGCGGCCACCGCGCCGTTGGGATAGAGCCGCATCTCGCGCGGGCCGAACAGCAGGCCGGGGTCGCCGATCTCGTGCACCTTCTGCACCTGTTCGGGGCTCAGCTTGCGGCGCAGCCACAGGAAGGAGCGGCCGTCGGTGAAGCGCCGCTCCAGGTCCTCGGCCTTCATGTCGGGGAAGATCGCCTCCAGCTCCCGCGCCACCCGGGCGGGGTCGATCATCTGCTTGGGGTGGGCATAGAGCGCATGGGTCAAGAGGTTCGTCGCCATCAGCCGGCCGTTGCGGTCGGTGATGTCGGCGCGCAGCGCGGTGATCGCGGTGCCGGAGGATGTGGTGCGCGGCTCCTGCGGGGTGGCCGCGGCCAGCGTGCCCATGCGGACGCCGACGGTCAGGAAGGCCGCGGCGAAGGCGCAGCACAGGAACACCAGCCGCCGCTCGGCCCGGGCGCGGGCGCGGTCGCGGCCGGCTTCCACACGCGCCCGGATGTTCTCGCGCTCGATGGCGTCGGGGTTCTCGCCCTGTTCGCGGGCGGTCAGGATGCGGGCCAGCGGGCGCAGGGGGGTGCGGATCACAGCTCGCCTCCATCGAGTTGGCCGGAGAGTTCGACGGGAACCCCGAAGGTCCCCAGCGGCGGCAGCGGCATCGCCACGTCGCCCGCGGCGGCGAATTGCCCGGGGTCCAGCGGCAGGAGCGGCAGGCGGTCGAAGTTCAGCGTCACCAGGTCGCGCAGCCGGTCGGGGCGGTTCAGATAGGCCCATTCGGCGCGCTGCACCGAAATGGCCTCGCGCAGGCCGGCGATCTCGGCCTCCAGCCGGGCCACCTCGCGCAGGGCGCGCTGGGTGGCGTAGTTCTCGCGATAGGCCCAGAAGGCCAGCGCCATCAGCGCAAGGACGGTCGAGACATAGAGGATCGGTCGGGTCATGCGCGGGCCTTGCGGGGTCTTGTGGGGATCAAGGGCACGCCCAGCGCGGCCGGGTCGGGGCGCGCGGGCGGGGCTTCGGTGCGCCGGCCCACCCGCAGGCGGGCCGAGCGGGCGCGGGGATTGGCCGCCAGTTCCGCCTCGTCGGGCGCGACGGCGCCGCGGGTGACGGGCTGGAACCGCGCCGCCGTGGCTGCCGTGGCGGGCGCGTGGCGGTTGCCGGCGGGGGCGGCGGCGGCCAGCTGGAAGAACCGCTTGACGATCCGGTCCTCCAGGCTGTGGAAGGTGACCACGGCCAGCAGCCCGCCGGGCTTCAGCGCCCGTTCGGCGGCGGCAAGCCCCTCGACCAGTTCGGAAAACTCGGTGTTCACCGCGATGCGGATCGCCTGGAAGGTGCGGGTGGCGGGGTGGCTCTGCCCGGGCTTGGGGCGGGGCAGGACCGAGGCCACCACCTCGGCCAGCCTTTTCGTGCCGGTGATGGGCTCCACCGCCCGCGCCTGCACGATGGCGCGCGCGATGCGCCGGGCCGCGCGATCCTCGCCATAGTGGAAGATCAGGTCGGCCAGGTGGTCTTCCGCGGCGTGGTTCACGATGTCCTCGGCCGTCTCGCCTTGCTGGCTCATCCGCATGTCCAGGGGACCGTCCTTCTGGAACGAGAAGCCGCGCTCGGAGGTGTCGAGCTGCATGGAGGACACGCCCAGGTCCAGCACCACCCCGTCCAGCGCCGTCTCGGCATGGACGTCGAGGTCGGAGAAGGTGCCCTGCACCAGCCGCAGCCGCCCGCCCCAGCGGGCCAGCATCGGCGCGGCCAGCTGCATCGCCAGCGGGTCGCGGTCGATCCCGGTCACCCGCTCGGCCCCGGCCTGCAGCAGCCCTTCGCTATAGCCGCCCGCGCCGAAGGTGCCGTCCAGCCAGTGCCCGCGCACCGGGGCGCAGGCGCGCAGAAGCGGCCCCAGCAGGACAGGCGTATGCGGGGGGCGTCCGGTCGGCGGGGGCGCGCCGGGCTGCACGGGCTCAGTCCTCCTCCTCGTCGTCCTCGGGCAGGAGCGACAGCATGTCCGCCCCGTCGGGCAGCAGATCCTGCGCCACTTCCGCATGGCGGGCGTCGTCGAGCTCGTAGTCGGCCCGGTTCCAGATCTGGAAGGTCTGCAAATCGCCCGCGAACACCAGTTCCGCGCCCTCGTCCAGCGCGGGGCCCGAGAGCCCGATCTTGTCGCGCGCCTTCTGCGGCAGCACGATCCGGCCCTCCTCGTCGATCTCCACCTCGATCGACATGCGGATGATGTTGCGCGAGAGATAGACGCGCCGCCGGTCGCCCAGCGGCATCTTCGCGATGCGCTTCTCCAGCCGGCGCATCCCGGCCATGGTGTAGCATTCGAGATAGGCGCGGTTGTCGCCGCCGTAGACCATGACGAACCGCGCCCGCTTGGCCATGGGATAATCGGGGTCGTTGGCTTCGATCACCTTGCGGAAGGCGGCCGGAATCGAGAGCCGTGCCTTGCGGTCAACCCTTTGGGTGAACTCGCTGCGAAACGCCTCTGCCATCGCCCCGGCCCGCGGCCTCCTCTTGCCCCCTTTGCGTGACCCCGGAAACGACAACGGCGGACCGGAAGCTGCCAATCCCGGTCCGCCGCCCTGTCCCGTCGCCGGGTTCGTCCGACTGCGCGCGCCGCCTGGGGGGACGTCTGCTCGCCCGCGCGCCGGATCTCTCGTGTTCGAGAACGAAAACAGCTGCCTGTATGAAGCTGCCTTTGCCTTGTTCGGGGTCTGTGGTCGCCCCTTTTGACTTTTGACTGCCCTCGTCCTCTGGGCAAAGGGATGGCATGGGATCAGCTGGGAAGCAATGGAAAAATACGGGGATCAGCGGCACACGGAGGGCAACCGCCGACCGGCAGAGGAATGCGGAACGGCATCCGGCGCCGTGGGGCGACCCGACGGCTCTAGAACTGGGGATGGCTTGGATGGCGGCCACTACATCTGGGCGTGTGGCGAAATCACCACAGGCCGCGGGAGCTTTCCCGTGCGGTGGCGGAAATTCCCGTGGATTGCGCGGCCCCGCCCCCGTCGAAGGCGGGCCGGCGGGGAATCGGGTGGGAAAGCGCGGGAATCGGGGCGCGGCGCTCGCTTTCGGTGCCGCGCCCGTGATTCGGCGTGAGGCTCAGGCCATCCCGCCGGCGATCAGCCGGGTGGCGAGACGCGCGAAAGCCTCCGCCACCGGCCCCTCGCCCGCGGCAATGGGCGTGCCGGCGTCGCCCGCCTGCCGCACCTCCAGCGCCAGCGGGATCTCGCCCAGGAAGGGCAGGTCCAGTCGCCGCGCCTCCTCCGCCACCCCGCCATGGCCGAAGAGATGCGCCTCGTGCCCGCAGTTGGGGCAGATATAGGTCGACATGTTCTCCACCAGCCCCAGCACCGGGGTGTTCAGCTTGCGGAACATGTCCAGCGCCTTGCGCGCGTCCAAGAGCGCCACGTCCTGCGGGGTGGAGACCACGATCGCCCCGGTCAGCGCGGTGCGCTGGCAGAGCGAGAGCTGCACGTCCCCGGTGCCCGGCGGCAGGTCCACCACCAGCACGTCCAGCCGGCCCCAGTCCACCTGGCCCAGCAGCTGCTGCAACGCGCCCATGATCATCGGCCCGCGCCAGATCACCGCCTCGTCCTCGCGCAGCATCAGGCCGATGGACATCAGCGTGACGCCATGGGCTTGCAGCGGGATGATGGTCTTGCCGTCCGGGCTTTGCGGCCGGCCGCTGACCCCCATCATCCGCGGCTGGCTGGGGCCGTAGATGTCGGCGTCGAGCAAGCCCACCCGCCGCCCCTGCCGCGCCAGCGCCACGGCGAGGTTGGAGGACAGGGTGGATTTCCCCACCCCGCCCTTGCCCGAGGCCACGGCGATGATCCGGTCGATTCCCGCCAGCCGCTGCGGCCCGGCCTGCTGCGGGGTGGGATGCTGGCCGATCTTCAGCGAGGGCGGCGCCTTGGGCGCGGTGGGGGCGGTCATCACCGCCTGCACAGAACTGACCCCCGGCAGGGCGCGCACCGCGGCCTCGGCCGCCTCGCGCGCGGGCGCGAGCGCGCGGGCCGTATCCGCGTCCGGCGCCTCGATCACGAAGCTGACCTTGCCGCCCTCGACCACCAATGCGCGAATCAGGTCGCGCGTGACCAGCGTGCCGCCTCCCGGAGCCGCGACCCCCGCCAGCACCGCCTCGACCTGCGCCCGATCCGCCATCGCCGTTCCTTTCCTGCCCGGTTTTTAGACCAATACCCTTTCCGGGTGCCTTCTGACGCTGGGTCACTTTCCCGCACCGCCCGATCCGGCAGCGAAGCGCCTGTTTGTGCTGGCCTTTTCCGCTCGGTCAGCCATGTGGTTGCTGCATGGCAGCATTGCGCAGCCGTGTATTGTGCAGGTGCAGAAAGACCCTCATCTTGGGGGCACCAGAGCGGGACCGAACCCGCCCGATGTGAAAGTATCCTGAGGCTGAACACATGGCTTACCTGAACGCAACCCGCTCCGCCCGTCCCGGCCTTCTGGATCGGCTGGTCGCCCTGGCGACGCAGATCAGGGAGGCGGCCCGCCGCCGGGCCATCTACCGCCAGACGCTGCGGGAGCTGAACGCGCTCACCAACCGCGAGCTGACCGACCTGGGGCTGAACCGCACGATGCTGACGCGCGTCGCGATGGAAGCGGCCTACGGGAAATAAGGTTTCCTTTGCCCGGCCCCCTCCTCCTCCCTGGGGCCCATGGCAAATGCGGCGATGCCCTCCTCCTCCCTGGCATCGCCGCCCTTTCTCCGGAGGCGTCCCGACGGACGTTTCCACCACGGTTGCGACGGGCCCTCTCTCCTCCCTCGGGCCCTCGCGAATGGCGGCGGATCCTTCTCCTCCCTGGGTCCGCCGCCGCTTGAACAAGGGATCGACCGGCCAACCTCCTCCCTCGGCCGGGCGACACCGGCGGCAGGCCCCTCCTCCTCCCTGGGCTTGCCGCCAACCGTTTCGGGACTTAGGTCCCACGGCATCGACCGGCCCTTCCTCCTCCCTCGGGCCGGACGGTACAGGCGGCGGGCCCCTCCTCCTCCCTGGGTCCGCCGCCGCCCTTTTTCTTCCCCTTGACGCTGCACCGCCCGCACCGCATGGCTTGGCGCCCCTCGGCCCGGAAGCCCGCCCTTGCGCCTGTCCCTGATCTCCGCCGCGCTGGTCGCCTCGCTGGTGGGCTATGGCTCGACCATCGCGCTGGTGCTGGCGGCGGCCGCGGCGGTGGGGGCCAGCCCGGCGCAGACGGCCAGCTGGGTCTGCGCCATCTGCCTGGTCAAGGCCGCCGCCGGCGCCTGGCTCAGCCTGCGCTACCGGATCCCGGCGGTGATCGCCTGGTCCACCCCCGGCGCGGCGCTGGTGGCGGCGACCGAAGGGGTCGGCATGGCCCAGGCCGCGGGCGCCTTCCTGCTGGCCGCCGGGCTGATCGTGCTGACCGGGCTGGTGCGCCCCCTGGGCCGGGCGGTGGCGGCCATCCCCGACGGGATCGCGGCGGGGATGCTGGCCGGGGTGCTGCTGCCGTTCTGCCTCGCCCTGCCCGGCGCGGCGGCGGCCCTGCCGGGGATCGTGCTGCCGATGGTGGCGCTGTTCGTCGGCGTGCGGCTGGCCAGCCCCGCGCTGGCCGTGCTGGTGGCGCTGGCCGCCGGGCTGGCGCTGGCCTTCGCCACCGGCATCGCCGGGGCGCCCGGGCCGGTCGGCTGGCCCTCGCTCACGCTGGTGGCGCCGGAGTTCGGCCCCGGCGTGCTGGTGGGCCTGGGCCTGCCGCTCTACCTGGTGACCATGGCCTCGCAGAACCTGCCGGGCTTCGCCACCCTGCGCGCGCATGGCTACGAACCGCCCGTGGGCCCGGCGCTGGTGGCGACCGGCGCGGCCTCGGGCGTGGGCGCGCTCTTCGGCGCGCATACGGTCAGCATGGCCGCGATCACCGCCGCGCTCTGCATGGGGCCGGAGGTGCATCCCGACCCGCGGGAACGCTGGAAGGCCGGGCTCGCCTATGCCGCGATCTGGGTCGGGCTGGGGCTGGCCGGGCCCGCGGTGATCGCGGTGCTGGCCACCCTGCCGCCCGCGCTGATGGCGGCGCTGGTGGGCCTTGCCCTGCTGGGGCCGCTGACCGGGGCGGCCGGCACCGCCGTCGCCGCGGCCGAGACGCGCTTTGCCGCCGCCGTGACGCTGGTGGTCACCGCCTCCGGCGTGGCGGTGGCAGGCGTGGGGGCGGCCTTCTGGGGGCTGATGGCGGGGCTGGCGGTCTGGGGGGTGGAGCGGTTGCGCGGTTAGCTCAGCCCCGCGGCCTCCATCAGCCGGGCCGCCGCGGCCGCGGCCAGGCGGTCGCGCCCCTGCCCCAGCACCGGGATCCGCCCGGGCTCCAGGAACAGCGGCGCGGCCAGCGGGGTCACCCGGTCCAGCCGCCGCCCTTCGATCCGGTCCCCCACCCGGTCCAGCATCGCCTCGATGCGGCCGAAGTCCACCAGCCCGCGTTCGGCCTCTTCCCGCGTGACCTCCAGCATCAGGTGGCCGGGGTCGTAGCGGCGCAGGGTGTCGTAGAGGATATCGGCCGAGAAGGTGGCCTGCCGGCCCGACTTCCTCCGCCCCTGGTGGCTGCGCTCGATCAGCCCGGCCACGATCGCCACGTTGCGGAAGGTGCGCTTCATCACCGCATTGCCGGCCAGCCATCCCTCCAGCCCGGCGCGCAGCCGCACCCGGTCGAACAGCGGCACCGGGTCGTGCACCGCCTCCAGCCCCCAGATCAGCGTGGCATAGTCGGTGGCCACGAAGCCCAGCGGCGCCAGCCCCTCCTCCTCCATCCGCTTGGTGAGCAAGAGGCCCAGGGTCTGCTGCCCGTTGCGCCCGGCGAAGCCATAGACGCAGAGGTGTTCGCGCCCCTCCCAGGGAAAGCTCTCGCAGAGCAGCCGGTCGCGCGAGGGCAGCACCGAGACATCGGCCTGCAAGGCCAGCCAGTCGGCGGTATGCGCGGGCAGTTCGGGCCAGTGCCCGCGGGCGAAGATGTCCAGGATGCGGTCGGTCAGCAGGGTGGAGGTGGCGAACTTGGTGCCGTTGAAGACCGCGACCTTCGGCTCCCGCCCCGGCTGGCGGCTGACCTCCACCGTCAGCTCGCGCAGCCCCTCGTAGCGCACCACCTCACCCCCGATCAGGAAGGTGTCGCCGGGGGTCAGGCTGGCGGCGAAGCCTTCCTCGACCTCGCCCAAGGGATCGAACCGCCCGCGCAGGCGCACCTTCAGCAGTTCGGTGTCGATGATGGTGCCCAGGTTCTGGCGGATCACCGCCGCGGTGCGGGGGTCGCGCAGCCGCCAATGGCCGTCGCGGAACATCAGCCGCTGCCAGCGGTCATAGGCGCGCAGGGCATAGCCGCCGGTGGCGGCGAAGTCGAGGCAGGCGTCGAACTCGGGGCGGCTGAGCCCGGCATAGGGGCCGGCGGTCCGTACCTCGGCGTATAGATCGTCGGCGGTGAACGGCCCGGCACAGGCGGCGACCAGGATGTGCTGGCACAGCACGTCACGGGGGCCGGGGCCGCGGGGCTCGCCGTCCAGCGTGCCCTCGGCGGCGGCCTGCAGGGCGGCCTGGCATTCCACCACCTCGAAGCGGTTGGCCGGCACCAGCACCGCGCGCGAGGGGGCGTTGTAGCGGTGGTTGGCCCGGCCGATCCGCTGCACCAGCCGCTTGACGTTCTTCGGCGCGCCGACCTGGATCACCAGATCCACGTCGCCCCAGTCGATGCCCAGGTCCAGCGTGCCGGTGCAGACCACCGCCTTCAGCCGGCCTTCCGTCATCGCGGCCTCGACCTTCTGGCGGGCCTCGCGCGACAGGCTGCCATGGTGGATGGCGACCGGCAGGGCGCCCTCGTTCGCCAGCCACAGGTGGTGGAAGAAGACCTCGGCCTGCGCGCGGGTGTTGTGGAAGATCAGCGTGGTGCGGTGGCGGCGGATCAGCTCCAGCACCTCGGGCATGGCATAGCGGCCGCCGCCGCCGGCCCAGGGGGGCGGGGCCGCGGTTTCCAGCATCGAGATATCGGCCGGCGGGCCGGGATCGGCGGTCAGCAGACCGCACCCCTGCGGCGCGAACCAGCGGGCGAGCGCCGGGGGATCCTCCACCGTGGCCGAGAGCGCCACGCGGCGCAGCCCCGGCGCCAGCCGGGCGAGGCGCGCGATCAGCAGCATCAGCTGGTCGCCGCGCTTCGATTCGCTCAAGGCATGGATCTCGTCCACGATCACCCGCTGCACCCCGGCGAAGGTGCGCCCGGCGTCCTCGTGCGAGAGCAGCAGCGCCAGGCTTTCCGGCGTGGTCAGCAGGATATGCGGCGGATCGGCCCGCTGCCGCCGGCGCTGGCTGTAGGGCGTGTCGCCCGTGCGGTCCTCGATGCGGATCGCCAGCCCCGCCCCCTCCACCGGCCGGCGCAGGTTGCGGCGGATGTCGGCGGTCAGCGCCTTCAGCGGCGAGACGTAGAGCGTATGCAGCCCCGGCCCCGGCGCGGGCCCCAGTTCGGCCAGCGTGGGCAGAAAGCCCGCCAGCGTCTTGCCGCCGCCGGTGGGCGCGATCAGCAGCGTGGCCGGATCGCCCGCCCGCGCCAGCATCTGGGCCTGATGGGGATGCAGGCTCCAGCCCTGGGCGGAGAGCCAGCCGGCGAGTGCAGGGGGCAGCGCGGTCATGGCCCCCTGGGCCGTGCGGCCGGAAGGGCGGCGCGCAGGACGGCCGGCATCCGGGCCGGCCGGCCCGCGGGGGTCAGCGCGGCCAGGGTCACCCGGGCAGCGAACAGCCGTTCCCCGCCGCGCAGCACCGCCTGGCCCAGCACCAGCCGGGCGCCGGTGGCCTCGACCGGCACGGTCTCCACCACCAGCACATCGTCGAAGACCGCAGGGCGCAGATAGTCGGCCTCCACCCGCCGCACGGCGAAGACCACCCCGGTCTCCTCCCGCAGCCTTGCCTGGTCGATCCCCAGTTCCCGCACCCACTCCGTTCGCGCCCGTTCGATGAAGCGCAGGTAGTTGGCGTAATAGACGATCCCGGCCAGGTCGGTATCCTCGTAATAGACCCGGAGCGTGAAACGATGCGTCATGTCCCCATCCGTGCCAGAAGCCGCAGCGCATGGGCCGGTTCGCGCGCCAGGTCGGGCAGTTCCGGCGCATGGGCCGCGCGGATCAGCCGCTCCAGCCCCGGCCGCAGCATCGCCCGGCCGTCGCGCTCCACCACCGGCGAGGCCGCAGCGAAGGCGCGGTCCGACCAGGTGAGCAGGCTCAGCACCGCCTGATGCAGTGCCAGCGCCCCGGCGGGAAGGGCCGAGAGGTGCTCGTCCATCCTGAGCAGCACGAAACTGGCGCGGATCGCGCCGGCGGGATCATAGCGGAAGCCGCGGTACTGGTTGGCGCCCGCCGCCTGCAACCGGCCTGTGAGCGAGCCCGGCGCCTCGATCAGCCGCTCGAGGTCGGGCACGCCCTGCAACTCCTCCCATGCGCGGCAGAAGAAGATCAGCAGGTTGGCCCCGGTCTCGGGGTCGGCGGCGCCCAGCGGCCGGCCGGTCAGCGCCGCCATCGCCGCGAAGGCCCCGCGCAGGGTGGCGAGCGTTTCGTCCTCGACCCCGAAGACCACCGGCACCATCGGCCGGCCCCAGCGGGCGCAGAGAAATGTCCCGTCGCTGCGGGTGAAGAGCGCGCGGATCGCGGATTCGTCCATTCGGTCCCCCGGGGTCGCCGCGCGGCATAGCGGCTGGCGGCGGGCTTCACAACGGCGTCGCGGCCTGCGTAAAGCGCCGGGGGGTTGCACACCCCCCGGACCCCCCGT
>JBBCJM010000020.1:0-11151 GCA_037190175.1 Paracoccaceae bacterium | reverse complement strand
TCCAGTTCGAGGACGAGCGGGGCGAGCGGATGCGCGTGCGCCTGGCCAGCATCGATGCGCCCGAGCTGGGCGACCGCGAGCGGCCCGGCCAGCCTTACGGCAAGGAGGCGCGCGAGGCGCTGGCCCGCCTCATCGAAGGCCGCCGCGTGACGCTGCACTGCCATGAGCAGGACCATTACCAGCGCCATATCTGCGATGTGCCGCTGGGCGGCGACGCCACCGCCAACCGGCGCATGGTGGAGACCGGCATGGCCTGGGCCAATGCCGAGGCCCGGGGCCGCTTCCTGCGCGACCAGTCCATGCGCGGGCTCGAGCAGCGCGCCCGCGAGGCGCGCGCGGGCCTCTGGCAGCGCGAGGGCGCCGTCGCGCCCTGGCAGTGGCGCTACGACTGCTGGCGCCAGGGGCGTTGCGGGTGAGCTCGCGGCGCGGCGCAAGCCCTAGCGCCGTTCGTCCTGCCGCACGATGTCGGCGATCAGCACGTCGGTGGCCGCCGGCCCCAGCACCCGGCCCGCCGCCTCGCGCAGCGCCTGGCGCAGGAGCACCAGGTTCGCCCCGTCGGTGAAGGTGCCGCGGAAGCCGCCGGCATTGGCGTGGTTGAACAGCACCTGCAACAGCGCGTCGCGCAGCCGCGGCTCGCGGGCATAGACCGCCTCGGTGCTGCCCTGGGCGACCTCGACGGTCAGCGACAGGATCACCATGGCGGCCACGCGCCCCTCCTCCACCACCGGCACCACGAACTGGTTGGAAAGCTTGACATATTCCACCGCTGCCGCAGGGTCGGGCGCGGCGGCCTCCGCAGGTTCCGCCTCCGGCTCGGGTGCCGGCCGCAGCGCCAGCCCCGCCGCCGCCCCGGCGGCGAGGCCCGCGAGCCCCAGGATCAACGGGATCAGCTTGCCCATGTCACCCCCTCAGAACGGCAGCAGCACATCGGCCGCCTGCTGACCCCAGCGGGGCTGCTGCACATCGGTGATCTGCCCGCGCCCGCCATAGGCGATCCGCGCCCCGGCGATGCGGTCGTAGACCACCTCGTTCTGCCGCGAGATGTCGGCGGGCCGGACATAGCCCGAGACCACCAGCTCGCGCAGCTCGTTGTTCACCCGCACCTCCTGCTGGCCCTCGATGCGCAAGACGCCGTTGGCCAGTTCCTCCACCACCGTGGCCGCGACCCGCAGCGTCAGCCGCTCCTTCCGCGCCACCGAGCCGTCGCCGGAGAAGGTGGAGCTGCTGCCGGCCTGCACCGCCTCGGCCATGCTGGCGCCCTCGGGCAGCCGGCGGTCGATCCGCTGCGGGATGCCGAACAGCGAGGGGATCCCCATCCGCTCGCTGGACGAGCGGCTGCGGTCGGTGGAATTCGAGATCTCGGCGCGGTCGTTGATCTCGATCACCACGGTCAGGATGTCGCCCCGCCGCGCCGCCCGCCGGTCGCCCAACAGCGAGCCGGTGTGCTGGGTCCAGAGCGAGGAGGCCGCGCCCGGCCCGTCGGGATCGGCCGACAGCGGCATGGGCGCGGAATAGATCGCATGGTGCTGGCTGCTGCCCTCCAGAGGCGAAAAGCCCGGGGCCTTGCCCACCTCGCCCAGGCGCGCGCAGGCGGACAGCAGGAGCAGCAGAAGAAGGAAGCGCATCAGGGGAACTCCTGCGGGCCGACCAGCACGGTGCCGTCCTCGGCCAGCCGCCCGGTCACGATGGTCTTGGAAGCGAGGTTCATCACCCGCACCGCTTCCCCCGCCCCGGCACGAGTCAGCGCCCGGCCCTCGGCGATGATCGAGAGCCCGCCGGCGCGGTAGGCCAGCGTCACCGTCTGGTTGCGCTCGACCAGCGCCGGGGGGCCGAGGTCGGCGGGCCGCACCGGCCGGCCGGCATAGATCGTCACCCGCGCCTCCAGCCCCACGGCGTCGCGGGCCTCGCGCAGCGCCCCCGGCAGCGCGGCCGAGACCAGCGCCACGTCCTCGAATGTCACCACGTCGCGGGCGCGGATGGTGCGGGCGGCGACCAGGCTCTCGGCCGCGGCCGGCAGGGCCATGCAGCAAAGGGCCACCACGCGCCACATCAGCGCACCTGCGTGGTGGCCGACAGCATCTGATCGGCGGCGGTGATGACCTTGGCGTTCAGCTCGTAGCCGCGCTGGGCCTTGATGAGTTCGGTCACCTCGCGCACCGCATCGACCGAGCTTTCCTCCAGGTAGCCCTGCCGCAGGCTGCCCAGCCCCTCGACCCCCGGCGTGCCCGGGGTGGCGGGGCCGGAGGCCGCGGTCTCGAGGTAGAGGTTCGATCCCATCGCCTCCAGCCCCTTCTCGTTGGGAAAGCCCGCGAGCGTGATCTGGCCCAGCAGTTCGGGCTCCACCCGGCCGGTGAAATAGGCATAGACCTCGCCCGCCGCGTTGATCGACAGGGCGCGCGCCTCGGCCGGGATGGTCAGGCCGGGGGCGACGGGGTGGCCGTCCGAGGTGACGATCAGCCCGTCGCCGGTGCGTTTCAGCGCCCCGTCGCGGGTATAGGCGGGGCTGCCGGAGGGCAGCGTGACCTCCAGATAGCCGCGCCCCTCGATCGCCACGTCCAGGTCGCCGCCGGTCTGCAACAGCGAGCCCTGCGCCAGCACCACCGAGACCGCGGCGGCCCGCACGCCCAGGCCCAGCTGGATCCCGGTGGGCAGCATGGTGCCGTCCTCCGCCGCCACGGTGCCGGGCCGGGCGACCTGCTGGTAGTGCAGGTCGGCGAAGTCGGCGCGCCGGGCGTTGTAGGCGGTGGTCGACATGTTGGCCAGGTTGTTGGCCACCACGTCCACCCGCATCTGCTGCGCGCTCATGCCGGTGGCGGCGATCTGCAAGGCTTTCATGGGCTTACCTCCCCAGCGTTTCGATCACGCCGCGCATCCGGCGGTCCTCGTGGTCCAGGAAGGCCTGGCCGAGTTCGTAGGCGCGCTGCACGGCGATCATGCGGGCGATCTCCGAGACCGGGTTGACGTTGGCCTCCTCCAGCATCCCTTGCAGGATGGTGCCGGGGGTTTCCACGGGCTCCACCTCGCCGGCCTCGAACAGGGTGCCGCCCTCGTGCCGCAGGCCTAAGGGATCGGCGGGCCGCCACAGCCCCAGCCGGGCCAGCGGCTGGCCCCCGGCGGTCAGCGTGCCGTCGGAGCCCAGCGCCACCGGGCCGGAGCCGGGCGGCACGAAGACCGGCGCGCCGGCGGCGTCGAGCAGGCGGTGGCCGTCCGCCGTCACCAGCTCGCCCTCGGCATTGGGGGCGAAGGCCCCCGCCCGGGTCAGCTTTTGCCCCGAGGGCGTGTCCACCAGGAAGAACCCCTCGCCCTGGATGGCGAAGTCGAAGGCCCCGCCGGTGCCGGTCAGCCCCCCCTGCCGCAGGTCGGCGTGCCGCCCGGTGGCATGGGCCATGGACAGCGAGGCGCCTTCGTCCAGCCGGCGGATGTGCTCGGCGAAGACCACCCCCTCGCGCCGGAACCCCGCGGTGGAGATATTGGCGATGTTGTTCGCCACCACCTGCATCTCGCGCATCAGGCCCGACTGGCGGGCGAGGGTGACATAGCCGGCGGCGTCCATCTACCTGCCCCCCGCGATCAGTGGCAGGATGCCCTCGGCGAAGAACCCCACCAGCGTGGCGGTCATGAAGCTCATCGACACCCAGAACACGGCGAGCATCGCCGCGACCTTGGGCACGAAGGTCAGCGTCATCTCCTGGATCGAGGTCAGCGCCTGGAAGAGGCCGACCACCAGCCCGGCGACCAGCGCCACGGTCAGGAGCGGCGCGGCGACCAGCACGGCGATCCACAGCCCCTGCCGCATCACGTCGAAGATCTGCGCCTCGGCCATCACACCGGCATCCGCAGGATTTCCTGGTAGGCCTCGACCACCTTGTCGCGCACCGTCACCACCGTCTCGACGGCCAGCGAGGAGGCCGCCAGCGCCTCGACCAGCGCATGGGGGTCGGCGGCGCCGGTCATCGCGGCCTGCGCCGTGGCCTCGCCGCGCGCCAGCGTCTGGGCGAAATCCCCGGTCAACCGGGCGAAGGTCGCCTCTCCGCCCGAGGGCGCGGGGGCGGCGGCCTGGCGCGCCTCGGCATAGGACAGCGCCGCGAGGGCATTGCGAACGTCCATTCTGGTCATCTCCTCAACAGGTCGAACAGGCTCTGCGTCATCTGGCGGGCCTGGTCGAAGAGGCGCAGGTTGGCCTCGTAGCTGCGCTGCGCCTCGCGCGCGTCGGCGATCTCGGTCACCAGATCGACGTTGGATCCGAGGCGAAACCCGTCCTCCCCCGCCAAGGGATGGCCGGGGTCGTGGATGCGCTCCGCCGCGCGCGGGTCGAGCCGCACGGGGCCCAGCGCGACCCCCTCGGCCATTTCGCGGAAGGCAACGGTCTTGCGCTGGTAGCCGGGGGTGTCGGCGTTGGCGATGTTCTCGGACACATGGCGCAGGCGGCCGGCCTGGGCCTGCATTCCCGAGGCGGAAAGGGTGAGTGCGGTCAAGAGGTCCATCAGCGCCGCCCCAGGCTGGCGCGCACGATCTCGGACGTGCTGCGATAGATCGCCAGCGCCATCTCGTGCGCCTGCCGCGCCTCGGCGGACTTCACCATCTCGGCCTCCAGCGAGACGGTGTTGCCGTTGGGCGCGCCGAAGCGGCGGTCGTCCACGGTCACCATGCCGCGCGGGCCGGCATGGCCGGTCAGATGCCCCGGCCGCGTGGCGCGCAGGGGTTCCCCCTGGCGCCAGACCTCGGCGAAGGCGGGCAGGTCCTGCGCCCGGAACCCGGGCGTGTCGGCATGGGCCAGGTTCCGGGCCACCACGCCCATGCGGGCGCCGGCGTGCGACGCCAGTGCCTGGGCCATGCGGGTGAGTTCCAGCTTCGGGAACATCGGGGTTCTCCCTCGTTCGGTTTCACCGAGGCTTAAGGGCGATTCGTTTAGGAAGGGTAATCGGTGAACGAAGGGGGTCCGCATGGGGGACATATTCGCCGGGCTGATGGCCCGCATCGCGGAGATCGAGCCGGTGGTGCGGCTGGGCCGGGTGGCCGAGGTCGGGCGCGGCACGCTGGCGGTCTCGGGGCTCGGTCGGGTGGCGGGGCTGGGCGACCGGGTGGTGATCCGCTCGCGCGGGGGCGCCACGGCGGGCGAGGTGATCGCGCTGTCGCCGGCGGGGGCGACGGTGCTGGCCGATGCGGCGGCCGAGGGGCTGGCCATCGGCGATCCGGTGGAACTGGCGGGCCAGCCGCGCATCGCGCCCTGCGACGGCTGGGTGGGGCGGATCGTCGATCCCTTCGGCGCGCCGCTGGACGGCCGGCCGCTGATGCCCGGGTCCTCGCCGCGCAGTTTGCGTGCTGCACCCCCGCCCGCCGCCGCCGGCTGGGCGGGCGGCTCTCGACCGGGGTCGCGGTGTTCGACACCCTGCTGCCCCTGGTGCGGGGGCAGCGGATCGGGCTCTTCGCCGGGTCCGGCGTCGGCAAGTCCAGCCTGATGGCCGATTTCGCCCGCGGGGTGGAGGCCGAGGTGGTGGTGATCGCGCTGGTGGGCGAGCGCGGGCGCGAGCTGCGCGAGTTCACCGAGGGCGCGCTGGGGGCCGAAGGGCTGAAGCGCGCCGTGGTGGTGGCCGCCACCTCGGACCAGTCGCCCCTGGTGCGCCGGCGCTGCCTGCCCGCGGCGATGGCGGTGGCCGAGCATTTCCGCGACGCCGGGCAGCATGTGCTGCTCTTGGCCGATTCGGTCACCCGCTTCGCCGAAGCGCATCGCGAGGTGGCCCTGGCGGCGGGCGAGGCCGCGTCGATGCGCGGCTGGCCGCCCTCGATGGCGCAGGCGGTCACGCAACTGGCCGAGCGTGCCGGGCCGGGGGAGGAGGGGCGCGGCGACATCACCGCGGTCTTCTCGGTGCTGGTGCCGGGGTCGGACATGGAGGATCCGGTGGCCGACGTGCTGCGCGGGGTGCTGGACGGCCATGTGGTGCTGGACCGGCGCATCGCCGAACGCGGGCGCTTCCCGGCGATCGACCTCTTGCGCTCCGTCTCGCGCAGCCTGCCGGGGGCGGCCACGGCCGAGGAGAACGCGCTGATCGCCCGGGCGCGGCAATTGCTGGGCGCCTGGGACCGGGCCGAGATGATGGTGCAGGCCGGCCTCTACGCCAAGGGCGCCGATCCGCTGGTGGACGCCGCGGTGGCGGTCTGGCCGGCGCTGGATGCCTTTCTGGCCGAACCCTCGCCCGAGGATGGCGCCTTCCGCCGGCTGGAGGAGATCCTCAGAGCCGCAGGCTGAGCCGGTGCGCCTGCCCGGCCTGCAACAGGGTCAGCGCCGCCGAGGCGGGCGCGGCGGGCGAGGCGGCGGCGGCGATCTGCCCCATAGCGAGGAAGCGGCGGGTCAGCCGCTCCATCGCCGCCGGCTCGGCGAAGGACTTCAGCTCCGAGGTGCCGAAGGCCGCGGCGGAGCGGCTGCGCAGCACCTCCACCTGGCGGTCGAGATCCAGCGAGACGAATTGCGGCGGCAGGTTGAAGGCGGTCTGGAACAGCTCGCGCAAAGGCCGGTTGCCCAGCACGGTCAGCCACTTGGCCTCGTCCGAGATCGGTCGCGCCGCCAGCGCCGGCAGCTCCCGCCCGGCATTCATCGCCAGCCGCAGGGCGTTCGACTGTTCCCCCACCGCGCCTTCGAACCGCCGTTCCTTCCAGGCGGCCACGAGCTTGTCGGCGAAACCCGCCCCCACCGTGTTCGGCGTGGGATAGTCGCCGAAGCCGAAGGCGGCGGAAAAGGCGCGGTACTGCTTGTCGGCCAGCCGGTTCGACAACGCGCCCTCGCGCAGGGTGCCGTCGGCCAGCACCTTGCGGATGAAGGCCTTGTTGCCGATGTCGGCGTCGAGCCCGAAGGCCCCCAGCGCCACGCCCAACAGCCGGCGGTCGGCCACCAGGTCGTCGGCCGTCATGACCTGGCCGATCTTCGCCCGGAAATAGGCCTCGTCCCGCGCCAGCATGGGCGAGGCGTCGAAGGCCGCGCGCTGCGCCGCAGCGGTGCGCTTCAGGAAGGCCCAGCCGGCGAGGCCGTCGAAGGGGATCGCCGGCCGGAAGCTCATGCCCGGCCCCCGGCCGCCAGCAGCCGCTCCTCCCGCGGCAGCAGGCTGCGCAGCGCCTTCATCGCCTGGTAGTGCTGGTCCTCCAGCACCGCGGCGGTGGCAAGCGCCAGCTGCGCCCGGCTGTCGGGGTCGGTCAGCGCCTGGCTCAGCTGCTCGATCCCGCGCAGCAGCTGGGTCCGCGCCTCGGCCGGCGCCACGTCGCCCGAAAGCACCAGCTGCGCCACGTAGCAGACCCGCCGCACCGGCGTGTTCACCGCCTCGGGGTGGATCGCGTCGCGCAGGCGCAGGATATGCGCCCCCGGCGTGCAGACCGACAGGCGCGAGCGGCGGTCGCCGTTCTCGATCACCGCGCCGTTGATCAGCACCCGCTCGTGCGGCCCCAGTTTCAGCACCAGCCCGCTCATGCCGTTCCCCCGCGGTCGCCGCGCAGGCCCCGCATGACGGCGGTGTTGACCTCGACCAGCACCCCGGCCTCGGCCTCGCCGGCCAGCACCTTGCGGCTGTGCGCGGTGGTGAATTCGAACAGCCAGAACAGCCGCGCCTTCAGTTCGTCGGGCAGTTCGTTGCCGGGCTCGGCCAAGTCGGCGGCCAGCGTGCGCCACAGCCGGCCGTTGTCGTGCAGCGCGCGGGCCAGCGCGGGGAAGCCCGGCGGCCCCTGGCGCTCTGCCTCGGACATCGCGCGGGTGATGCGCGCGAAGAGGTCGTATTCCACCGCGCGGGGGTTGCGCGCCGGGGCGTCGGGGCGGGCATAGGCCGTCCGCGCCAGGTCGGTATTGCTGTACATGGGATGGGTCCGCAGGCGTTCGGGGTGTCAGGCGGCCGGGGCGGGGACGACCCCGCCCCGCCCGGGGCTCAGCGGAAGAGCGACAGGATGTTCTGCGGCTGCTGGTTGGCGATGGACAGCGCCTGGATGCCCAGCTGCTGCTGCACCTGCAACGCCTGCAGCCGGGCCGAGGCCGCCTCCATGTCGGCATCGACCATGGCGCCGATGCCGGCCTTCAGCGCGTCGGACAGCATCCCCACGAAGTCGTTCTGGATGTCGATCCGCTTCTGCGCCGAGCCGAAGGAGGCGGCGGCGTCGATGCTGCGGTTGATCATCGTCTCGACATTGGCGAGCGCCGCGGCGGCCCCGGCCTTGGAGGTCACGTCGATGGCATCCAGCCCGAAGAGCCCGCCCGACGCCTTGCCCCCCGCGTTGCCGGTAGCCGAGAGCGCCAGCGAGGCCGCGCCGGTGCCGTCGTTGTCGATGTTCAGCGACCAGGCGCCGGTCGCCTCGTCCTGCGTCACCCGGGTGGTGACGCCTTCGGGCTGGCCGCTGTCGACCGCGATCTTCAGCCCGCGGGCCACATCCTCCATCGTCTCGCCCTTGCCGGCGACATAGCTGTAGGAGGCGGTGCCGATGGTCACCCGGTAGCCGTCGCCCTCGTTCACCTGCGCGGAGGTCGAGAAGGTCAGTTGCTCGGCCCGCTGGCCGATGGTCGAGGCGGTGGCGGTGTTGTCGTCCGCCGGCGCCGCGCCGTTCACCGCGGTGATGTCCGAGGTGCCGTCGCCCGCGGTGGTGGAGGTCTGGCTGATCGCCAGCCCCTCGAAGCCGCGGGTCGAGGTGACGGTCAGCACGCCCGAGGCGTTCGAGGCCGAGACGCCATCGAGGCCCAGGGCGTTGATCGCGCTGGCGAAATGGCTCGCGATATCATCCACGCTGGCGCCCGCCGCGGTGTGGTTGATGGCCACGCCCGCCACGGTGACCTGCGCGGTGTCGTTGGCCGCCCAGGTGCCGGCGAAGGTGATCTCGGCCGACTTGCCGGCCGCGGCGGTGGTGGCGCTGCTCGCGGTGGCATTGGCGGCCAGCGAGGTGCCGGTGCCGTAGACGCCGGCGGAGGTGCCGAGGTCCTGCCGGTCCACCACGATGTGCGAGGTGGTGACCGAGCCGTTCGAGGCGCGGTCCAGCGAGGCCAGCACCTTCACCTGCTCGGTGCCCGAGATCAGGTTCTGCCCGCTGAACTGCGAGCCGCCCACCACGGTGGCGATCTGGTCGCGCAGGCGGCCGATCTCGGTCTGGATCTTGGAGCGGTCGACGTTCTCCTCCTGCGCGGCCACCACATGGCCCTTGATCTCGGTCAGCAGGTCGTTCACCCGCTCCGACGCCTGGCGGGCGACCGAGACGGTGGAGGAGCCGAGGTTGAGGCTGTCGGCGATGCCCTTGAACCCCTTCACGTCGGATTCCATCACCTTGGAGATCGCCCAGACCGCGGCGTTGTCGCGGGCATTGGCCACCGACTTGCCGGTCGAGATCTCCTGCTGGGTCTTGTTCATGTTGGCGTTGATGCCCTTCAGCGTCTGAAGCGCGGTCATCGCCGAGGTATTGGTCAGGATCGAGGACATTCGCATGTTCCTGTGCTGGGCCGGGGTTCGCCGGCCGTGTCTGGGGCCGCCCGGGCAGGGCGGCGGTCAGGGCGTTCTGGCCGATGCGGCGGTTTTCCGCCGCGCCACCCCGTCCGGGTTGCAGAGCCTACTGAAGCGGCCGAACCGCTAACGCTTCGCTAAGGCGGGGCGGGCAGATGCGCGGCATTTGAACCATCATGCCCGGCGCGCGACCTGCCCGGCGCCGCCCAGCGTCAGGCGGCGGCCGGCGTGGTCATAGGTCGACAGCCGCGCGGCCCCGCGCAGCTCCTCCAGCCGCCTGCGGGCCGCCCGCAGCCCGCGGCCGGCGGCCTCCAGCAGCAGCGCGTTGCGCCGTGCGCGGGTTTGCAGGCCATGGGCGTCGGCCCCGGCTGGCAGCGCCACCATCGCCGTCTCGATCCGCTCGGCCAGCGGCGGCAGCGCGGCCAGGTCGCCGGCCAGCAGCGCGCGGTGCACGGCGTCGAGCAGGTCTTCCAGCGTCTCCAGCGTCTCAGCCATGCTCGGCCCTCGCCAGCGCGCGGAACAGCGATTCGGCCAGCCCGATGCCCCCCGCCTTGGCCATGGCAGCGGCCTGTTCCCGGCGCAGGAAGGAGGCGAACTGGTCCTCGCCCGCCCCGCCCGAGAACGGCCCTTCGCCCGGGCCAAGCCCCGCATGGGCCAGCATTTCCGCCAGAAAGGCGGTCTCCAGCTCCACCGCCTTCTGCCGCAGGACCGCCTCGCGGTCGGGGGGGCGGGGGGCGGCGGGGGTGATGCTCAGGTCCATGGGGTGCTCCTGTTCCGGTCGGGCGCAGTTTCGCGGCAGGCGGTAAACACCCGGTAACCTGTTGCGGGCATGAACGGGGCGAGCCGCTGGAGAAACCGGACATGATCGCCCTTTGCGCCCTCGCCCCGCCCCTTGCCGCCACGCCGCCCCTGTCGGGCAGGGTGCCGGAGGAGGGGGCCGGTGCCTTCGAGGCCGCGCTGATGGCCGAGGTGGTGGTGGAGGGCGCGATCCCGGCCGAGAACGACGAGATGGCGACGCCGCCCGAACTAGCCGAGCCCGAACGGGCGGAGATCGCATCCGAAGCCGAGCCTTCCGCCGATGCCGCTGTCCTGCTGCCGGAAATCCTGCCCGTGCCCGAGCCGCCGCCGGACTTCGGCCTCGCCCCGGCTCTCCCGCCGGCGATTCCGGTGGAGGAGCCTGCCCCGGCCCCGGCCGCGCAGGAAGGGCGGGCAGGTCGCTTCGCCGCCCTCTTCAGCGTCCCGCCCGCTCCCTCCGCCCCCCCGCCGCTGCGCGATGCCGCCCCCGCCCCGCCGCCGGCCGCCCACGACGCCCCGCCGGCCGCCGCGATCCCGGCCCCGCCGGCCCCTTCCGACCCGCCGGTCCGCCCGTTGCCCGAGGCGCCGCAGGTGCAGGCCGAACCGCCCCGGATCGAGGCCGCGCCGCTGCCGCCGGCCTCGCCCGCGCCGTCCGCCGCACCTGCCGCGCCGCAGGTCCACGCCCCGGTCCCGCCCGCCGCGCTGGGCCGGGTGGCGGCACGGCTCGCCCCGGAGCACGCCCCCGGCACGGTGGAACTGCGGCTCTCCCCCGAGGAGCTGGGGCGCGTCACCATCTCCTTCGCGCTGGAGGGCGCCATCTTGCGCGTGGCGGTGATGGCCGAACGGGCCGAGACCATGGACCTGTTGCGCCGCCACGCCGGCGAGTTCCTGGCCGACCTGC
>JBBCJM010000019.1:0-6831 GCA_037190175.1 Paracoccaceae bacterium | reverse complement strand
GCGGGGGCGGCGAGCGGCCGCACCGCCAGCCCGATCCGCGCCGCACCCTGCACCGCGGCGAGCCGTTCCAGCCGGTCGGGCGGCAGCGCCTGCCCGGCCCGCGCCCGCAAGGCGTTCGAGGAGAACAGCACCGCCACCACGTCATGCCCGGTCGCCGCGCGGATCCCGGCATAGGTGCGGTAGTCGAGCCCCAGTTCCGCCGCCCGCCGCAGCCTTCCGCGCAGCACCTCCACCGGCAGGTGCGGCAGCAGGCGTTCGCGCGCGGCGCTCCAGCAATGGCGGCGCCAGCTTTCGCCGCCCTCCATGGTGGGCCCTTTGTTGTGGCCGATGCCGCTCATGCCCCCCACTCCCGCAGTCGGGCCACGTAGCGGGCCAGCGTGTCGATCTCCAGGTTCACCGCGTCGCCCTCCGCCACCACGCCCCAGGTGGTGACCTCCCGCGTATGCGGGATCAGGTTCACCCCGAACTCCGCCCCCGCCACCTCGTTCACCGTGAGCGAGGTGCCGTTCAGGCAGACCGAGCCCTTGGGCGCGATGAAGCCCGCCAGCGCCTCGGGCGCGCGCAGGGTCACCCGCAGCGAATCGCCCTCGGGCGCCAGCCGCACCACCTGCGCCAGCCCGTCGACATGGCCCGAGACGATGTGCCCGCCCAGTTCGTCGCCCACCTTCAGGGCGCGCTCCAGGTTCAGCCGCCGGCCCGGGGTCCAGGAGCCGGCGGTGGTCCTGCCCACCGTCTCGGCCGAGACCTGCACCTCGAACCAGGGCCGTGGCGCATCGCCCAGCGCCACCACGGTCAGGCATATCCCGTCGCAGGCGATCGAGGCGCCGAGGTCGATGGTGGCGGGGTCGTAGGCGGTGGCGATCCTCAGCCGCAGGTCGCCCTCCTGCGCCGCGGTCATGACCTCGCCCACGTCCGTGATGATGCCGGTGAACATGGCCCGCCCCTCTGCCGCCGCTGCCCCCCGAGGCGTAGCGCCGCGGGGCCGCGGGGACAAGAGCACGGGGCTTGCCCGAAGCCCCCCTCCGTTGCTAGGCTCATCGCATTGGTCGCGGACCCCGGAAAGGGGCCACCGCTTCCCGGGGAAAGGAACCGGGCGCATGATTGCAGGCATTCGGGCCGGTCTGTTGGCCGGCGTAACGGCAATTTCCATCGGGCTGGCGCCGGCAGCCGAGGCGCAGGGCCAGGGGCTGCGGGTGCGCCCCGTCACGCTGATGCATTCCGACATGGAGGCGATCCGCGGCCTGGTGCCCGAGGGCTGGCAGGCGCGCGGCGGGCTCTTCTGGGGCGAACGCTGCATCAGCTATGGCTACAACATCGACTGGGGCGCCTTCACCCCCGACGGCAGCCACGGGATGGCCTTCCTGCCGGGGCTGGGCTGGGGGCTCAATCCGATCACGGGCTGCACCCAGCAGCCGCTGGCCTCGCTGGACGAGGCGATCCTGTTCCAGGCCCGCCGGCTCTGGCCCGACGCGCGGCTGATCGACACCCGCCGCCGGCCGGACGTAACCGGGGGGGCGCAGATGCCCATGCTGCTGCCCGACCTGTCGCTGCAGGGGCTGGGGGTCAGCATGGTGACCTGGCTCGACGCGGGCGAGGCGCTCTTCGCCTTCACCGGGCCGGGGGGGCAGGAGATGCGGGGGGCGATCCTGCTCAGCGGGCTCTTCACCACCTCCGAGATCCGCTACGACGACCCGGGGCTGCAACTCGACCCCTCGCTCTTCGCCGGCACGGGCATCCCCATGCCGGCGGTGCCGGAGAACCAGACCTTCCTCGGCGGCGGCACCGACTGGGGCTTCGCGGTCTGGGCCCCGGCGGGGCAGCTGGACTTCACCGCGGCCGAGGCGCTGCGCAAGTCCTTCGTGCCCCTGCCCGGCTGGTTCGAGTTCATCTCGAAGCACCGCGCGGTGATCGACCGGCAGAACGCCGAGAGCGCGGCCAAGATCGCCAAGATCAACTCCGACACCAACCGCGAGATCTCCGCCATCATCGCGCAGGGCTATGACGCGCGCATGGCCTCGCAGGACCGCCAGCAGCGCGAATTCGTCGAGTCGATCCGCGGGGTGGAGACCTGGGTGGATACCTCGGGCAACCCGGTGCAGCTCGACTACAACTACAACCACGCCTGGCAGCTGAACGACGGCAGTTTTTTCCTGACCAACGATCCGAGTTACGACCCCACGATCTCCCTGGGCGTGGGTGGCCAGCGCCTGCAAGTGGCGCCCTGATCCGAGAAAGGTAGACCATGCAGATTGCCCTTCGCGTCACCCTTGCCCTGATGGCGCTGGCCGGAGCGGCCGCGGCGCAGGACGGCTTCGGCCAGCAGCCCGGGTTCGGGCAACAGCCGGGCTTCGGCCAGATGCCGCCGGGCCAGCCCGGGTTCCAGCAGCCCGGGCAGCCCGGCTTCGCCCAGCCCGGCCAGCCGGGGTTCCAGCAGCCGCAGCCGGGGTTCCCGGGGCAGCCGCAGCCGGGGTTCCAGCAGCCGGGTCAGCCGGGCTTCCAGCAGCCGGGCCAGCCGGGCTTCGCCCAGCCGGGGCAGCCGGGGCAGCCGGGGTTCCAGCAGCCCGGCCAGCCCGACCCGAACCAGCAGATGGCGATGATCATGCAGCAGCTCCAGCAGCTGGCGCAGTACGAGCGGCAGGACTTCGGCGTCGCCGCCACCCAGCAGCTGCATTCGGGCGCCATGCACGGCCCCACCCCCACCTCGCTGCCGGGCGGCAAGACCGTGACCACCGCCGACCTCTTCCAGATGGTGCAGTCCGGCCAGCAGTTCCTGGTCTTCGACGTGCTGGGCGGCAACCAGACCCTGCCGGGCGCGATCCCGCTGGTGCCGGCCGCGCAGCCCGGCACCTTCCAGGACCAGACCCAGCAGCAGCTGGGCCAGTACCTGCAGCAGGTCACCGGCGGGCGGCAGGACGTGCCGATGGTGTTCTATTGCCTCTCGACCCAGTGCTGGATGTCCTACAACGCGGCGCTGAGGGCGGTGAACCTCGGCTACCGCAACGTGATGTGGTACCGCGGCGGGATCGAGGCGTGGAGCTACGCCGGCCTGCCCACCATGGCCCCGGGCGGCCAGATGCCCCAGCCGCCCCAGCCCCAGCCCCAGCCGCCCGGCGGGGGCGGCGGCTTCATGCCCCCGCAGCAGGGGAACTGAACCGCCTGAAAGGGGGACGCCGCCCGGCGTCCCCTTGCCCCCATGAGCCTGATTCGCAACGAACAGACCAAGCTTCTGGCCAATGCCCTCGACCGGGCATCGACCGCCTGTTTCACCGTGGGCATCGCCACCCCGATCGCCGGTTACCTTTACAACATCGCCAACTTCCGGAGTTCCGTCTCTCCCCTTGTGCTCGGCCTCGGGCTGGCGGGTTGGTTTTTGGGCGCCGTTGGATTACATTTGCTGGCGAGGCGCATCCTCAGAGGACTGACATGACGACCGAGTTCTGGAGCTTCATTCTCGCCTTCGTCATCGCCCCGGCGGCCACGCTGGCCATCGCCTATGTCGCGGTCCTGCTGCACGAACGCAGCGCCGAGGACCATCCCGCCGAGTGAGGCATCCCGGGAGATCAGCGCCATGACCGATCCGGTATTCCTGTCGCTGGTATGGGCCGCTGTCGGCGGACTGGTCGTCGGTGGCGCGGCCTACTGGATCGCCACCCGGCCCGAGAAACCCTCGAAACAGCATCCCGCGGAATGAACGACGTTCAGTTCGCCAGCTTCATCTTGGCCTTCGTGATCACCCCCGCTCTGGTCGGGGTGATCGCCTATGTCGCCGTCCTCCTGCACGAGCGCAGCGGCAGGGACCGGGAGTGACCCCGCTCCGCCACAATCTCGCCGCCCCGGCCGGGCAGGATGGCCCGCGATGAGCATTGGGCCGGATCGTGACCCCTCCTGAGGACCGCCGCTTCCTTCTGTTGCAGGGTCCGCACGGGCCCTTCTTCGCGCAGCTGGCGCGGATGCTGCGGGCGGCGCGGGCGCAGGTCTGGCGGGTGGGGTTCAACCGCGGCGACCGCGCCTTCTGGTTCGACCGGGGCAGCTTCATCCCCTTCCGCGGCCGGGCGGAGGACTGGCCCGCCGCCTTCGCCGCCATCTGCGCCGAGAAGGCGATCACCGACGTGGTGCTCTACGGCGACACCCGGCCGATCCACGCCCAGGCGGTCGCCATCGCCCGCGACCTGAACCTCACCCTCCATGTCTTCGAGGAGGGCTATCTGCGCCCCTATTGGGTGACCTACGAGCGCGGCGGCTCCAACGGCCACTCCCGGCTGATGGACCTCTCGGTCGCAGCGATGGCCGAGGCGCTGGCGCGGTCGGACGCCGAGCTGCCCGACGCGCCCGCCCGCTGGGGCGAGATGCGCCAGCACATGTTCTGGGGTGCGCTCTACCACTGGTTCGTGCTGACCGGGTTCTGGGATTTCCGCAACTTCCGCCCCCACCGGGCGCTCACCGTGCGGCAGGAGTTCCTGCTCTACCTGCGCCGGTTCCTGATGATGCCCTTCCACCGCTGGGAACGGATGGCGGAGACCTGGCGCATCCGCATGGGCGGCTATCCCTACCATCTGGTGCTGCTGCAACTGGAACACGACGCGAGCTTCCGCAGCCACTCCCCCTTCCGCTCGATGACCGAGTTCCTGGCGCAGGTGGTCGAGGGCTTCGCCAGGGGCGCTCCCCCGCACCACCGGCTGGTCTTCAAGGCCCACCCGCTGGAGGACGGCCGCGCGCCGCTGGTGCAGACCCTGCGCCGGCTGGCGCGCGAACAGGGGATCGAGGGGCGGGTGCATTTCGTGCGCGGGGGCAAGCTCGCCGGCCTGCTCAATCAGGCGCGCTCGGCGGTCACGGTCAATTCCACCGCCGGCCAGCAGGTGCTGTGGCGCGGGCTGCCGCTGAAGGCGCTGGGCCGGGCGATCTATTCCAAGCCCGAGTTCGTCTCGCCCCAGCCGCTGGAGGAATTCTTCGCCAACCCCCAGCGCCCCGACGCCCGCGCCTACCGCACCTTCCGCCACTATCTGCTGGAAACCAGCCAGGTCGCGGGGGGCTTCTACTCCTCGCGCGGGCGGCGCGAGCTGCTACGACAGGTTGTGGACATGATGCTGATGGCGCAGGATCCCTATGACGCGCTCACCTCCGGTATCGCGGCACCTCGGCAACAGTTGCGGCTGGTGAACTGACCCGCACAGGGCGGACTGGCGTTTTTCGACGTCTTTCTGTAGGGTTGCAGGCAAAACTTGAGGCAGACCCAAAAAAACGCTCCACCACAAGGAGTTCGAGCAGTGACGAATACCCTGAACGGGGCGGCCCGCGCCGCAGCCCTTCTTGCGCTTGCCGTGGCGCTCGGGGGCTGCGGCTTGCCGCGCTCCGGTCCCAACAAGTCCGAGATCTTCGCCGGTTCGGTGCTGAAGGAAGGCGACGCCTTCGTGGTGACGGTGAACCCGCATGTCACCCGCTCCACCGCGGTGATCCCCGCGCTGGGCTTCTCGTCGGCCTTCCGCAATGCCGGCGTGATGGGCTCGGACATCATCGCGCCGGGCGACACGCTGTCGATCACCGTGTTCGAGAACGTGCGCGACGATCCGCTGCTGGGCAACACCGGCCAGCGGGTGACGCCGCTGGAGGTCGTGCAGGTCGACGGGCAGGGCTATATCTTCATCCCCTATGCCGGCCGCATCCGCGCCGCCGGCAACACGCCCGAGGCGCTGCGCCAGGCGATCAGCCGCAAGCTGGACGAACAGACCCCCGACCCGCAGGTGACCGTGGAACGGGTGGCGGGCGACGGCTCGACCGTCACGGTCTCGGGCGCGGTGGGGGCACAGGGCGTCTTCGCCATCGAGCGGCCCACCCGCACCCTCTCCGCCATGATCGCGCGGGCCGGGGGCGTGGCGATCGAGCCCGAGGCCGCCATCGTGCGCGTGAACCGCGGCGGGCAGAGCGGCAAGATCTGGCTGCAGGACCTCTATTCCAACCCCACGCTGGACATCGCGCTGCGCCCCGGCGACCGCATCGTGGTCGAACGCGACACCCGCGCCTTCACCGTGCTGGGCGCCACCGGGGCGCAGAGCCGCGTCCCCTTCGAGACGCAGACCCTCTCGGCCATCGAGGCCATCGCCACGGTGGGCGGGCTCAACACCACGCTGGCCGACCCGACCGGCGTCTTCGTCTTCCGCAACGAGCCCGCGGTGATCGCCAATACCGTGCTGGGCCGCAACGACCTGCAGGGCGACCAGCGCATGGTCTATGTGCTGGACCTCACCCAGCCCACCGGCATGTTCGAGGCCCGCGACTTCGTGATCCGCGACGGCGACACGCTCTATGTCACCGAGGCGCCCTTCGTGCAGTGGCAAAAGACGCTCAGCGCCATCACCGGCACGGTGGGCGCGGCGGACGGCATCGCCACGGCCGGATCGGGCAGCTAGGGCGATGCAGCCCCCGGGCACCGAGGCCGCCGGGGCGATCCCCCGGCGGCTTCGTTACTTCAACGCGGGCTTCCTCACCCGGCCCCGCCTGCGGCGGATCCTCGCGCTCGCCGGGCACGAGCTGCGCCCGGGCTGGCCGCGGGAGGGGGACGGCGTGGCGGTCTGGGGCCGCTCGCCCTACGCCGGCCGCGGCGAGGCGGTGGCGGCCCGCACCGGCGCGCCGCTGGTACGGATCGAGGATGCCTTCCTGCGCTCGCTGCGCCCGGGGCGCGCGGGCGGGGGGCCTTTGGGGCTCATGATCGACCCCTTGGGGGTGCATTTCGACGCCGCGGCCCCCTCGGCGCTGGAGCGGCTGCTGGCCCTGCATCCGCTGGACGAGACCTCGCTGCTGCAACGCGCGCGCGACGGGATCGGCCGGCTCAGGGCG
>JBBCJM010000018.1:0-18969 GCA_037190175.1 Paracoccaceae bacterium | reverse complement strand
GAAGGCCGGCCGCTGCAGCCGCTGTTCGACCGGCTGGCGGTCGTCGCGCCGGCCGGATCGGATGCGAAGGGGCCGTCGTTCACGCTGGTGCGGCGCCTGCCGGCGAACTGCTGGCCCTGGCCCGTGCCGTTCAGCTTGCCCGGATCCTCGTCGCCGGCGGTGCGGAGATGCTGGAGGTGGTCGTCAGCCATCCGGGTCTGGACGCCGGCGGTCTGCGGCTGACGCTGCGGCCGCAGGACACGGGTCTGGCGCTGATGCGGCGGGCGCGCGCGGTGAGCCGGGCGTTACGCGGCCGAACCCGGCCGCCGCGACCGGCGGACCTGGCCGGTTCCGGGCCGCAGATCGCCCTGGTGCCGGCCGAAGCCCCCGCCGCCGCGCCCCGGCCCCATGCCGCCCCCCGGCCGCTGCAATGGCAGCGCGACGACGGGGCCGGCCTGCCGCGATGGACCTATTCGGGCGTCGGCGGGGTGGGCGACCCCTCGCTGGTCGCGCTGCCCTTCGCGGTGGCGCCGCGCAACCACGGCCTCGCGCCCGTTCCCCGCGACCGTCCGGCCTTCGCCCGGCTGTCGGGCGAGGACCGCATCGCCTATATCGACTGGCTGGAGGGGCCGCGTCGCGCCGAGGCGTTCCGCCCTGCGTTCGGCCATCTCTATCTGCAAGGCCTCGAATACCGGCTGCTGCACGATGGCGCTCCGCCCGACGAGACCGAGGCGCTCGTGGCCGAGATCGCCGCGGTCGGAGATCTGGTCGCCGATGCGGATCCGCTGGCCGGACAGGCGGCGGCGCTGCTCGACTGGCTGGGCGCGACCGGCCGGCGGTCCACCAGCGATCCGGCGCAGGAAGGCCCGCTGACCCGGCTGGTGCAACTGGGCCGCCAGCTCGCGGCCGGGCAGGCGCTGCGCGCGCCCGAGCTTCTGGCGCTGGCGCCACTGATCCATCCCGCAGAGGGCGGAGCGCGGGGCGAGGGCCTCCTGTCCGCCTGCATGGCCGCGTTTCCCGAGGGCCTGCCGCTGCGCCCGCCGCGGATCGGGCTCGCCGCCGACTATGCCTCGCTGAGCGGGCATTGCGACGTGCACCGGCATCTGTTCCTGCGTCATGATCGAACCCCCGTTCCCGACCTGCGCTGCAGCCTGCGGTTGCAGGCGGCGCTGGCGCGGCTGCTGGCGCAGGTGGTGGAGGCGGGGGCATGAGCCGGGTCTTGCTTGCCCTCCTGGTCGCGCTGTCGCTGGGCTGGCTGCTGTTCGTGCTGGCGGGCGCCCTGGCGGCCGCGGCGCTGGGGCGCCGAGAGCCCGAGGTGCGGAAATCGCCCGCCCGCCCGGCCACGCTGGAGGAGATCGAGCGGCGGATCGAGGCGCTGCCGACGCTGGCCTGGGGGTCGCCCGGAGGTCCAGTGCAGACCGCCGCTTCCCAAGCGGCGAAGCCGGGGGCCGCGCCGGGGCCTTGGGACCCGACCCCGTGAGGCCGGCCGCCCCTTTCGGCCGGAGCGGTTTTCAGGGCGGGTTCGCGCCCGGATCGTCCCGCACCGCCGCGGCCAGGAAGTCGATGAAGGCCCGCAGCCGGGCGGTGACCGACTGGGCGGAGGGATAGACGAAATAGATCCCCTGCCGCTCGACCGCCCAGCCGGGCAGCACGTGGACCAGCCGGCCGGCCTCGAACTCCGGCCGGGCCAGCAGCCAGGGCAGCAGCGCCACGCCGGCGCCCGCCAGCGCCGCGTCGCGCACCGCCGGAAAGGAGCCCAGCGTCAGCCCCGGTTCGGGCTGCACCACCGCGGCCTCCTGCCCCCGCAGCAGCCGCCAGCCGCCGGGCCAGGGGGTGGAGAGGCCGATGCAGGGCACGCCTTCCAGGTCGGCCGGGGCCGAGATGCGCCCCAGCGCCGGATGCCCCGGGGCGGCGGCCAGCACCGCGCCGGCCTGCATGACCAGGCGGGCCACCTGCGCGCTGTCCTCGATCGGCCCCAGCCGCAGGCAGCCGTCGAATCCCTCCTGCAGCAGGTCGGGCGGGCGGTCCAGGAAATGCACCTCCAGCGTGATCTCGGGGTATTGCGCGCGGAAAGCCGCGCCCAGCCGGCCCATCATCGCATGGCCCATGGTGGGCGGCACCGCGATGCGCAGGTGCCCGCGCGGCGCGCTGCCGGCATCGCCCAGGGTGCGGCGGATGTCCTCGGCCTCGGCCAGCAGGCGTTCGGCGCGGGCGGCCAGCACCTCGCCCTCGGTCGTCACCCGCAGGCTGCGGGTGGAGCGTTCGATCAGCCGCACCCCCAGCGCCGCCTCCAGATCCGCCACCCGTTTCGAGACCGTGGACTTCGGCGCGCGCAGCCGCAGCGCCGCGGCGGAGAAGGAGCCCGCGCGCACCACGGCGCGGAAGGTGCGCAGGGCGGTGAGGTCGAGGTCGCTGTCCATGAATCGGGATTATCTTTCCAGAAATGGCATTCTTGTCCACGATCCTGAACCATGGGAGGGTCGTGGGTCAACCGAAAGGATGCCCCATGCCCAGCCCCCCGGGCCGGTTCGTCACGGCGGCGGTGCTGCTGCTCGCCTCGCTGACCATCATGGCCAATGCCACGATCTCGCCCGCGCTGCCGGGGCTTCGGGCGCATTTCGCCGATGTCGAGGGGATCGACACGCTGGCCGCCACGCTGGTGACCGCGCCCTCGCTGGCGATCCTGCTGACCGCGGGGCTGATGGGATGGCTGGCCGACCGGGTGAACCGGCAGGCGCTCCTGCTGGCCTCGGGGCTGCTCTATGCCTTCGGCGGCACCGTGGGGCTCTGGGCCGACGACATCTTCACCCTGATGGCGGGCCGGGCGGTGCTGGGGGTGGGGGTCGCGGGCACCATGACGCTGGCGATGACCTGGGGCGCCGACCTCTGGCAGGGCGAGGCGCGGGCGCGGTTCCTGGGCCGGCAGGGCGCGGCCATGTCGGCCGGCGGCATCGTGGTGATGATGGCGGGCGGGATCCTGGGCGCGCTGCACTGGCGCGGGGCCTTCGGGGTCTATGCGCTGGTGCTGCCGGTGGTGGTGCTGGCGCTCGTCGCGCTGGCCCCCCATGCGCGGGCGCAGCGCGCGGCGGTGCGGCAGGCCCCGGCCGGCGGCGAAAGGTTCCCCTGGCGCGCCTATGCGCTGGTGGGGCCGATGGCCTTCGTCTTCATGGCGGTGTTCTACGTGGTGCCCACCCGCGGCGCCTTCCTGATGGCCGAGCGGGGGGTGGAAAGCTCCATCGTCATCGCCGCGGTGATGGCGGGGATGACGCTGGCGGCGATCCCGGGCGCGCTGTTCTACGGACGGGTGCGGCGATACTTCTCCGCGATGAGCATCTTTGCCCTGTCCTATGCGGTGATGGGGCTGGGCCTCGTCATCCTGTCGCGGGCCGAAGGGCCCTGGGCGATGCTGGTGGGCACGCTGGTGATGGGGGTGGGGATGGGGCCTTCGATGCCCAACTACACCACCTGGTTCATGGGTTTCGTGCCGGCGGGCCTGCGGGGCCGGGCCTCGGGCCTGCTGACCACCGCCTTCTTCGCCGGGCAGTTCGCGGCGCCCCTGGTGACGACGCCGCTGGTCGGCCGGCTGGGGCTGGCGGATGCCTTCGGCGTGCTGGGGCTGGGGATGGTGGGGCTGGGTGCCGTGGTCTGGGCCGCCGGCGCCACGGGCCGCGGCGCGCCGGTGGCGGGATAGGCTGTCCCGCGGCGGCGCCTGCTGCTAGGCTCGGCAGGGTGGAGGGCCTGCGCCATGGCGAAGCTGATCTTCGGAATGAACCTGTCGCTCGACGGCTTTGTCGACCATGACCGTTTCGCCCCCGACCCCGCGCTCTTCCGCCACTGGACCGAGCATGTGCGGGGCCTGGCCGGCAGCCTCTACGGCCGCCGGATGTACGAGATCATGCGCTACTGGGACGAGGACCGGCCGGAATGGGGCGCGGCGGAACGCGACTTCGCCGCCGTTTGGCGCGAGATGCCGAAATGGGTCGCATCGCGCACGCTGGCCTCGGTCGGCCCCAATGCCACGCTGGTGGCGAGCGACGTGGAGGCCGCGGTGCGCGAGCTGAAGGCGGGGCTGGAGGGCGAGATCACGGTCTCCGGCCCCGCGCTGGCGCATGGCCTGGCCGGGCTGGTCGACGAATACCGGCTCTACTTCCACCCCGTGGTGCTGGGCGGCGGCAGGCCGTTCTTCGCCGGCCCCCGCCCGCCGCTGCGCCTTCTGGCCAGCGATGAGATCGGCAACGCGATCCGGCTGACCTACGTGCCTGCCTAGCCCCGCTGCTCGTCCACGATCTTCCGCATCCCCTCCAGCGGCACATAGCCGCGTACCATGGTGCCGCCCACCACATAGGTCGGCGTGCCGGAGATCTGCAGCGCCTCGGCCAGCCGGTGGTTGGCCTCGATCACCGCGGTGACCTCGGGCGCGTCCATCCGCGCCATGATCGCCTGGGCGTCCAGCCCCAGATCCTCGGCCAGCCGTTGCAGCGAGACGCCGGTCGCCGGCTCCTGCAGGGCCAGCAGCGCGTCATGCGCGCGCTTGTAGGCATCCGGCCCCGCCACCTGCAGCGTGGCGATGGCGAAGCGCGAGGACAGCACCGACTGGTCGCCCAGGATGGGGAATTCCTTGACCACCCGGCGGATGTTGCCGTCCGAGGCGATCAGTTCCTCGGTCTCGGCCCAGGCCCGGCGGCAGTAGCCGCAGCGGTAGTCGATGAACTCCACCACCGTGATGTCGCCCTCGGGGTTGCCGCCCGCCCAGCTGGACGGGTCGTGGAAGATCTCGGGCGCGAGCTCGGCCAGCAGCGCCTTGTCGGCGGCCGCGGCGTCGGCGGCGCGGCGCTCTTCCAGCACCGCGATGGCCTCCATCAGCACCTCGGGGTTCTCCAGGAGATAGGCCCGCACCTCGGCGCGGAAGGCGTTGCGCTGCTCCTCGGTCATGGTCTGGGCCGCGGCGGGCAGGGCCACGAGGGGCAGGATGGCGGCAAGCGCGATGCGGGCAAGGGTCACGGCGCGGATCTCCGGGAAAGGGCAGGGCCACCATGCCGGGAACCCCCCGCGGGAACAAGGCCCGGCCCGATCACGGAACCGCGCGCATCCGCAGCCTTGCGCTGCCCGGGCTTTCCCGGTTTGCTGCGGCCCGGCGCAGCGGAAGGGGGATCAGGATGCGGCTGTCACGGCGGGGCGCGGTCGATCCCTTCATCGTCATGGACGTGATGGAGGCCGCACGGGCCGCCGAGGCCGCCGGACGCCGCATCGTGCATATGGAGGTGGGCCAGCCCGGCACTCCAGCGCCGGCCGTCGCCCGCGCGGCACTGGCCCGGGCGATGGAGGCCGGATCGCTGGGCTATACCGTGGCGCTGGGGCTGCCCGAGCTGCGGCAGGGGATCGCCCGGCTCTATCGCCGCTGGTACGGGGTGGACCTGGACCCCGGGCGGGTGATCGTGACCCCCGGCTCCTCGGGCGCCTTCACGCTTGCCTTCACCGCGCTCTTCGACGCCGGCGACCGGGTGGGGCTGGGCGAGCCCGGCTATCCCAGCTATCGCCAGATCCTGCGCGCGCTGTCCTTGGAACCCGTGGGCATCCCGGCCTCCGCGGCCAACCGCCTGCAACCCGCGCCGGCCGACATCCCCGAAGGGCTGGCGGGCCTGATCGTCGCCTCGCCCGGCAACCCCTCGGGCACCATGCTGGACCGGCCGGCGCTCGCCGCCCTGATCGGGCAGGCGGCCGCGCGGGGGATCGCCTTCGTCTCGGACGAGATCTACCACGGGCTGCACTACGACGCCCCCGCGATCTCGGCGCTGGAGATCAGCGACGAGGTCTATGTGATCAACAGCTTCTCGAAGTATTTCAGCATGACCGGCTGGCGGATCGGCTGGATGGTGGTGCCCGAGGCGCATGTGAGGACGGTGGAGCGGCTGGCGCAGAACCTGTACATCTGCCCGCCGCACGCCAGCCAGGTGGCGGCCTTGGCGGCCCTGGACGCTACGGAGGAACTGGAACAGAACCGCGCGGTCTATGCCGAGAACCGCCGGCTGATGCTGGAAAGGCTGCCGGGGATGGGCTTCGGGCATATCGCCCCGCCCGACGGGGCCTTCTACATCTACGCCGATGTCTCGGACCTGACCCAGGACAGCCTGGCCTTCGCCGCCGAGATCCTGGGCGGCGCCGGGGTGGCGGTCACCCCGGGGCTGGACTTCGACCCCCGCCGCGGGGCGCGGACATTGCGGTTCTCCTACGCCCGCGGCACGGCGGAGATCACCGAGGGGCTGGACCGGCTGGGCGAATTCATGGCGCGGAGGGGTCGGTGATCCGGGCGCTGCTGCTGGCCCTGATGCTCGCCATGCCGGCGGCGGCCGAGACGCTGACGGCGCTGACCCGGCTGGACCCCGCCCGCTCCGCCCTTTCCGCCCAGGGCGAGGCGGTGGAGATCGTGCTGGGCCTGGGCCAGCCGGTGCCCTGGCGGGTGCGGCTGCTCGATGGCCCGCCGCGGGTGGTGATCGACACGCGCGAGGTGGATTGGCGCGGCGCCGCCGGCCTGCCGCGTCCCGTGGGCGTGGCGGAGCTGCGGGCCGGGGTGATGCGGCCGGGCTGGTCGCGGCTGGTGGTGGAACTGGCCGGCCCGATGCGGGTGGCCCGCGCCGGGATGGCCACCACCCCGGGGCAGGTGGCCATCGCGCTGCGGCTGGAACCCGCCGAGCCCGCCGCCTTCGCGGAACTCGCCGCCCGCCCCGACCCGCCCGACTGGGCGCTGCCGCAGGGGGCCGACCTGCCCAGGCCGCAGCCGGCCGGGCAGGGGCCGCTGGTGGTGGTGCTGGACCCCGGCCATGGCGGCATCGACCCGGGCGCCGAGGCGAACGGCCAGACCGAGGCCGAGCTCATGCTGACCTTCGCCCGCGAGATGAAGGAGGAACTGCTGCGCGCCGGCGGCTTCGCGGTGGTGCTGACGCGGGACGGCGACGTCTTCGTGCCCCTGGAGGCCCGCATCTCCATCGCCCGCGCCGCCGGGGCGGACGTGCTGATCTCGCTGCACGCCGACGCGCTGGCCGAGGGGCGGGCGACGGGGGCGACGATCTATACGCTGGCCGCCGAAGCCACCGACCGGGCCGCCGCCGCCCTGGCCGAGCGCCACGACCGCGACGACCTCCTGTCGGGCGTGGACCTGACCGGGCAGGACGACCTGGTGGCGCAGGTGCTGATCGACATGGCCCGCACCGAGACCACGCCGCGGGTGGATCGCCTCGCCCTGGCCGCCGAGGCGGCGATCAAGGCCGCGGGCCTGACCATGCACCGCCGCCCGCGGCAGGCCGGCGCCTTCTCGGTGCTGAAGTCGCCCGACATTCCCTCGGTGCTGATCGAACTCGGCTTCATGTCCTCCGACCGCGACCTCGAGCGGCTGAACGACCCCGAATGGCGCGCCCGCATGGCCGCCGCGCTGCGCGAGGCGCTGACCGCCTGGGCCGAGGAGGACGCAAGGCTGCGCGCGGCAAGGCAATGACGCCACAGCTCAGGGACTGGAACCGGCCAGATGCCTGATGAGCGGCGGGAGTTCGACTTGCACCGTCGTCCAGACCACCCGCAGGTCGATGTCGAAATAGCCATGAGCGATCCGGTTCCGCATCCCGCGGATGCCGCGCCACGGGATCTCTGCATTCGCCTCGGCAAAGTCGGGATGGTCGGACAGGATCCGGCTGGCTGCTTCCCCGACGATCATCAGGCTCATCACCACGGCACGTTGGGTCCGCAGGTCGGCCAGAAAATCCCTTTCGGTCATGCATTCGGTAAAGGTCAGGGCATCTGTCGCCGCCCCCACCATCTGGGCGATGCAGTCGGGCAGCCGGTTCTCCGCGCTCAAACCGGGACCGCCTGCCGCAGCACCTCTGCGCGGATATGCGGGGGCAGGTCCATGGGCGTCTTCACGTCGACCCGGACCCCCAGCGCCTCTTGCAGCGCGTCCTGCAGGGCGCCGAGGTCGAACAGCGTGGTCTCGGGCAGGGGTTCCACCAGCACGTCGAGGTCGCTGTCCGTCCGGTCCCGGCCCGTCAGGACCGAGCCGAAGACGCGCGGATTGCCCGCCCGATGCCGCGCGGCGAGGTCGCGGATCAGGTCGCGCCCCTGTCGCAGGGCTTCGGATGGCGTCCGGCCGGGCATGGCGATGTCTCCTGCGCCGTAATCTAGGCGATCCCCGGGCGCGGGCAAAGGGGGCAGCCAACGGACGGCCGACTCACGTCAACGTGCGCAGCCGCCCGCCGGGCCGGGCGACCGCGTTTTGCATGTGGCCCCCGGATGGTATAGAAGGAGGCCAACCTTCCGGCAGGGGTCTTTCAGCGTGATCCGTTTCCTTGGCTCCTTCTTCGGCGGCATCTTCACGATGGTCACGCTGGGGCTGTTCTTCGCCGCCCTGACCGTGGGCGCGGTGTTCCACATGTACACGCGCGACCTGCCCAGCCACGAGAGCCTGGCGCAATACACCCCACCCACGATCAGCCGCATCTATTCCGGCGAGGGCCGGCTGATGGACGAATTCGCCCGGGAACGCCGGCTCTACATGCCGATCGAGGAAATCCCCGACCTGGTGAAGCACGCCTTCATCTCGGCCGAGGACAAGAACTTCTACACCCACAAGGGCTATGACGTGACCGGCATGGCCGCGGCCTTCCGCGACGCCGTGGTCTCGCGCGGCGAGAACCTGCGCGGCGCCTCGACCATCACCCAGCAGGTGATGAAGAACTTCCTCTTGGGCGGCGAGCGCACGGGCGAGCGCAAGATCAAGGAAATCATCCTGGCCAGCCGGCTGGAACAGGTGCTGACCAAGGACAAGATCCTCGAACTCTACATGACCGAGATCTTTCTGGGGCAGAACTCCTACGGCGTGGCCGCCGCGGCGCAGACCTATTTCAACAAGCCGCTGGAGGATCTGACCGCGGCCGAGGCGGCGATGCTGGCCGCGATGCCGCAGGCGCCCAGCCGCTACCACCCGGTGACCGCCGCCACGCGGGTGACCCAGCGGCGCAACTACGTGCTGCGCGAGATGCACGAGAACGGCTATATCGACCGCGCCACGATGGAGGCCGCGATCGCCGAGCCGCTGCGTTCCGTACAGAACGGCGACTTCGCCAGCTTCCGCGAGGACCTGCCCGCCCGCGACTATTTCACCGAGGAGATCGCCCGCCAGCTCTCGGGCCGATTCGGCGAGGAGGAGTTCTTCGGCGGCGGGCTGTCGATCCGCGCCACGGTCGACCCCGACCTGCAACGCGCCGCCGCCCGCGCCCTGCGCGAGGCGCTGGAGAAATACGACCGCAACCTCGGCGTCTGGCGCGGCACGCAGAAGGTCATCCCGCCCGAGCGGCTGGGCGACTGGCGCGAGGCGCTGGAACATGTGCAGGTGCCCCGCGACGTCGAGGGCTGGTTCCCGGCCGTGGTGCTGGAGGTCGGCGACCGCTCCGCCCGGATCGGCATCGAGGGAGTGCAGGACGACGAGGACGGCCATTTCGTCCCCGCCGACGACGTGACCTGGGCCCGCAAGCGCCAGACCGACGGCCGGCTGGGGCCCAGGGCCAAGACCCCGGGCGATCTGGTCTCGGCGGGCGACGTGGTGCTGGTGCGCGCCGTCACCGACAAGGACGGCAACTTCACCCGCTGGTCGTTGCGCCAGGTGCCCGAGATCCAGGGCGCCTTCATGGCGATGGACGTGCATTCCGGCCGGGTGCTGGCCATGCAGGGCGGCTTCTCCTATCAGGACTCGGTCTTCAACCGCGCCACGCAGGCGATGCGGCAGCCGGGGTCCTCCTTCAAGCCCTTCGTCTATGCCGCGGCGCTGGACTCGGGCTTCAGCCCCGCAACCATCGTGGTCGACGCGCCCATCGAGGTGAACACGCCGCAGGGCATCTGGAAGCCCAAGAACGCCTCGAACCGCTTCTACGGCCCCACCTCGGTGCGGGTGGGGATCGAGCAGAGCCGCAACCTGATGACCGTGCGCATCGCGCAGGAGCTGGGCATGGACCGCGTGGCGGCCTATGCCGAGAAGTTCGGCGTCTACAACCGGATGGGCCAGGTGCTGGCGGCCTCGCTGGGCTCCGAGGAGACCACCCTGTTCCGCATGGTCGCCGCCTATGCCATGTTCGCCAATGGCGGCGAGCGGGTGGAGCCCACGCTGGTCGACCGGGTGCAGGACCGCCACGGCCGCACCATCTATCGCCACGACCAGCGCGAATGCGCCGACTGCCGGCTGGCCAGCCTCTCGCCCGGCGAGATCCCCGACATCGTGTCGCGGCGCGAGCGGGTGATCGACGCGGTGACCGCCTATCAGCTGACCTCGATGCTGCAGGGCGTGATCACCCACGGCACCGCGCGGGGGATCAACCTGCCGGTGCCGGTGGCGGGCAAGACCGGCACCACCAACGACGCCAAGGACGTGTGGTTCATCGGCTATACCTCGAACATCGCCGCGGGCTGCTATATCGGCTACGACCAGCCGCGCAGCCTGGGCGGGGCCTCGGGCGGCGGCACCTGCGCGCCGGTGTTCCAGTCCTTCATGCAGGTGGCGACGCAGAAATACGGCGGCACCCGCTTTGCCGTGCCGCCGGGCGGCTATTTCCGCAAGATCGACCGCTTCACCGGCGCGATCCTGCCCGACAACGCCACCGGCCCCAACGTGGTGGCGGAGTACTTCCGCGAGGGCGAGGATGCGCTGGCCGGCCTTGGCCTCTACATCGACGGCGGCTTCGCCATGGGCGCCAACCTGCCGCTCTTCGCCTATGGCGAGACCGAGATCGAGGGGCAGGTGGTGACCACCGCCACCGGCGAGCAGCGCGTGGTGCCGAACAAGGCCGACTTCGGCACGCTCTCGGCCGGCGGATTGTATTGATCGCAGCGGTGGGCGGATCGCCCACCCTACGCAGCGGAGGGCCCGTCCGCCGGACGGCCCGCTTGCGCCCGCGCCATGCCCCCGCTATCCACCTGCCCGACCAGTGACCCCGAGGACCCCGATGCGCGCCGAGACGCAAGCCAATGCCGAGGCCATCCGCAAGACGCTGACCCTGCTGGGCCAGCGGATGGACTGGGAAACGGCCCCCCACCGGCTGGAGGAATTCGACGCCATGATCGAGGCGCCGGACCTGTGGAACGACCCGGCCCGGGCGCAGAAGCTGATGCGCGAGCGGCAGGCGCTGCTGGATGCCGTCTCGACCTATCGCCTGCTGGAACAGGGTCTGAAGGACAACGTGGACCTGATCGAACTCGGCGAGGCCGAGGGCGACGACGAGATCGTGGCCGAGGCCGAGGCCGCGCTGAAGGCCCTGGTCGCCACCGCCCGCGAGAAGGAGCTGGAGGCGCTGCTGGACGGCGAGGCCGACGGCAACGACACCTTCCTCGAGGTCAACGCCGGGGCAGGGGGCACGGAAAGCTGCGACTGGGCGGCGATGCTGGCGCGGATGTACGTCCGCTGGGCCGAGAAGAAGGGCTACGAGGTCGAACTGCTGGACGAGAGCCCGGGGGAAGAGGCCGGCATCCGCTCGGCCACCTACCGCATCTCGGGCAAGAACGCCTATGGCTGGCTGAAGTCGGAATCCGGGGTGCACCGGCTGGTGCGCATCAGCCCCTATGACAGCGCGGCGCGGCGGCATACCTCGTTCAGCTCGATCTGGGTCTATCCGGTGGTGGACGACAACATCGACATCGTGGTGCAGGACAAGGACATCCGGCTCGACACCTTCCGCTCCTCGGGCGCGGGCGGGCAGCACGTGAACAAGACCGACTCGGCGGTGCGGATCACCCACTTCCCCACGGGCATCGTGGTGACCTCCAGCCTGAAGTCGCAGCACCAGAACCGCGAGGTGGCGATGAACGCGCTGAAGGCGCGGCTCTACCAGCTGGAACTCGACAAGCGCAACGCCGCGATCAACGCCCAGCACGAGGCCAAGGGCGATGCCGGCTGGGGCAACCAGATCCGCTCCTATGTGCTGCAGCCCTACCAGATGGTGAAGGACCTGCGCACCGGGGTGGAGACCTCGGACACGCAAGGCGTGCTCGACGGCGACCTCGACCGCTTCATGGCCGCGACGCTGGCGATGGACGTGGCCGGCAAGAGCCGCGCCGAGGCCAACGCCGAGGACTGACCGGGCGTTGTGCTGGTGGAGAGTGCCGGCGGTTTCACACCCTACGGGGGACGGAGGGCAGACAGACCCCCGGCGCTCTCCAGGCGCCACATTTGGGCTTTCCGTCCCGCCGCGTCCTGCTCTAGCCTGCGCGGGCCCGAGGGAGGGGAGCCGAGATGACCACCACCACGCCGCCCGCCGCGGCGGCCGAGCTTTATCAGCCCGACTGGTCCGACCTGCGCCATGCGCTCGACCGCGGCTGGCGGGATTTCCTGGCCGCGCCGCATTACGGGCTGTTCTTCGCCGCGGTCTATGTCTGCGGCGGCTGGCTGATCGTCTTCGCGCTGACCGTGCAGGGGCAGATCTGGTGGACGCTGCCGGCGGCCGCCGGCTTTCCCATCCTCGGCCCCTTCATCGCCTGCGGCTTCTACGAGGTCAGCCGGCGGCTGGAGGCGGGCGAGGCCCTGACGCCCCGCGCCGTGCTGGGGGTGGTGCTGCGGCAGAAGGACCGGCAGATCCCGGCCATGGCGGCGGTGATCGTGGTGTTCTTCCTGTTCTGGAACTTCCTCGCCCACATGATCTTCGCGCTGTTCCTGGGCAGCGCCACCTTGACCAACGTCTCCTCCTCGCTCGCCCTCTTCGCCACGCCGGAGGGGCTGGCCTTCCTGGCCTTCGGAACGCTGGTCGGCGCGCTGATCGCGGGGCTGCTCTATGCGCTGACCGTGGTCAGCCTGCCCTTGCTGATGGACCGCGAGGTGGATTTCATCACCGCGATGATCGCCTCGCTCACCCTGGTGCGCGAGCATCCGGTGGTGATGCTGGCCTGGGGGCTGCTGATCGCGGTGGCGCTGTTCGTGGGGATGGCGACGGCCTTCCTCGGCCTTTTCGTGGTGCTGCCGGTGCTGGGCCACGCGAGCTGGCACCTTTACCGCCGGCTGGTGGCATGAACCAGAAGGGCGCCCGGCAAGGGGCGCCCCTGACGGCGGTGCGGGGGATATCAGACCTCGGCCGGCTTCGGCGCGGGCAATTGCTGCTGGGGGCGGCCGGTCGAGAGCGGATCGTCCGCCCGCTGCACCGAACCCTCGAAATGCGCGCCGCTCTCGATGGCGATGGTCTTGTGGATGATGTCGCCCTCGACCCGGGCGGTGGAGGTGAGCCGCACCTTCAGCCCCCGCACCCGGCCGATCACCCGGCCGTTCACCACGATGTCGTCGGCCACGATCTCGCCCCGGATCGTCGCGGTCTCGCCCACGGTCAGCAGGTGGGCGCGGATGTCGCCCTCGACCGTGCCCTCGACCTGGATGTCCCCGCTGGTGCGCAGGTTGCCCGTCACCGTCAGGTCCGAGGACAGCACCGAGGCCGCGGCCTTGACCTTGGGCGTCGCGGGGGCGAAGTCGCCCTTGCCCGACTGCGGGGGCAGCGGCTCCGGCGTGCGGGATTTCTCGCTGTCGGCCTGTTTCGGCCCCGGCTCGTTGATGCGGCTCTTAGAAAACATTGCTTGCTGCCTTGATGAAGGTCATCGGGTTCACGGGTTTGCCGCCGATCCTGACCTCGTAGTGAAGATGCGTGCCGGTGGACCGGCCCGAGGAACCCATATCACCGATCCTGTCGCCGCGCGATACCCTTTGCCCCTTGGTCACGCGGATCTGGCTCATGTGGGCATAAAGCGTTTCGATCCCAAAGGCATGCTGGATCCGGACCGCCCGGCCATAGCCCGAATCCCAGTCGGCGTGCACCACCACCCCGTCGGCGGTGGCATAGATGGGCGTGCCATGCGCGGCGGCGAAGTCGGTGCCCTCGTGCATCCGGGTGCCGGCGCCCTTGGGGTCGCGGCGATAGCCGAAGGGCGAGGTGAAGCGGAACGAGGACTTGATCGGCATGGCGAAGGGCGACTGGGTGGCGGCCAGCCGGTAGAGGTTCATCTCGTCCAGCCCCTCGAGGATCGCGTTGGCGCGGATCTCGTCGGGCGAGAGGCTGGCCCCCTTCGGCAGCGCCGCGCCCAGGGGCCCGCCCTGGCCGGAGTAGCCCTTGCGCACCTGGCGCAGCAGGTCGTCGGGCGCCATGCCGGCGGCGCGGAACATGGCGTTCAGCGGCTCCATCGACACGGTGACCGCCTCTTCCAGCCGGGCGAAGATCGCGTCGTTGCGCACCTCCATCGCGCGTTTCTCGGCGGCGATGGTCTCGGTCTGGCGGCGGGCCTCCTCGGCCTCGGCCAGCATGGCGTCGCGCTCCTCGGCGGTGCCGCCCAGCGCCTCGGCGATGATGTCCAGCGTGGCCTCGGTCTCGCGCGCGCGGTCCTCGGCGGTCCGCGCGGTGCCGGTCTCGCGCCGCAGGGTGGCGGCCAGCGCCTGGGCCTCGGCCCGCGCGGCGTCGCGTTCGTTGATGGTGCGGCGCAGCGTGGCCTGGATCACGTCGATGCCGGTCTCCAGCTCGCGCCGCGCGTCCTCCGAGGCCAAGAGGCGTTCCTGCATCGCCGAGACCTCGGCCAGCGCCAGCGCGAAGCGCTGCTGCGCGCCCGCGGCCTCTTCCGCCCGCAGGTCGCGGTCGGCGGACAGCGCGTTCAGCCGCACCTCGTAGATCGCCTGCTGCCGCTGCGCCTGGTCGCGCGCGTCGCCGGCGCCGATGTTGTCCATGGCCAGGATCGCGGTGGCCACGCAGGTCCAGCCCAAGAGCATCGCGCCCCCCACCATGGCCAGCGCCTGGGTGCCCGGGTGCAGGCGGATGAAGCGGGTCTCGGTGTCGGATTTCAGGAACAGCCGCCGTTCGGGAAAGCGGCGTTCCAGCGCGGCGTGGAAGCGGTAGCTCAGGCGTTTCAGCACGGGTCCCGACCTCTGTCCCTCACGGGCGCCGGTGCCGGCGCTCCCCCGCAGAGGGGATAAAGGCGGGCGGGCAGCCGCGCAACCGGGCCGGGCGCGGGCCGCCGGCTTGGGCAGAAAGCCGCCGATTTTCCTGCTCAGCCGGCGGTTTCCGCCCCATCCCCGCCGGCCAGCGGCCAGTAGAAATCCGGCGGCAGCCCGGCCTCGGCGCGCTTTTCCTCGTTGAAGGGCGGTTTCAGCTGCCCGTGGAAATAGCGCCGGACCAGCGCGTGGAAACGGTCCTTGGGATCGGCCCCGTCGCGGCCGCAGAGCCAGTTGAACCATTTGGAGCCATAGGCGACATGGCCCACCTCCTCGGCATAGATCACCTTCATGGCGGCCACCGCCTGCGCATCGCCGGCTTTCTCGAAGATGGCGATCATGCCCGGCGTCACGTCCAGCCCGCGGGCCTCCAGCACCATGGGCACCACGGCCAGCCGGCCGGGCAGGTCGTCCACCGTGTCCTCGGCCGCGCGCCACATGCCGGCATGGGCGGGCAGGGCGCCGTAATGCGAGCCATGCGTCTCAAGAACGTCGCAGATCAGGTTGAAATGCTTCGATTCCTCGTCCGCGGCCTTCACCCAGTCGTCATGGAAGCCCATGGGCATCGGGACATGGCCGAAGCGGGCGATGATGTCCCAGTGCAGGTCCACCGCGTTCAGCTCGATATGCGCCACGGCGTGCAGCAGCGCCAGCCGGCCGGCCAGCGTGCCGGGCCGCCGCCGCGGCATCTCGCGCGGGGCCAGCAGTTCGGGCCGGTCGGGGCGGGCGGGGCGCAGCGGCGGGGCGGCGGTGCCCACGGGCAGGGGCGCGCCCGCCGCCCGCGCCGCGAACCAGCGGGCGGCATGGGCGCGGCTCAGCGCGGTCTTGGCGCGGCCGTCGGCGGTGGTCAGCACCTCGACCGCCATCCCGGTCAGGCTGGGCGACGATTCGGCCATCACAGCGCCCGGGCGGCGGCCAGCACGTCTTCCGCATGGCCGGGGACCGAGACCCTGCGCCAGACCCGGGCGATCCGCCCCGCGCCGTCGATCAGGAAGGTGGCGCGCTCGATCCCCATGTAGCGCCGGCCGTACATCTGCTTCTCGACCCAGACGCCATAGTCCTCGCAGACCTTCCCGTCCGCGTCGGAAAGCAGCGTGATGCCCAGCCCCTGCTTCCGCCCGAAGTTCCCCAGCACCTTCACGCTGTCGCGCGAGATGCCGATCACCCGCGCCCCGGCCTCGGCGAAGGCGGGGGCCAGCGCGGTGAAGTCCTGCGCCTCGGTGGTGCAGGCCGGCGTGTTGGCCTTGGGGTAGAAGAACAGCACCGCCTTGCCCGGCCGCAGCGCGGAAAGCATGATCTCGCCGCCCTCGCCGGGCAGGGTGAAGTCGGGGGCGGGCGAGCCCTCGGTCAGGTCGGACATATGCGCGGCTCCTTGCCGGTCGGGACGTGAGGCTTGGTGTTGCCGTTGTCTTCGGGCAAAGTCAAAGGCAAGGCACGCGCGGGCAGGCGGGCGGAAAGACGCGGGATGGCGCAGGGATCGGCAGCGGTGAAGGGCCGGCGCAGGGAAAGGCCCGCGCCGGCCGGCGGCGCGGAGCCGCTGCTCCTGACCGCCGCCATGGCGCCGAAGCCGCAACGCCGGCCGCCCCGGATCCGCCGCCGCCGCCGGGCCGCCGGGCCCTGGGCGCTGATCGTGCTGATGTTCGTGGGCCTCCTGCTGGCCGGGGCGGTGATGGGCCTGTCCGGCAAGCCGGTGCGCCTGCCGCTCTGGGTGGTGGTCGAGGCCGAGACCCGGCTGAACGCGGTGCTGGCCGAGGCCGTGGCGGGCGGGGCGACGGGGCGCGACGTGGCCTCGGTCAGCATCGGCGGCGCGGTGGCGGTGGTGGACCCCGACTGGACCCCCCGGCTGGTGCTGGAGGATCTGCGGCTGACCCAGGCGGGGGGCGAGACGCTGCTGGTCCTGCCCGAGGCCTGGTTCACCTTCGACCCCGGGGCCTTGGCCGGGGCCGAGCTGCGGTTGCAGTCGCTGCGGCTGGTGGGCGCGCATATCGGGCTGCGGCGGCTGGCGAACGGGCAGTTCGACCTGTCGCTGGGCGGCGCGAGCCCCACGCTCTCCTTCGACAGCCTCGCCGCGCTCTTGGATGCCGCCGACGCCGCCTTCGCCCTGCCCGCGCTGTCGCGGCTGACCCATGTCGAGGCCGAGGCGCTGACGCTTTCGGTCGAGGATCTGGCGGCCGGGCGCACCTGGGACATGGGCGACGGCCGCCTGCGGCTGGAGGCGCGGGAAGAGGGGCTGGCGGCGGCGGTGGGTCTCAGCCTGATCGGCGGCGGCACCGCGGCGGCCCGCGCCGAGGTTACCGTGACCACCGACCGGCAGGGGCCGGGCGCGCGGCTGGGCGTGGCGGTGGAGCAGGTGGCGGCCGCCGACCTTGCCGCCCTGGCTGCGCCGCTGGCCTGGCTGGGGGTGCTGGATGCGCCGATCTCCGGCCGGATCGACGCGGGGCTGGACGAGGCCGGCCGGATCGGCCCGCTGACCGCGCAGCTGAACATCGCGCGCGGGGCGCTGACCCCGGGGCCGGGCGCTGCGCCGGTGGACTTCGACCATGCCGCGGTGGGCTTTTCCTTCGACCCCGAGCGCGAGCGGCTGAGCCTGCACGAGATCGCGGTGGAAAGCCCCTCGCTGAAGGTGCGCGCCCGGGGGCACGCCGACCTGCCGGGGGCGGCCTCGGGGCAGGTCAGCGAAATGGTGGCCCAGATCGCCTTCGCCGAGGTGCGGATCGACCCGCAGGGGGTCTTCATGCTGCCCGTCAGCTTCGACGGCGGCGCGCTGGACCTGCGGCTGCGGCTTTCCCCCTTCGCGGTGGATATCGGGCAGATGGTGCTCCTGGACGGCGAACGCCGGCTGGCGCTGACCGGCCGGGCGGCGGCCGAGGACCAGGGCTGGCGGCTGTCGATGGACGCGGCGCTCAACGCGGTCAGCCACGAGCGGCTGGTGGCGCTGTGGCCGCTTGCCTTGGCGCCGCGCACCCGCGACTGGCTCTCGACCAACCTGCAACAGGGCGAGCTTTTCAACGTGCGCGCGGCGGTGCGGCTGGTGCCGGGGGCCGAGCCGCGGCTGCAACTGACCTACGACTATACCGGCGCCGGCGTGCGCTTCATGCCCACCCTGCCGCCGATCCTGGGCGGATCGGGCTATGCCACGCTGGATGGCACCCGCTATACCGTGGTGGTGGACCGCGGCCGGGTGCTGGCCCCCGACGGCGGCGAGATCGAGGTTCAGGGCTCGGTCTTCACCGTGCCCGACATCCGCGAGCGCCCGGCGCGGGCCGAGATCGACCTCAACACCTCCGGCAGCCTGACCGCCACGCTGTCGCTGCTGGACCAGCCGCCCTTCGGCTTCCTGACCACGGCCGGGCGGCCGGTCGACCTGGGGCAGGGGCAGGCGCGGATGCGGGCGCATGTCGCCATGCCGCTGGTGCGCGGCGTGCCGATCGCGGAGATCGACTGGCGGGTGGAGGGCACGATCGAGGCGCTGGATTCCGAGGTGCTGATCCCCGGCCGCCGGTTGCAGGCCGACCGGCTGACGCTGGCCGGGGTGCCGGCGGCGCTGGACATCGCCGGGCAGGGAACGCTGGACGGCGTGCCCTTCCAGGCGGCCTATCGCCTGCCCTTGGGGCCCGAGGCGCCGCCGGCGCGGGTCTCGGGCAGCATCGAGGTTTCGGCCGAGGCGGTGCGCCGGCTGGCGCTGGGCCTGCCGCCGGGGCTGGTGGGCGGGCAGGGCGAGGCGGACTTCACGGCGGTGCTGCCGAAGGGCGAGGCGCCGCAGCTGACCCTGAGTTCCGACCTGCGCGGGGTCTCGCTGTCGATCCCCGAGATCGGCTGGTCCAAGGCGCGGGCGCCCGCCGGGCGGCTGGAGGTCGCCGCCCGGCTGGGCCAGCCCGCCTCGGTCGAACGGCTGGAGCTGGAGGCCGCGGGGTTGCAGGCCGTGGGCAGCGTCAGCCTGCGGCCCGGCGGGGGGCTGGACCGCGCGCGGTTCTCGCGCGTGCGCACCGGCTGGTTCGAGGGCGCGG
>JBBCJM010000017.1:0-4659 GCA_037190175.1 Paracoccaceae bacterium | reverse complement strand
GCTTGTCATGTCGGTCTGCGAACACATCGTCGCACTGAACTTCGGCCGCAAGCTGGCCGAAGGAACGCCGGCGCAGATCCGCGCGAACAGCGATGTGATCGCGGCCTATCTGGGGGCGGAGCAGCACGCATGAGCAACATTCTGGAAGTCCGCGGCTTCACCGGCGCCTATGGCGATGTGAAGGTGCTGCATGACATCAGTTTCGAGGTGCCGAAGGGCAAAGTGACCACTCTTCTTGGCGCCAATGGCGCCGGCAAGACCTCCACGCTGCGCGGCATCTGCGGGATGCTGAAACGGAAGGGCGAGATCCTTCTTGACGGCCAGCCGATCATCCACAGATCGACCGAGGACATCGCCCGGCTGGGGGTCGCCCATGTGCCCGACGGCCGCGGCACATTCCGCCGCCAGAACGTCGACGAGAACCTGCGCCTCGGGGCCATCACCCGCCGCGATACGGCCGAGGTCAACCGCGACCGGGATCTGGTGTTCGAGTATTTCCCGATCCTGAAGCAGAGGATGAGTCAGCAGGCGGGCCTGTTGTCGGGCGGCGAGCAGCAGATGCTGGCTGTGGGCCGGGCGCTGATGCTGCGCCCCAAGCTCCTGCTGCTGGACGAGCCCTCGTTCGGACTGGCCCCGTTGATCGTCGCAGAGATCTTCGCGATCTTCGCCCGGCTGAACCGCGAACAGCAGGTCAGCATCCTGCTGGTCGAACAGAACGCCACGATCGCGCTGAACTTCGCGGACCGGGCCTATGTCCTGGAAACCGGAAGGATCGTGCTTGGCGGAACGCCCGACGACATCCGTAAGGATGAAGCCGTCTCGCGTTCCTATCTCGGATATTGAGGAGATCTCGATGGAACTGTTGATTCAACAGGTGATCGCGGGGATCGCCACCGGCGCCATCTATGCCTGCGTCGCGCTCTCGACGGTGATGATCTACCAGGCGATCCACCACATCAACTTCGCCCAGGGCGAGATGGCGATGTTCTCGACCTATATCGCATTCCAGCTGATTGTCTGGGGCGTGCCCTACTGGATTGCCTTTGCACTGACGATCCTGATCTCCTTCTTGGCCGGGATGGTGCTTGAACGGCTCCTGATCCGGCCGCTGATGAACAGCACCGTGTTCATGCAGGTAGTCATGTTCATCGCGCTGATGACGCTGGTGAACAGCTCGGCGGGTTTCATCTGGGGGCATTCGGTGCTCAGCTTCCCGTCGCCCTTCGGCTCCGAGCCCTTCATGGGGATCGAGCTGATCTCCAACCACCAGATGGGGATGCTCTTCATCACGCTGATCCTGCTGGTGATGCTATTTCTGTTCTTCCGCTTCACCCGTGTCGGCCTTGCGATGATCGCCGCTTCGGCCGAGCCGACATCGGCGCGTCTGGTCGGCATCCGGGTCGGCTGGATGATCGCGCTGGGCTGGGGCATGGCTGCGGCGATCGGGGCCGTCGCCGGTGTCCTGATCGCGCCGGTGGTGTTTCTCGAGCCGCAGATGATGCTCAGCATCCTGGTCTACGGCTTCGCCGGGGCCGTGCTGGGCGGCCTGACCAGCCCGGGCGGCGCGGTGCTGGGTGGGGTGCTGGTGGGGATCATCGAGAACCTCGTCGGGACCTACATCCCCGTCATCGGCACCGAACTGCGCCTGACCATCGCGCTGACCATCATCGTCGTCATGCTGCTGATCCGCCCGCAGGGGCTGGTCGGACGGCTAATCGTGGAGCGTGTCTAAGCCATGACCACCTTTACCGGACCTACGAAGCGGAATGCAGATATGAAACACGCTAGTAAAACTGCGGTGCCCATGGTCTCCGGCATAGTATCCCTCGCCGCCCTGGCCATCGCCGTCGTGTTGCCGTTTCTCCTTGAAGGCTATCTGGTCTTCCAGTTCACGCTGGTGCTGATCTACGGGATCGCCATCATGGGGCTGACGATCCTCAGCGGTTTCAACGGCCAATTCTCGCTGGGTCAGGTCGCCTTTTTCGCGATCGGCGCCTATACTGCCGCCATCCTGATAGACAAGGGCCTGGTTTCCTACCCAGTCACCCTGCTGATCGCGGGCGCCATCAGCTTTGCCTTTGGCTTCCTCTTCGGCTTGCCGTCCCTGCGGCTGGACGGCATCTACCTCGCGCTGGCAACTTTCGCCCTGTCCGTCGCAACGCCGCAGGTGCTGAAGCTCACGCCGTTGATTCCGTATACCGGCGGTGTGAACGGCATCGCGTTGATGAAGCCGACGAGGCCCTTCGGTCTGCCGCTCAGCGATGACCAATGGCTCTACCTGTTCAGCTTGGGCGTCGCGCTGCTAATGTATATCCTGGCTGTCACATTGATGCGCAGCCGCAGCGGTCGGGCCCTTCTCGCAATTCGTGACAACCCCGTCGCCGCCCGCGCCATGGGGATCAACAGTGCGATCTACAAGACCACGGCCTTCGGCATCAGCGGCTTCTTTGCTGGGGTCAGCGGCGCGCTGATGGCAATCGTCCTGCAATATGTCTCGCCCGACAGCTTCACGATGCACGTCTCGATCATGTTCTTCGTGGGAATGGTGATCGGTGGCTACCGCTGGCTGCCGGGCGCTTTCTTCGGCGCGATCTTCATCGTCTTCCTGCCCCATGCCTCGGAAGGGTTCCCCAAGGGCTCCGAGGGGATCGTCTTCGCCGTGCTGATGATCTTCGCGGTCTTCGTCATGCCATCGGGCCTTTCAGGCCTGCTGGAGCTGCTGGGCCGCAAGATCGACGCCTGGCGATCCTCGTCGCGCCCGTGAACCCGCCCTCCGACCGGCCCGAGCGTCAAACAGATCATCCTTCGAGAATGAGAGAAGCCATGTCCGCATCCATTCCCCTGAAGCACGGGGTCTTCCTGGCTCCCTACCACGCCCCCCGCGAAAACCCGACCATCATGCTGCGGCGCGACATCGAGCTGTGCATCCTGCTGGAGAAGCTGGGCTTCCATGAGGTCTGGGTGGGCGAGCACCACTCCAGCGGCTTCGAGATGATCGCCTCGCCCGAGGTGTTCATTGCCGCCGCCGCCGAGGCGACCAAGCGCATCCGCTTCGGCGCGGGGGTGATCAGCCTGCCTTACCACCACCCGCTGATGGTAGCCAACCGCATCGCGCAGCTGGATCATCTGACCATGGGCCGCGTGACCTTCGGCTTCGGACCCGGCCAGCTGGTCAGCGACGCGATGATGATCGGGCTGGATGCCAACAAGGCGCGAAGCCGGATGGCCGAGGCGCTGGACGCGATCATGCGGCTTCTGGCGGGCGAAAGCGTGACGCTGGAAACAGACTGGTTCACCCTCAAGGATGCCCGCGCGCATCTGCTGCCCTATTCGGACCCGCTGCCCATGGCCGTTGCCAGTGCCATCACCCCCAGCGGCGGCAAGCTGGCCGGACAATATGGCATGTCTATGCTCTGCGTGGCGGCCTCGGTCATCGGCGGTTTCGACGTGCTGGCCGAGAATTGGAAGATCGCCAATGATGTCGCTGCCAAACATGGCAACACGATGGACGCGCGTAACCTGCGGCTGGTGGCCACCATGCACATTGCCGAAACGCGCGAGAAGGCTCGTGAGAACGTGCGTTTCGGGCTGGAGCATTGGGCGACCTTCTATGATGTCGCCTCGAACAACCCGTTCAAGAGTGATGGGCGAGATCTGGTCGATGTGCTGATCGATTCCGGACGGGCGGTGATCGGCACGCCGGATGATGCGGTCGAGATGATCGAGCGGATGCAGCGCCAACAGGGCAGTTTCGGCCACTTCGTGCAGCAGCATGTCGACTGGGCGGACTGGGAGGCGACTCAAAAGTCCTATGAGCTTTACGCCAGGTTCGTGATGCCGAAATTTGCGAAGAGCAATGCCAACCGACTGTATTCGTTCAACAACATTGTCGAGGATCAGGAAGTGCAGCGCGCCAAGCGTCTGGAGGCCGTGGATCTGGCCTTCAAGGCCCATGCTGCGCAGAGCGCGGAGCAGAAATGATCGTCACGCTGGACGCCCGCCTGCCCCCGACGCTGACCGATGCGGACAACCTGACGGCCCTCAAGGTTCTGGCACCACCCGGGGGGGATCGCGCCGCCATGCTGAACGGGTTGGGACGGCCGGAGGGGGACCATGCCTGGCTGGGCATCGCGGCCCTGCGTGGCATGGGGCCGGACGATGCCGGATGGCGCGCGGGCTTTGATGCAATGATCGTCTATGCTGCGTCGAAAGGCTGGTTGTCCGCCGATGGCCTGGCTGTGCGCAGCCATGTCGAGACTGTGGAAACCTGAACCGGCGGGATGCCCCACCGTTCGGCGGGTGTAATATCCCGAAGTCAAAGCGAGGATGGATCGGGTGCCGCGAGGCCCCTGCTTTGCACCCCGGAGAGGAGAGTGGAAATGACGGAAAAGCGACGCGGCGTTCTGGACGGGGTGAAGGTGCTGGATGTCGCACATGCCTATTCGGCGGCGCTGACCGGATCGCTTCTGGCCGATCTCGGGGCCGAGGTCCTGTGCATCGAACATCCCACCGGAAGCCCGGTTCGCCAGACCCTGCCCAAGAGCAAGGGACAGGCGCTGTGGTGGAAGAACATGGCGCGGGGTAAGCGCTGCATCACGCTCAACCTCAAGTCGCCGAAGGGGCGCGAGCTGTTCCTGTCGATTGCGCCGCAATTCGACC
>JBBCJM010000016.1:0-6282 GCA_037190175.1 Paracoccaceae bacterium | reverse complement strand
CCGCGCGCAAACCGCCCCGGAATCCGCGCTAATTCCGCCTCAGCCCTGCTCGGGGGGCGCGGCGCCGTTCGGCTTCGGCGCCTCGTCCAGCACGCCGGCCAGCCCGGCGTCGAAGTTCATGCCCAGTTCCTCGCCCAGCTTCCTCATCGCCGGCAGTTGCAGCGCCGCGCCCAGCATGGCGTCGAAGGCCTGGTTGACCGGCGACTTGCCCGCCCCGTCGCCGGCCGCCGCCGCCCCCGCGCCGTTCAGCCCGGCGATCTGGTTGATGCGGATCGATTCGATCTTCTCGGCGGGCTTGACCATCTCGGCCACGATCCGCGGCATCGCCTCCAGCCGGGCCAAGGCCACCCGCATCGCCACGATCTCGGCCGACAGCGTGTTCTCCGACGCGGCCAGGGCCCGCCGCCCCTCGGCCTCGGCCAGAAGGTCGGCCTTCTTGGCCTCGGCGCGGATGGTCAGGGCGTCGGCCTCGGCCTGCGCCTCTTCCCGCCGCGCCGCCGCCCGGTCGGCCGCCGCCGCGCGCTCGGCCTCGGCGGCCACCCGGATCATGGTCGCCTCGCGCTCGGCCTCGCGGGTGGCCTCGATGATGGCGATCTGCTTGGCGCGTTCGGCGCTGGCCACGGCGCGGGCGGTCTCGATGGCTTCCGCCGCCTTGGTCGCCTCGGCGCGGGCGAAGTCGGCCGATGCCCGCGCCCGGCTTTCCTCCTCGGACTTCTGCGCCACCACGATCTGGCGCTCCTGGTTGGCCACCTCGATCTCGCGCTCCTTGGTGATCTCGGCCTCTTCCACCGCCCGGGCGCGGGCGATCTCGGCCGCGCGGATCTCCTGCTCGCGCCGGATCCGGGCGCGTTCGGTTTCCGAGGACGACAGTTCCCGGCTGCGGGCGATCTCGGCCACCTGCGCGGCCCGCAGCAGTTCCACCTCCTGCTCGCGGGCGATGCGGGCCTCTTCCTGCTCGCGGTCGATCTGCAGCTTCAGCCGCTCCGCCTCCATCGCCGAGCGGCGCACGGCCACCTCGGCCTCGGCGTCGATCGCCGCGCGTTCCTTCTTGGAGGTGGCGATCACCTCGGCGAGCTTGCGCATCCCCACCGCGTTGAAGGCGTTGTTCTCGTCCAGCGCCTCGAAGGGGGTCTGGTCCAGCGCGGTGAGCGAGACGCTTTCCAGCTCCAGCCCGTTCTTCAAGAGGTCGTTCGACACCGCATTCTGCACCTCCTGCACGAAGTTGGTGCGGTTCTCGTGCAACTCGTCCATCGTCATCCGCGCCGCGACCGCGCGCAGGCCGTCGATCAGCTTGCCCTCGATCATCTCGCGCAGCTTGTCCACGTCGAAGGTGCGGGCGCCCAGCGTCTGCGCGGCGCGGGAGATGCCGTCCTCGGTGGCCTGCACCGAGACGTAGAATTCGGCCCCCACATCCACCCGCATCCGGTCCTTGGTGATCAGCGCGGCCTCGCCGGCCCGCCGCACCTCCAGCCGCAGGGTCTTCATGTTGACCGGGCTGATCTCGTGCAGGAGGGGGATGGCGATGGTGCCGCCGTCCATGATCACCGTCTTGCCGCCCGCGCCGGTCTTGACCAGGCTCGTCTCGCGGGTGGCGCGGCGGTAGAGCCGGCCCAGCACCAGCCCGATGACCACGAAGAGGGCCAGGACGGCGCCGATGATGATGAGAAAACTGTTGACCTGCATGGCAAATCTCCTTGCGAAAAAAGGTCAGTCGGCAGTCAGCGGCAGGATGCGCAGCCCCCATTGCCCGCCGGGGCGGCGCTCGCGCAGGGTCAGCACCTCGGTCCCCTCGGGGATCACGTCGGTGTCGCGGAAGGGCTCGCAGCGCAGGTAATGCATGTTGCCGTGGCGGTCGCGCAGCCGCACCTCGGCGGGGCTGCCGCGGCGGGCGATCCCCTGGGTGACGATGCCGCGCATCCCGCCCAGGAACTGCGCCCCGGTGGCGGTGGTCTCGACGGGCTTCACCAGATTGCCGACGATCCCGGCCAGCACCCGCGCCGCGCCCAGCCCAGCCGCCGCCGCCGGCACCACGGCGAGCCAGACAGGCAGCGGGCCGCCGAAGAGCGCGGAGGCCAGCCCCTGCACCGCCACGCCGCCGATCCCGAACCCGGCCAGCGCCGAGGCCAGCCAGACCGCGAAGGGCACCCGGCCGAGGCCCAGCAGGCCCAGCGCACCCGAGGGGGCCGCCGGCATCGCCTCGCTGGCCTCGATGAGCGCGGCGACGTCGGGCTCGGCCCCCGGCGGCAGGTCGAAATCGGCGGGCGGCTCGGGCAGATCCGCCCCGTCGCCACCCCCGATGAGGCTGCCGCCGAACAGCAGCGCCGCAAGCTCCAGCGCCAGAAGGCCCAGAAGCAGCCCCAGCGCCAGGCTGAACGGCAGATATGCGGCCGACAGAACCCCCCCGGTCATCGCGGCTCCTTCCCCCTCACGCTTCTGCGATATTGGGGGCGCCGGCCGCCCCCCGCAATCCGCCGCAGGGCAAAAACCGCACGCCGGCTTGCACTTTCCGCCCCGGGTGCCTCAGATGGCGGCCGAGAAGGAGGGCCGGCACCATGGTCGACATCGCCACGCGCGTCTGGAACCACCGCTGGAAGATCGACCCGGTGGTGCGGTCGCTGATCGACACCGACTTCTACAAGCTCCTGATGTGCCAGTCGGTTTTCCGCAACAAACCCGACACCAACGTCACCTTCAGCCTGATCAACCGGACCTCGCACGTCCGGCTGGCCGACCTGATCGACGAGGGCGAGCTGCGCGAGCAGCTGGACCACGTGCGGTCGCTATCGCTGGCGCGGGGGGAAAGCACCTGGCTGCGGGGGAACACCTTCTACGGCAAGCGGCAGATGTTCCGGTCGGACTTCATGGAATGGTTCGAGGGGATGCGCCTGCCGCCCTACCACCTGGAGAAACGCGACGGCCAGTTCGAGCTGACCTTCGAGGGCCGCTGGCCCGAGGTGATGCTGTGGGAGATCCCGGCGCTCGCGGTGCTGATGGAGCTGCGCGGGCGGGCGGTGCTGGAGCGGATGGGCCGGTTCGAGCTGCAGGTGCTCTACGCCCGCGCCATGACCAAGCTGTGGGAGAAGATCGAGCGGCTGCGGGCGATCCCCGGGCTGAAGATCGCCGATTTCGGCACCCGGCGGCGGCATGGCTTCCTCTGGCAGGACTGGTGCGTGCAGGCGATGATCGAGGGGCTGGGCAATGCCTTCATCGGCACCTCCAACTGCCTGATCGCCATGCGCCGCGACATCGAGGCGATCGGCACCAATGCCCATGAGCTGCCGATGGTCTATGCCGCGCTGGCCGAGGACGACGCCGAGCTGGCGCAGGCGCCCTATCAGGTGCTGGCCGACTGGCACGAGGAACACGACGGCAACCTGCGCATCATCCTGCCCGACACCTTCGGGACCGAGGGGTTCCTGGCCCGCGCCCCCGACTGGCTGGCGGGCTGGACCGGCATCCGCATCGATTCGGGCGACCCGGCGCGCGGGGCCGAGACCGCGATCCGCTGGTGGCAGGACCGCGGCGAGGATCCCGCGACCAAGCTGGTGATCTTTTCCGACGGGCTGGACGTGGAGAAGATCGAGGAACTGCACGCGCGCTTCGCCGGGCGGGTGAAGGTGTCCTTCGGCTGGGGAACCATGCTGACCAACGACTTCCGCGGGCTGGTGGAGGGCGACGCGCTGGCGCCCTTCAGCCTGGTCTGCAAGGCGGTGGCGGCCGAGGGCCGGCCCACGGTGAAGCTCTCGGACAACCCCAACAAGGCGATGGGGCCGCGCGAGGAGATCAAACGCTACAAGCGGGTGTTCGGCGTGGGCGCGCAGGAGCCGCTGGCGGTGACGGTCTAGCGGGCCCCCTGGCCCGGGAGCGCCTGTCTTGCCGGCGTCGTATCGGTGGAGAGCGCCGGGGGCTTCGCGCCCCCGGACCCCCGCGGAGTACTTGGACCAAGATGAGGGACAGTTTGAATCAAATTGTCCCCGCTCCCGCTTCTCTTTCGAGCCAAAAATATCCCGCGGGGTTGCCAGTGGTTTACGCCATTGGTTCGAGTGAACCACTGGCTGGGGGGCGCGAAGCCCCCATCGGGGCGGCCTCAGTCGCGTTCCGGCGGGGCCGAGGGGGTGCGGATGCCGGCGCGGCGCCAGCGGGCCAGTTCGGCGTGCTGGTCCAGCGACTGGTCGCGATAGGCGCGGTAATAGACGTTGACGTTGAAGATCCGCTCCAGCACCCGGCCCTTGTTGCTGCGGCGGAACTCCAGGTCCTCGGCCGCGGTCACCGCGCGGATGTCGGCGGCGCGGCCGTAGCGGCCGGTGTGGCTCAAGAGCCCGGCATCGCCCGCCGTCCCGGCCTCCGCCCGGCCGCCCAGCGCCACGATGGCGTCGGCGTGGGGCGTGGGGTCGGTGCGGTTGCCCCCGCCCGGCGTGGGCTCGGGCAGTTCCTGCAGCGAGGCGGGCAGTTCCAGCGGCTTCGGCGGCAGGATGGCGAATTCGTCCGGCCCGTCGCCGGTCTGGCGCAGGTTCATCAGCCGCGGCTCGCCGTCGCCGCCGCAGGCCGCCAGCAGAAGCAGCGCCCCGCCCGCAAGGCCCAAGCCGAACCGTCCCGCCCGCATCCGCCGCTCCTTCCTGCCCGTGCCGCCGTCTTAGCCCATCGGGCGGCGGTCGTCACGGGGTCTTTCGCCCGGCCGGCGTCCCGCTGCCGGCCAGCAGCGCCAGCCCCACCGCGCCGAGGAAGATCGAGATGTCGGCCACGTTGAAGGCGAAGGGGTTGTCGATGCCGCAGCAGGATATGTTCAGGAAATCGGCCACCGCGCCCCAGACCAGCCGGTCGACCACATTGCCCAAGGCACCGCCGATCAGCAGCCCCGCCGCCACCCGCACGGGCCAGCCCTGCGGGCCGCGCATCCACCACAGCACCGCGGCGCAGATCGCCAGCGCCACGGCGGCCAGCAGCCAGCGGGTCAGCTCGCCGTCGCCGGCCATGAGCCCGAAGTTCACCCCCCGGTTCCAGGCCATGCGGAAGGTGAGGAAGGGCGGCCAGACCTCGATGGTCCCGCGGTTCATCAGGTCCATCCCCACCACGACCAGCCACTTGCTGGCCTGGTCGAGCAGGAACACCGCCGCCGCCACCGCCCCGATCAGCCGCATCTCAGTGCCGGAAATGGCGGCGGCCGGTGAAGACCATGGCGAGCCCGGCGGCATCGGCGGCCGCGATCACCTCGTCGTCGCGCAGCGAGCCGCCGGGCTGGATCACCGCCGTCGCCCCGGCCTCGGCCGCCGCGATCAGCCCGTCGGCGAAGGGGAAGAAGGCGTCGGAGGCCACCACCGATCCCTGCGTGGGCGGGGCGGCCAGCCCCAGGGCCTCGGCCATGTCCTGCGCCTTGCGGGCGGCGATGCGGGTCGAGTCCACCCGGCTCATCTGCCCCGCGCCGATCCCCACCGTGGCCCCGTCGCGGGCATAGACGATGGCGTTCGACTTCACGTGCTTGGCCACGGTGAAGGCGAAGATCAGGTCGGCCAGCTCCGCCTCGGAGGGGGCGCGCTTCGTCACGACCTTCAGGTCGGCGCGGGAGATCCCGGCCGCGTCGCGGTCCTGCACCAGGAACCCGCCCGCCACCTGCCGGAACGCCAGCCCCGCCGCCCGGGGGTCGGGCAGCGTCTCGGTGGTCAGCAGCCGCAGGTTCTTCCTGGCCGCGAAGACCGCCTTGGCCTCGTCGGAGGCGCCCGGGGCGATCACCACCTCGGTGAAGATCTCGGCGATCCTCTCCGCCGTCTCGCCGTCCAGCGCCTGGTTCAGCGCCACGATGCCGCCGAAGGCCGACACCCGGTCGCAGTCCCAGGCCCGCGCATAGGCCTCGGCCAGCGTCGCACCCTGCGCCACCCCGCAGGGGTTGGCGTGCTTGATGATGGCGCAGGCCGGGCCGCGGGCGGGGTCGAACTCGGCCACCAGCTCGAAGGCCGCGTCGGTGTCGTTGATGTTGTTGTAGGACAGCTCCTTGCCCTGCCACTGGCGGGCGGTCGCCACCCCCGGCCGGCCCGAACCGTCGCGGTAGAAGGCCGCGGCCTGATGCGGGTTCTCGCCATAGCGCAGCCCCTGCGCCAGCCGGCCGGCGAAGGACCGCCGCCGCGGCGCGGCCTCGCCCATCGCCCCGGCCATCCAGCCCGAGACCGCGGCGTCATAGGCCGCCGTGCGGGCATAGGCGGTCGCCGCCAGCCGCTGGCGGAACTCCACGCTGGTCGCCCCGTCGCGCGCCTTCAGCTCGTCCAGCAGCGGGCCGTAGTCCTCCGGGTC
>JBBCJM010000015.1:0-9662 GCA_037190175.1 Paracoccaceae bacterium | reverse complement strand
CCCCCCCCCGCGCAAAGCCGGACGGCTTCATGCGCGGCGGGCACCCGACTCCCCGACCCTTCCCCTCGCCCCCGCATCGGGATAGGGGAAGGGCGCCGGAAGAACCGGGAGCGGCGCGATGTCCTTCTTCAAGAAACTGCGCGAACGGATGTTCCGCTCCTCCGACCGCATCGGCGAGGGGCTGGAGGCGCTGGTGGCCGAGGATGCCGCCCCTCCCGCGCCCCCATCCGCCCCCGAGCCCGTGCCGCGCCCCGGGCTGATCGGCCGGCTGCTGGGCCGGGCCGAGGCCGACGCGCAGGCGGTGCGCCGGGTGGTGGACGACGCCATGCTGGAAAGCCTGGAGGAACTGCTGATCGCCGCCGACATGGGGGTGGCCACCGCGCAGGCGGTGACCGCCAACATTGCCGCGGCGCAGATGGGCCGGCGGCTCTCGGCCGCGGAGCTGCGCGCGGTGCTGGCCGCCGAGGTGGCGCGGATCATGGAGCCGGTGGCCCGCCCCCTGCCGCTCTATCCACAGAAACCGCAGGTGGTGCTGGTGGTGGGGGTCAACGGCTCGGGCAAGACCACGACCATCGGCAAGCTGGCCAGCCAGTTCCGCGCCGCCGGCCGCAAGGTGGTGATCGCGGCCGGCGACACCTTCCGCGCCGCGGCGGTGGAGCAGCTGCAGATCTGGGGGCAGCGGGCCGGCGTGCCGGTGATGACCGCGCCCGAGGGGTCCGACCCCGCCAGCCTTGCCTTCGACGCGCTGGGCAGGGCGCAGGAGGAGGGCGCGGATCTGCTGCTGATCGACACCGCCGGGCGATTGCAAAACCGCGAGGATCTGATGGCGGAACTGGCCAAGATCGTGCGGGTGATCCGCAAGAAGGACCCCACCGCGCCGCACAACACGCTACTGGTGCTGGACGCCACCACCGGCCAGAACGCGCTGAGCCAGGTGGAGACCTTCCGCCGGATGGCGGATGTCACCGGGCTGGTGATGACCAAGCTGGACGGCACCGCGCGCGGCGGCGTGCTGGTGGCGCTGGCCGACCGCTTCGGCCTGCCGATCCACGCCATCGGGGTGGGCGAGCAGATCGACGACCTCGCCCCCTTCGACCCCGAGGACTTCGCCCGCGCGCTGGTGGGGCTGGACGAGGGCTGAGGCGCCCTCAGCAAGCCGTGACTGGCCTTCCGCCCCCCGCTCGGGCAACCTGCGCCCCGTCCCGAACCCGGAGCCCCCCGCGATGCGCTTCGTCCTGTCCGCCCTCGTCCTCGCCACCCTCGCCGGCGCCGCCCGGGCCGAGGCGCCGCTCTCGGCGGCCGAGTTCGAGGCGATCACCACCGGGCGCACCCTGACCTATGCGCAGGGCGGGTTCATCTATGGCATCGAGCAGTACAAGCCCGGCCGCCGCGTGGTCTGGGCCTTTGCCGGCGACACCTGCCGCGAGGGGGTCTGGTATCAGGAGGGCGAGGCGATCTGCTTCGTCTACGAGGACGACCCCGGGCCGCAGTGCTGGCTGTTCCACGCCCGCCCCGGCGGCATGACCGCCCGCGTGGTGGACCAGCCGCCGGGCAGCGAGCTGACCGTGGTGGCCGAAAGCGCCGAGCCGCTGGCCTGCATGGGCCCCGACGTCGGCGTCTGAGCGTCGCGCCCGACCTGCTGGCCATTCGGCGCGCGCTGGTGTAGTGCGCGGCACCGCAAGCCAACCGGGACGCCCATGGAACTCCGCAACATCGCCATCATCGCGCACGTCGACCACGGCAAGACCACGCTGGTCGACCAGTTGCTGCGCCAGTCCGGCGCCTTCCGCGAGGGGCAGGCGGTGGCCGAGCGGGCGATGGATTCGAACGACATCGAGCGCGAGCGCGGGATCACCATCCTGGCCAAGGCCACCTCGGTGGAATGGAAGGGCGCGCGGATCAACATCGTCGACACCCCCGGCCACGCCGACTTCGGCGGCGAGGTGGAGCGGATCCTCTCCATGGTCGATGGCGTCTGCCTGCTGGTGGACGCGGCCGAAGGCCCGATGCCGCAGACCAAGTTCGTCACCTCGAAGGCGCTGGCGCTGGGCCTGCGCCCCATCGTGGTGCTGAACAAGGTGGACAAGCCCGACGCCGAGCCCGACCGGGCGCTGAACGAGGTGTTCGACCTCTTCGCCAACCTGGGCGCCAGCGACGAGCAGCTGGATTTCCCCCACGTCTATGCCTCGGGCCGCGCCGGCTGGGCGGATGCGGAACTGGACGGGCCGCGGCAGGACCTCTCCGCGCTGTTCGACCTGATCCTGCGGCACGTGCCCCCGCCGCGGCAGCTGGCGCGGGCGGCCGAACCCTTCCGCATGCTGGCCACCACTTTGGCCTACGACCCCTACCTCGGCCGGGTGCTGACCGGCCGGGTGGAATCGGGCCGGGTGGAGCCCGGCACCACCATCAAGGCGCTGTCGCGCAGCGGCGAGCGGATCGAGCAGTTCCGGGTGACCCGGGTGCTGGCCTTCCGCGGGCTGTCGCAGCAGCCCATCGACGCCGCCGAGGCCGGCGACATCGTGACCATCGCGGGGATGACGAAACCCACCGTGGCCGACACGCTCTGCGCGCTGGAGGTGGACACCGCCCTGCCCGCCCAGCCCATCGACCCGCCCACCATCACCGTGACCTTCGGCATCAACGACTCGCCTTTGGCCGGGCGCGACGGCGCCAAGGTGCAGTCCCGCGTGATCCGCGAGCGGCTGATGCGCGAGGCGGAATCCAACGTGGCGATCCGGGTGGCCGACACGCCCGGCGGCGAGGCCTTCGAGGTCTCGGGCCGCGGCGAGTTGCAGATGGGCGTGCTGATCGAGAACATGCGCCGCGAGGGGTTCGAGCTGTCGATCTCGCGCCCCCGGGTGATCACCCGCGAGGAAGGCGGCGCGCGGCTGGAGCCGGTCGAGGAAGTCATCATCGACGTGGACGACGAATACACCGGCGCGGTGATCGACAAGCTGACCGGCGAGCGCAAGGGCGACCTGGTGGAGATGAAGCCCGCCGGCGCCGGCAAGACCCGGATCGTGGCGCATGTCCCCTCGCGCGGGCTCATCGGCTCTCACGGCCAGTTCCTGACTGACACCCGCGGCACGGGCGTGCTGAACCGCATCTTCCACGGCTGGGCCGAATGGAAAGGGCCGATCCAGGGCCGCCGGCAGGGGGTGCTGATCTCGATGGAGGCCGGCGTCTCGGTCGCCTATGCGCTGTGGAACCTCGAGGAACGCGGGCGGCTCTTCATCGGGCCGCAGGAGCAGGTCTATGTGGGGATGATCATCGGCGAGCATTCCCGCGACAACGACCTGGAGGTGAACCCGCTGAAGGGCAAGAAGCTGACCAACATCCGGGCCAGCGGCTCGGACGAGGCGGTGCGGCTGACCCCCCCGGTGCGGATGTCGCTGGAAGAGTCGATCGCCTATATCGCCGACGACGAACTGGTGGAGGTGACGCCGAAGATCGTCCGCCTGCGCAAACGGTTCCTCGACCCGCACGAGCGCAAGCGGCAGTCGCGCAGCGAGGGGTGAGGCGAACGCTTTCGAGAGCGGAATCTTCATGCTAGCCTTGCCGCACTGGTCGGGGTGGCATGATATGAGTGCGACGGTTTTCGATGTCGAAGACTACAGCCAGATCACCGCGCTGATCTATTCGGCGGCCGTTGATCCGACCCGCTGGCAGGACGTTCTGGAACGGCTGTCCGTGCTCGCGGGCGGCATCAGAACCCATCTTTTCGGACATGACCTGCGGGTGGGCCGGGCGCTGAATGTGGTGACCTCGCAATACGACCCGGACTATCTGCGCACCTACGACGAATATTACGGCGCGAAGAACGGCTGGGCGCCGGGCTTTGCCGCGGCGCCTGTCGGACAACCCGTTCCCACAAAAAAATTGTGGGATTGGGCGCATATGCAGCACAGCGAGTTCTATAACGACTGGGTGCGCCCGCAGCAGGATATCGTCGCGGGCGGCGGCGCGGTCCTGTTCCGCGAGAGCGACCGGATCATGGTTTTCGGCGGCAATATCCCCCGCCGCGACGGGGAACGGCTGGAGAAGCGTTGGCTGGAACTTGCCGGCCTGCTCATCCCGCATGTGCAACAGGCGTTCGAGATCGGCCGGATGCTCGACACCGCCCGGATCCAGACCTTCGCGGCGCAGCAGCTTCAGGCGGGGCCCGAGGCTGCGCTTCTGCTTCTGGCGGCGGACCGGCGCATTCTCTGGGCCGATGCCGGGGCGCAGGCGCTGCTCGCGGCAGGCAATCCGCTGCGGCAGGATCTGGGCGGCAGGCTCGGCCTGGCCGACCCCGCGGCGGAGGCCGCGCTGGGCCGCGCGCTGACCGCGCTGCGGCACGGCTCGGGCGACCTGCATCGCGGGGCGTCGAGCTTCCGGCTGGGCCGGGATCCGGGCGGCTATCTCTGCCGCAGCGCGGTCTTCGCGCCGGAGCGGCCGGTGACCGCCCCCTTCGGGCTGCTCTCCGTGCCCGGCGCGCCCTGCCTGCTGCTGGCGCTGGAACGCCTCCGGCCGGCGGCGGACCGCTGCGCGCCCCTGATGCGGCGGTTCGGCATGACCCGGACCGAGGCGGAGGTGTCGCTGCTGCTGGCGGAGGACTGCACCCCCGCCGAAATCGCCGCGGCGCGCGAGGTCAGCATCCACACCGTGCGCCGGCAGATCAAGACGGCGCTGGCCAAGGCCGGCGCCCGGCGGCAGGCGGAACTGGTGCGGATCGTGCTGCGGACCGCGGAATGACGGCGCACCCCGCAGGGGCGGGGCGCGCGATACCGTTTACGGCACAGCCGGGGGAATAGGTCAGGCGGTGGCCGGCGCCCTGCGGCGGCGCAGCCCGAAGAGCGCGGCCAACCCGCCGAGCAGCAGCAGCGCCGAAGCCGGCAGCGGCACCGGCGCGACGGGCGGCGGGTTGAGGATGGCCGGATTGGAAAGGAAGCCGGGCGTCACCGGCGTGGCGACCAGATCGCCGGTCGTCGCGAACATGAAGGTCGCCGTATGCCCCGCGTCCAGAAATGCGGGATAGGACCAGGTGGCGATGGAGGCGTTCAGCGTGATGTCGAAATATTGCAGGGAACTGTCCGCGTCCCATATATCGACGCTGGCCACGAGCAGATGATCCGTAATGGAACCGGAATTGCTGATCGAGCTCACCTCTTCCGGCGCTCCGGAAGTATCGACCGTGAAATGGTCATGGCCCATCACATGGGTATCGTGATTCCAGGTGCGCAGGTTGTAAGTAAACCAGACCTGAGGGCCCGCCCATGCCGCATCCACCAGCGCATAGACGCTGAAGGTTCCGGTTCCGGTCAACAGGAATTGTTCCGCGATGGAAAGGTAGGCATACAGGTGGGGAATGGGCGCGCAGCAACCATCGGACTCCTGCCCGGTGCGGCTGACGCGGAGGTCGGCCTTGATTTCGCCGGTCGCGGAATTGCCGGACATGTTCGCCGCGAACGAGCCCGATCCATACGAGCCGGAAGCGGAGGCGCTCTCCGAGATAGCCAGATAGTGGTCGGTAGTTTGCAGGATGGTGGATGCCGATATGTCCGGTTGGGGGTATTGGAAGGGGGAATCGACCCCGCCGGTGTTTGCGATGAACGAGAGGTCGATGGTCGCCGCCTGCGCCCCCTGAAGGGACAGGACGACGATGGCGGCTGCGGCGGTCAAACTCAGTCTGATCATGTTGGAATTACCTATCTGATTGTCTATGAGGTCAACGCCGAGGCGATGACGATACTGGCTGAATTCCACACAGCTCGCGATCTGGTGTATGCGGTGCACGGCCGGATGAACCTCTGTCGAATGCTAATTACAATTATACGCACCGTTAGTTCTATTGGTTACAGTTGGTGTGTCATAGTGTGGTTCGCTGTAAAAACATGCCGCATACCTTATACCTCTCCCATCTAGATCGGCAGCTTGCCTTTGACCGGGCTTCAATGTGACGGCAGAATTGTAGAAATTTGCAGATGATTGGCAGTCTTTTATGGCGCAGTAGCTAACCCATACTGTTTTCGAGCAGTTGTTGGTTACGCTGCCCTTGAAGAATGCGGTCGATGCGGGATTTCCAGAATAACTGACGCAGTGAGCAGCGTTAGCCGCCACACGTGGCGGGGGATTTGCGCTAGGGGTTGCAGACTGCACAGGCATTCCGTAATTGCTGCCGACCAGCAATCCATGAGATGAAGCCGCACCTTGCCCGTAAGTGGAAATCATAGAGTTATTATAGGCATTTATAATGTCGTCTGGTGCGATATTTTCACATCCGGAAAAAAATAAGGTTGAGCATACAAAAAAGGCCGAGAGGGTCTTATTGATAGACACCGACGCCGGAACGGCATCCGTCAAACTCGCACGTCTCATCTGCACTCTCCGGGACAAACTGTTGCCGGATGGCAGCTTCCGGCGAATCGCCGGGGTGCGCATGGCCCATATGGGTCATGCCCGCGCGGAAATTTTCAGCGGCGGAAAGCCGGGCGGCCTATCCGGCCGTTTCCTCCACCACCACCAGGTCGCGCACCGAGGCGCCCCTGGCGTGGCTTAGCGCGGCCTGGTATTCGGGCGAGTGATAGCAGGCCACCGCGGCCTCCAGCGAGGGGAAGCGGGCCACCACGTTGCGGGCGCGGTCGTTGCCTTCCAGCTGCACGTAGCGGCCGCCGCGGGCCAGGAACACGCCCCCATGCGCGGCGATGGCGGGGCCGGCGGCCTGGGCATAGCGGCCATAGGCCTCGGGCTCGGTCACCGTCACATGCGCGATCCAGAGTGCTGCCGGCATCTATCCCTCCAATGCGGCCTCGGCCGCCCTGATCGCCTGATCGGCGCGGGCGAAATCCGCGCCGCCGCCCTGCGCCAGATCCGGCCGGCCGCCGCCGCCCTTGCCGCCCAGCGCCTCGACCGCCGCCCTGACCACATCGACCGCCGAGATGCGCGCGGTGAGGTCCGGCGTGACGCCGGCCGCCACCGCGGGCTTGCCCCCGGCGTCGGCGATCAGCAGCACCACGCCCGAGCCTATGCGGCCCTTCAGCCCGTCGATCATCGCCGGCAGGTCCTTGCCCGAGACGCCGTTCAGGGTCTGGGCCAGGAACCTCACGCCGCCGACCTCCCTCGCCTCGGGCTCCGCCCCCTTGCCGCCCATGGCGAGGTCGCGGCGCAGCTGCGCCACCTCGTTCTGCAGCGTCCGGCGTTCCTCGGCCAGCGCGCGCACCCGCTCCACCACCTCGCCCACCGGGGCCTTCAGCGTGGCGGCCACCTCGGCCAGCCGCGCGTCCTGCCCCCGCAGGTAGTCGAGCGCGGGCTGCCCGGTCAGCGCCTCGATCCGCCGCACGCCCGCGCTCGACGCCCCTTCGCCCAGCAGGACGCAGGCGCCGATGTCGCCGGTGCGGGCCACATGGGTGCCGCCGCAAAGCTCCAGGCTGTAGGTCGCCCCGTCCGTCCCCTTGCCCGAGCCCGCCAGCCGGCCCATCGAGACCACCCGCACCTCGTCGCCGTATTTCTCGCCGAAAAGCGCCTGGGCGCCCAGCGCCCGGGCGGCGTCCGGCGTCATGATCCGGGTCTCCACCGGGGCGTTCTGGCGGACGAAGGCGTTGACCTCGGCCTCCACCGCCGCCAGTTCCGCGGGGGTCAAGGCCTTGTTGTGGCTGAAGTCGAAGCGCAGTCGGTCGGGCGCGTTCAGGCTGCCCTTCTGCGCCACATGCTCGCCCAGGCTGCGCCGCAGCGCCTCGTGCAGCAGGTGGGTGGCCGAATGGTTGGCGCGGATCGCGCTGCGGCGGGCGTGATCGACCTCCAGCTTGGCCGGCTGGCCCTTGAGGATGGTGCCCTCCGCCACTTCGGCGAGGTGGTAGACCACGCCCTGCGCCTTGCGGGTGTCGGTGACGCGGGCAAGGCCGGTGTCGGTGCGGATCAACCCGGCATCGCCCACCTGCCCGCCGGATTCCGCGTAGAACGGGGTCTGGTTGGTGACGATCTGCACCTGGGTGCCGGTCTCGGCCGCGCCGATGCCCGCGCCGTCGCGCACCAGCGCCTGGATCACGCCCTCGGCGGTCTCGGTGTCGTAGCCCAGGAACTCGGTGGCGCCATGCTCTTCGGCCAGGTCGAACCAGATCCGCGCGTCCTTCGCCTCGCCCGAGCCCGCCCAGGCGGCGCGCGCCTTGGTCTTCTGCTCCTCCATCGCGGCGTCGAAGCCGGCCACGTCCACCTTGCGGCCCCGCTCGCGCAGCGCGTCCTGCGTGAGGTCCAGCGGGAAGCCGTAGGTGTCGTAGAGCCGGAACGCGGCCGCGCCCGGCCGCTCGGCGCCCTCGGGGCTGCGCGCGAGGGCGTCGTCCAGCAGCCGCAGCCCGCGGTCCAGCGTGGTCTTGAACCGGGTCTCCTCGGTCTTCAGCGTCTCCTCGATCAGCGCCTGGGCGCGGGGCAGTTCGGGATAGGCCGCGCCCATCTGGCGGATCAGCGCCGGGACCAGCCGGTACATCACCGGATCCTTCGCCCCCAGCATATGCGCGTGGCGCATCGCCCGGCGCATGATCCGGCGCAGCACATAGCCGCGGCCCTCGTTCGAGGGCATGACGCCGTCGGCGATCAGGAAGGAGGTCGAGCGCAGATGGTCGGCGATCACCCGGTGGTGCACCTTGCCCGGGCCGTCGGGGTCGCTGGAAGTCGCCTGCGCCGAAGCCTCGATCAGGCTGCGCATCAGGTCGGTGTCGTAGTTGTCGTGCTTGCCCTGCAGCAGCGCGCCGATCCGCTCCAGCCCCATCCCGGTGTCGATCGACTGCATGTCGAGCACGCGCAGGCTGCCGTCCGGCATCTGCTCGTTCTGCATGAAGACCAGGTTCCAGATCTCGATGAACCTGTCCCCGTCCTGTTCCGCGCTGCCCGGCGGGCCGCCCCAGATCGAGGGCCCGTGGTCGTAGAAGATTTCCGTGCAGGGGCCGCAGGGGCCGGTGGGGCCCATGCGCCAGAAGTTGTCGTCGGTGGTGATGCGGATGATGCGCTCGTCGGGCAGGCCCGCGACCTTCTTCCAGATCGCCGCGGCCTCCTCGTCGGTGTGATAGACGGTGACCAGCAGCTTGTCCTTGGCGATGCCGAAATCCCTGGTCAGCAGCTCCCAGGCGAAGGGGATCGCGCCTTCCTTGAAATAGTCGCCGAAGCTGAAATTCCCCAGCATCTCGAAGAAGGTATGGTGCCGCGCGGTATAGCCCACGTTGTCGAGGTCGTTGTGCTTGCCGCCCGCGCGCACGCATTTCTGCGCCGTGGTCGCCCGCACGTAGTCGCGCTTCTCCACCCCGGTGAAGCAGTTCTTGAACTGCACCATGCCCGAGTTGGTGAACATCAGCGTCGGGTCGTTGCGGGGAAGCTGGGGCGAGCTGTCCACCACCCGGTGCCCGTTGCGGGCGAAGAAGTCGAGGAAGGTCGAGCGGATGTCGTTCAGCGACGGCATTGTGGGGGCGCCTCGGGGATTGTGACGGCCCCGTTTAGCCCCGCGCCCCCGGCCTGTCCACAGGGCAATGGCCGGGGGGATCGCGGTGCAGTTCGGCTATCTGGATCAGGAACTGACCGGCCAGGCGCCCTACGAGTTCAACCGCGCCGCCTGGCTGCTGCTGTTCTTCATCGGCATGGTCGCCGGCCAGAAGCGTCTTCTGCGGCACTCGCCCGGGACCGGGGCGATGTGGCTGCTC